>NZ_JAVDVK010000001.1:947032-1262709 GCF_031456835.1 Leifsonia shinshuensis
GAACGCGGGCCGCAAGGCCGTGCCGACCGTCGAGGCCGTGCGGGACCTGGTGATCGAGGATGCCGCGAGCGGCTTCTGCGGGGCGATCACCCGCCTGGAGGCGCAGACCGTCGAGCTCGAGGACTACTTCGGCAAGAAGCGGGTGTTCCCTCTCACCGGTTCGTTCCTGATCGACGGCGAACCGGTGCGGCTCGTCGTCCCGTCGCGCGCGGCGGGGGGACCGGCCCGTACCGCCTCCGGGTCGTTCTCGGTGGGCGAGCAGAAGGCGCGCGTCGCGCGCGCCAGCCGCATCTTCGTCGAGGGCCGGCACGACGCCGAACTCGTGGAGCGCGTCTGGGGGGACGACCTCCGCGTCGAGGGCGTCGTCGTCGAATACCTCGAAGGCGTCGACGACCTGGATGCGATCGTGAAAGAGTTCCGCCCCGACCGCAGCCGTCGAATCGGCGTGCTGGTGGACCACCTGGTGCCCGGCTCCAAGGAGAGCCGGATCGCCGAGCAGGTCGCGCGCGGGCCCTACGGAGCACATGTCCTGGTCGTCGGGCATCCCTTCGTCGACATCTGGCAGGCGGTCAAGCCGGAGCGCGTCGGCCTCGACGCCTGGCCGGCCATCCCCCGCTCGGTGCCGTGGAAGCACGGCATCTGCGCGGCGCTCGGACTGCCGCACGAGACCCAGGCCGACATCGCCCGCGCGTGGAAGCGCATCCTCGGTCGAGTGCGGTCGTTCTCCGACCTCGAACCGGAGCTCCTCGGCCGGGTCGAGCACCTCATCGACTTCGTCACCGAACCGTAGCGGGCGGCGCTACCAGCCGTACTCCGTGTACGTCTCGCCACGCAGCAGCGCCTCGATGCCGTTCCGGATGACGGGGATGACGTCCGCGGGCAGCGCATCCACATGCGCCCACACCAGCTCGGACGCCTTGTCGGGCTCGCCGATCGTCGGCTGCGCGCCGGGTGGAAGGTCGGCGACGAAGAAGAAGTCGATGTAGGCGTCGCCGTCCGCGCGCCCGTGCTGGACCAGCGCGAGCCGCACGTCGCCCGGGTCGAGCTCCACCCGGATCTCCTCGCGCGTCTCCCGCAGGACCGCGGCGGTGGCCGACTCCCCCGGCTCGACGTGCCCGGCGGGGAGGGACAGCTCGCCGTCCCGGTAGCCCGTGCCCATACGACGCTGCAGCAGGAGGCGATCGCCGTCGAAGAGGCAGAGGTAGACGGCCGCAGGGTAGGTGGTGCGCACCCTCCATTGTGTCCGCTGTCGGTCGTCCGGCGTACAGTGCCGGCACAGCTCTGCGCCGGTTCGACCCCCTTCCGAAACCGGGTCGATACCGCCAGATTTCATTTGCGAGATTCGAACATGTGTTCGAAAATAGGAGGGTGTCACTCGCAGCCTCCTCACTCAGCGAACCGGTCGTCGACCGGGCGCAGGTGCACGAGCTGCAGACCCGCATCCGGCAGATGCAGGCGACCAAGCTCGAGAGCCGGACGCTGCAGACGCATCCCGCCCTCTCCCCCCTCCTCCCTGGCGGCGCGCTCAAGGCGGGGGTGGCCTACTCGGTGCAGGGGTCGACCACCCTGCTGATGGCGATGCTCGCCGGTCCGAGCGCGGCCGGCGCCTGGTGCGGTGTGGTGGGCATGCCCGATTTCGGCGCGGAGGCCGCGAGCCGGTTCGGCATCGACCTCGAGCGGCTGGTGCTGGTGCCGCATCCCGGCGACGACTGGTTGACCGTCACCGCGGCCGTCGTCGACGTGCTCAGCGTGGTCGTCGTCGCCCCGCCGTCCCGCGCCACGGGCGGCGACGTGGCGCGCCTGAGCGCCCGGTTGCGGCAGCGCGAGGCGACGCTCATCGTCGCGGGCGACTGGCCTCAGGTCGAGGCCACGCTGCGGGTCGCGCGGAGCGGCTGGGACGGGCTGGGCGCCGGGTACGGCTACCTCTCGTCCCGACGGGTGACGGTGGAGTCCGCGCCGCGCGGCGGGTCCGGCCCGCGCCGCGCCGCCGACCTGTGGCTGCCGGCGGTCGACGAGAGCTTCCGCGCCACCGCCCCCACCCGGCTCGAGGCGGTGGGCTGATGGCCGCCACCAAGGGGTACGAGCCGGCCGTGACCCGCGCCATCGTGGTGTGGTGCCCCGACTGGCCGGTGATCGCGGCCCAGCAGGCGCTCGACCTGGCGCCGGAGCTGCCGCTCGCCCTGGTCGAGAAGGGTCTCGTCTTCGCGTGCTCGGAGGCGGCGCGCTCCGACGGTGTGAAGCGGGGGCTCCGGATGCGCGAGGCGCAGGCCCGCTGCCCCCAGCTGGAGGTGGTCCCGTACGACCCGGTGCAGGATGCGCGCGCCTTCGACCCGGTGCTCGCCCGGGTGGAGGAGATCACGCCCGGCGTCCAGCCGGTCCGCCCCGGCACGTTCGGGCTGCGGGCGCGCGGCCCCGCCCGCTACTACGGCGGAGAGGAGGAGGCGGCCGCCGAGCTGCTGCGCTGCCTCGAAGAGCTGGGCCTGCCGGATGCGCGGGTCGGCGTCGCCGACGGACCGTTCGCCGCCGAGCAGGCGGCCCGCTCCACCGGCGGCACCCGCACCCGCGTGCGGGTCATCCCGGCGGGCGGCTCCCCCGCGTTCCTCGCGCCGCTCCCGGTCGCACAGCTCGGACTCTCCGACCTCACGCCGCTGCTGCGCCGGCTCGGGCTGCACACGCTGGGCGACATCGCCGCGCTCTCCCGCGTCGACATGCGCGAGCGGTTCGGCGAGCGGGGCGAGCAGGCGCACACCCTGGCCAGCGGGCTCGACGGCACCGCCGTGGTGCCGCGCACCCCGCCGAAGCAGCTCGACCGCGCGATCGAGTTCGAGCCTCCCCTCGACCGGGTCGACCAGGTGACCTTCGCGGTGCGCGGCGCCGCGGAGCAGTTCATCGCCGGCCTCACCAAGGCGGGGCTGGTGTGCACGTCGCTGCGGGTGGAGGTGACCGACGAGTCCGGGCGGGTGAGCGATCGCACCTGGCTGCACCCCCGGCTGTTCTCAGCGCCGGATGTGGTCGACCGGGTGCGCTGGCAGCTGCAGGGCGCGGGCGCCATCGACTCCGGCCTGGCGTCGCCGATCTCCCGCGTCGCCCTCGCGCCGGAGGCGGTCGACGACATCGGCCACCACGAGGACGGCCTGTGGGGCGGCGGCGCCGACGAGCGCATCCACCACGGCCTCACCCGGGTGCAGAGCATGCTCGGGCACGAGGCGGTGGTCACCGCCACGATCGCGGGCGGCCGCGCCCCCGCGGAGCGGCAGGTGCTGGTGCCGTGGGGCGACCGTCCGGTCGGGGTCGCGCGCGCGGACCGGCCGTGGCCCGGGTCGCTCCGCGCCCCGGCGCCGTCGACGGTGTTCGAGGTGCCGCGTCCCGTCGCGGTGCTGACGGTGGAGGGCGCACCGGTCGAGGTGACCGACCGCGGCGACGTCACCGCACCGATCGCCCTGTTCTCGGCGACCGGCACGCCGCGGGATGCGCGGCCCGTCGACTCCTGGGCAGGCCCGTGGCCGGTGCGCGAACGGTGGTGGGATGCGTCGCTCGCGCGGGCGATGCACCGGTTCCAGCTGGTGGACGCCGACGGTACGGCGTGGCTGCTCTCCCTCGCCGGCTCCGGCTGGTTCGCGGAAGCGCGGTACGACTGATGGGATTCGACAACCCGCCCATCCCGTGGGCCGAGTTCGAGCGCCGGCTCTCCGGACGGCGCACCGGTCAGCAGGCCGACGAGCGGCCGTCGTCGCGCAAGCGGCAGAAGTACGTCCCGCAGCCCATCCCGAAGGCACCGGAGGAGGCCGTCCGGTACGCGGAGCTGCACGCGCACAGCAACTTCAGCTTCCTCGACGGCGCCTCCTCCCCGGAGGAGCTGTTGGAGGAGGCGACACGGCTGAACCTGCACGCGCTCGCGCTCACCGACCACGACGGGCTCTACGGCGTCGTGCACCTGGCCGAGGCCGCCGAGGCGTACGACCGGGTGAAGACCGTGTTCGGCGCCGAGCTCTCACTCTCGCTCTCCAAGCCGCAGAACGGCGAGCCCGACCCCGAGGGCAGCCACCTCGTCGTGCTCGCCCGGCAGCAGGAGGGCTACCACCGGCTCGCCGCCGCGATCACCGCCGGTCAGCTCGCCGGCGACGAGAAGGGCCGCCCGGTGTACCGCCTCGACGAGCTGGCCCAGCAGTCCGCCGGCGAGTGGATGGTGCTGACCGGCTGCCGGAAGGGCGACGTGCGGCTGGCGCTCGCCGGCGGGGGCGAACGCGCCGCCGAGCGCGAGGTCGCGCGCCTGACCGAGCTGTTCGGGCGCGACAACGTGCTCGTCGAGCTGATCGACCAGGGCGGCCCGCGCGACTCCACCGAGAACGACATCCTGGCCCGCATCGCCGGGCGGCTGGGCCTGCCCACGGTCGCGACCAACAACGTCCACTACGCGAGCCCCGCGCAGTACCCGCTCGCGACCGCCGTCTCCGCCGTGCGCGCCCGCCGCAGCCTCGACGAGCTCGACGGCTGGCTTCCGGCCGCCGGGGCTGCGCACCTGCGCAGCGGCGCGGAGATGGCCCGCCGCTTCGCCCGCTACCCCGGCGCGGTCGAGCGGACGGTCGACATCGCCGACGACCTCGCGTTCCGTCTCCGGAGCGCACGTCCGCGGCTGCCGAAGCAGGACGTCCCCGACGGCCACACCCCGATGAGCTGGCTGCGCGAGCTCACCTGGCGCGGGGCCGCGGAGCGCTACCCCGACCTCGACCGCAACCCGGCGAAGCGGGAGCGGATCGAGCGCGAGCTCGACGTGATCGAGGCGAAGGACTTCCCCGGCTACTTCCTCATCGTCCACGACATCGTGCGCTTCGCCCGCAGCCGCGGCATCCTCTGCCAGGGTCGCGGGTCGGCCGCGAACTCGGCCGTCGTCTACCTCCTGGGCATCACCGCCGTCGACTCGATCAAGTACGACCTGCCGTTCGAGCGGTTCCTCTCCAGCATGCGGGAGGAGGAGCCCGACATCGACGTCGACTTCGACTCCGACCGGCGCGAGGAGGTCATCCAGTACGTCTACGCCAAGTACGGCCGGCACAACGCCGCACAGGTCGCCAACGTCATCACGTACCGCCCGAAGAACGCCGTGCGCGACATGGCGAAGGCGCTCGGCTACTCCACCGGTCAGCAGGACGCCTGGAGCAAGCAGATCGACGCCTGGGGAAGCGTCCAGACCAGCGACGACCACGACATCCCGGACGACGTGGTGGGGATGGCCCAGCAGGTGCTCAAGTTCCCGCGGCACCTCGGCATCCACTCGGGCGGGATGGTGCTCACCGATCGTCCCGTCGGCGAGGTGTGCCCGATCGAGCACGCCCGCATGGAGGGGCGCACGGTGCTGCAGTGGGACAAGGACGACTGCGCGTGGATGGGTCTGGTCAAGTTCGACCTGCTGGGGCTCGGGATGCTCTCCGCGCTCGACTACTCGATGCGCACCATCGAAGCGTCGCTGGGCGAGAAGTGGACGCTCGAGACCATCCCCAAAGAAGAGGCGGGCGTCTACGACATGCTCTGCCGGGCCGACTCCATCGGCGTGTTCCAGGTGGAGAGCCGCGCCCAGATCGGGACGCTGCCGCGCCTCCAGCCGCGCAGCTTCTACGACCTGGTGATCGAGATCGCCCTGATCCGCCCCGGCCCCATCCAGGGCGGCGCGGTGCACCCGTACATCCGCCGCAAGCTCGGCAAGGAGCCGGTCACCTACCTGCACCCGTCGCTGGTTCCGGTGCTGGAGCGGACGCTGGGGGTGCCCCTGTTCCAGGAGCAGCTGATGCAGATGGCGGTCGCGGTCGGCGACTGCACGGCGGAGGACGCCGACCAGCTTCGCCGTGCGATGGGATCGAAGCGCGGGGTCGAGAAGATCGACGCGCTCAAGGCGAAGCTGTACGCGGGGATGGCGCACAACGGCATCACCGGAGCCGACGCCGACGCGATCTACGAGAAGATCGAGGCGTTCGCCAACTTCGGCTTCGCCGAGAGCCACGCGATCAGCTTCGCCCTGCTGGTCTACGTGAGCTCGTGGATGAAGCTGCACTACCCCGGCGCGTTCCTCGCCGGCCTGCTGCGTGCGCAGCCGATGGGCTTCTACTCGCCGCGCACGCTCACCGCCGACGCCCGCCGCCACGGCGTGATCGTGCACCGGCCCGACATCCAGCGCTCCGGCGTCTTCCCGCTGCTCGAGCCGCTGGATGCGGCGCAGCCCGGCCCGAGCGGCGCCGACGCGTGCCGGGAACCCGACCAGCCGCCGATCGAGCGGTTCGACCCGGCCGTGCCGCTCGACTTCGCGGCGCACCGGCGCGACGCCGGCCATGCGGTCCGCCTCGGGCTCGCGGCCGTCACCTCCATCGGCGAGAAGGTCGCCGAGCGGATCGTCGCCGAGCGGGAGGCGGACGGGCCGTACCGCGACCTCGCCGACCTCGCCCGCCGCACCGGCCTCAACACCGGCCAGCTGGAGGCGCTCGCCGCGGCCGGAGCCTTCGAGGGCTTCGACCTGAGCAGGCGGCAGGCGATCTGGGAGGCCGGCAACGCCGCCCAGGAGCGTCCCGAGTTCCTGGCGGGCACCGCGATCACGGTCCAGCCGCCGCTCCTGCCGCTGCTCTCCCCCGCCGAGCAGCTCGCCAGCGACCTGTGGTCGACCGGGATCTCGACCGACGACCACCCCATCCGGTTCCTCCGCCCTGCGCTCGCCGCGCGCGGCGTGCGCAGGGCCGACACGCTGGCGTCGAGCGAGTCCGGCCGCCGCATCGAGATCGGCGGTGTGGTCACGCACCGACAGCGCCCCGCGACCGCGGCGGGGGTGACGTTCCTCAACATCGAGGACGAGACCGGGATGATCAACGTCGTGTGCCCGGTCGGCGTGTGGAACCGCTACCGCCGCGTCGCCCGGCAGGCTCCCGCGATGATCGTCCGCGGCATCCTGGAGCGCAGCGAGGAGGGCGTGGTCAACGTGGTCGCCGACCGCCTCGAAGCCCTCGACACGGGCATCCGCACCGTCTCCCGCGACTTCCGCTGACCCGCGCGCCGCCGCCGCCCTGGCCGGCGCCGCCTTTACGTTCCCCTCACGATTTGTGCCAAATCGTGGTTATCGGGCCGCCATAACCACGATTTGGCACAAATCGTGCCCCGCGCAGGGGGTGCGACGACGCAGGCGCCGCGTCAGTCGTCCTCGAAGCGGAGGTGCCGCACGCTGCGGCCGTTGCGGCGCACCAGCCGCAGCGCCTCCACGCCGATGCGGATGTGCCGCTCCACGAAGTCGCGCGTCACCCCGAGGTCGCTCTGCGCCGTCTTCACGCCCTCGGGCGTCATCGGCTGGTCCGAGACCAGCAGCAGGGCGCCGCTCGGGATGCGGTTGGCGAAGCCCGCGGCGAACACCGTCGCCGTCTCCATGTCGACCGCCATGCAACGCGTGCGCCGCAGGTACTCCTTGAACGTGTCGTCGTGCTCCCACACCCGGCGGTTCGTCGTGTAGACGGTGCCGGTCCAGTAGTCCTGCTTGACGTCGCGGATGCTCGACGAGACCGCCCGCTGCAGCTGGAACGCGGGCAGCGCCGGGACTTCCGGCGGCAGGTAGTCGTTCGAGGTGCCCTCGCCGCGGATGGCCGCGATCGGCAGCACCAGGTCGCCGACCCGGCTCTTGCTCTTCACTCCCCCGCACTTGCCCAGGAACAGCGCCGCCTTCGGGCACACCGCCGAGAGCAGGTCCATTACCGTCGCGGCGTTCGGGCTGCCCATCCCGAAGTCGATCATCGTGATGCCGTCGGCCGTGGCGTTGGGCATGGACCGGTCACGGCCGCGGACCTCCGCGCCGTACCACTCGGCGAACCGCTCCACGTAGTCGCCGAAGTTGGTGAGCAGCACGTACTCGCCGAACTCCTCCAGCGGCGTCCCCGTGTAGCGCGGCAGCCAGTCGCGGACGATGGCGGCCTTGTCCTTCATCGTCGACGCCGGCGGCGCGACCGCCGCCGTGTCGACCGTGTTCTCCGCATCCACCATCTGTCGTCCCTCTCGTTCCTCAGCAGCCGCAGCGAGCAGGTCCGGCTACCCGGCGACCGTCGTGCCCAGCAGCGAGCCGATCGCGAACGTCGCCGCCAAGGCGAGCGCCCCGCCGATGACCACACGGATCATCGCACGTCCCCGCGAGCTGCCGCCGATCCACGCCGCGACGTAGCCGGTGAGCGCCAGCGCGATGAGTACCGCGACGAACGTCACCGGGATGCGCAGCTCCGGCGGCAGCAGGATGGTCAGCATCGGAAGGATCGCGCCGCACGTGAACGCGACCGCCGACGCGAGCGCCGCGTGCCACGGGCTGACCACGTCGTCCTGGTCGATCCCGAGCTCCGCCGAGAGGTGCGCCGCGAGGGCGTCGTGCTCGGTGAGCTCGATCGCGACCTGCCGCGCCGTCTCGGGCGAGAGCCCGCGCTGCTCGTACAGCCCGGTCAGCTCCTCGAGCTCCTCCTCGGGCATCTCCGCCAGCTCCCGGCGCTCCTTGGCGATCAGGGCGCGCTCGCTGTCGCGCTGGCTGCTCACCGACACGTACTCCCCGAGCGCCATCGAGATCGCACCGCCGACGAGCGCGGCAAGGCCGGCCGTGACGATCGCGGGGACGGACGTCGTCGCTCCGGCGACGCCGACCACCACCGCGGCCACCGACACGATGCCATCGTTGGCGCCGAGCACGCCGGCGCGCAGCCAGTTGAGCCGTTGGGCGAGGCCGCCGCGGTGCGGTTCGTCCGGGTGCTGCTCCGGGGCGGATGCTGCGCTTCCCATGCTGTCGGCCATGCGCCCAGCCTAGGAACCCGCGCGCACCTCCGCCAGGAAGGTTCGGCGACCCTAACGCGCCCGAGAAGCACCCCGAGCCACGCTCAAGCGCGCCGAGCCGCCCTAGTGCGACCCCAGCCGCTTGCGCAGGTAGTCGATCCGCGCCTGCAGCTGCGTCACGCTCGCCTGCGCGACCGCCGGCCCGCCGCACACGCGCCGCAGCTCGGCGTGGATGAGCCCGTGCGCCTCCCCCGTGTTCTTCGCGTACAGGCCGACCAGGCTGTTGAGCAGCTGCCGCTGCTCCTTGAGCGTCCGGTGCAGCGGCGCCGGCGGATGCCCCTCCGCCGCGGGCGAACGCGACGAGTGCCGCCGGGCCTGGCGCTGCTGCCGCTGCAGCAGCAGCTCGTGCACCTGCTCGGGTTCGAGGATGCCGGGCAGGCCGATGAAGTCGTGCTCCTCGTCCGTGCCGGGCACCGCGAAGCTCCCGAACTCCTTGCCGTCGTAGAGGACGCGGTCGAAGTTCGCCTCCGACCCCAGCGCCTCGAACGCGAACTCCTCGGTCAGCGCCTCCGACGCCCGCTCCTCGCGGTTCGCCTCGGCGACCATCGCGTCCTCGGGGTTCCACAGGTCGCCCTCGGCGTTCTCGTCCGTCACCTTGTCGAGCGCGTGGTCCCGCTCGAGCTCCATGGCGTTCGCCAGCGCCATCAGGGTCGGAACGTTCGGCAGGAACACCGAGGCCGTCTCGCCGCGACGGCGGGCGCGCACGAAGCGTCCGATGGCCTGCGCGAAGAACAGCGGGGTGGATGCGCTGGTCGCGTACACGCCGACCGCCAGCCGGGGCACGTCCACGCCCTCCGACACCATCCGCACGGCCACCATCCACCGCGAGTCGCCCTTCGAGAACTGCTCGATCCGGTCGCTCGCCTCCTTCTCGTCCGAGAGCACGACCGTCACAGGCTCGCCGCTGATCTGCTGGAGCAGGTCCGCGTACGCGCGGGCGGCGTAGTGGTCGGTCGCGATGACGAGCCCGCCGGCGTCCGGGATGGAGTTGCGCACCTCGGTGAGCCGCCTGTCCGCGGCCGACAGCACCGCCGGGATCCACTCGCCGCGCGGGTCGAGCGCCGTGCGCCAGGCCTGCGAGGTGATGTCCTTCGTGTTGCCCTCGCCGAGCCGCGCCTCCATCTCGTCGCCGGTCTTGGTGCGCCAGCGCATGTGGCCGGCGTAGACCATGAAGATGACGGGACGGACCACGCCGTCTTCGAGCGCGCGCCCGTAGCCGTAGTTGTAGTCGGTGACGGAGGTACGGATGCCCTGACGGTCAGGCAGATAGGTGACGAACGGGATCGGCGCGGTGTCGGAGCGGAACGGCGTACCCGTCAGCGACAGCCGCCGGGTGGCCCGCTCGAATGCGTCCCGGATGCCGTCGCCCCAGCTGAGCGCGTCGCCGCCGTGGTGCACCTCGTCGAGGATGACCAGCGTCTTGTGCGCCTCGGTGATGTCCTTGTGCAGCGAGGGACGCATCGCGACCTGCGCGTAGGTCACGGCGACGCCGCGGTAGTGGCGGGCGTACCGGCCGTCGGAGTTCTTGAACTCCGGATCGAGGTGCAGCCCGACGCGCGCGGCCGCCTCTGCCCACTGCCGCTTCAGGTGCTCGGTGGGCGCGACCACGGTGACGCGCTCGACCACGCGCCGGGACAGCAGCTCGGTCGCGAGACGCAGCGCGAAGGTCGTCTTACCGGCGCCGGGGGTCGCCGCGGCGAGGAAGTCGCGCGGCTCGTGGACGAAGTACGCGTCGAGGGCCTCCGCCTGCCAGGCGCGCAGCTTGTTCGCCGTGCCCCAGGCCGCACGCTCCGGGAAGGAAGGCGAAAGATGCTCCGCGGCGAAGCTGCCGGCGTGCACACCGGGCCGCTCGCCGCCGTTCCCCTCGCCGCCGTTCCCCTCGCCGCCGTTTCCCTCACCGCCGGCCCGCTCGCCGCCGGCCCGCTCACCGTCTCCGGCGGACGTGATCGGCTCGGGTTGTTCTGTCGTCTCCACTTGGATCAAATCTACCCGAGAGCACCGACACCGCCGTCCGATGCAGAATGGAGCAATGGCCGAAGCACAGCATCCCTGGTCCCGCTACGTCGCCCTCGGCGACTCGTTCACCGAAGGCATCGGCGACCCGGAGCCGGGCAGCCCGGGCGGCCATCGCGGCTGGGCGGACCGGGTGGCCGAGGTGCTCAGCAGCAAGACCGACGACTTCGCCTACGCCAACCTGGCCGTGCGCGGCAAGCTGATCAAGCAGATCCTCGACGAGCAGGTGGATGCCGCGGTCGCGCTCCGGCCTGACCTCATCACCATCTCGGCGGGCGGCAACGACGTGATCCGCCCCGGCACCGACCCCGACCAGATCGCCGCCCTCTTCGACCAGGCGGTCGCCCGCCTCAGCGCGGACGGCGCGACTGTGGTCGTCTTCACCGGCGTCGACGTCGGCTTCTCCCCCGTGTTCCGCGGCATCCGCGGCAAGGTGGCGATCTACAACGAGAACGTCCGCGCGATCGCCGCCCGCTACGACTGCATCGTGGCCGACCAGTGGGCGCTGACCGAGATCCAGGACCAGCGGATGTGGGCGCCCGACCGCCTGCACCTCGCGCCGCTCGGCCACCACACCGTCGCCCGGATGGTGCTCGCGGCGCTCAACGTCGAGAACGACCTGCAGCCGCTGCAGCCGGAGCCGCTCCCCGCGCGCACCTGGCGCCAGGCGCGGTCCGAGGACCTCTCGTGGGCACGGGAGTACCTCGTGCCGTGGGTGCTTCGCCGCATCCGGCACCAGTCGTCCGGCGATCACGTCACGCCGAAGCGCCCGGACGCGGGACCGTTCCTGCTGACCCGCGACTGAGCGCCCGCCCGGACGCGCGACCGAGCCCCGAACTCAGCTCCCGAGCCCGCCCGGGTGCGCCAGGCGCCAGCCGAATCCGGGATCCGGCACGTCCTTCGCGAGCGCCAGTGGCACGGTCGTCGTCTTCCCGTTGAGCGTGAACGTCCCCTGTCCCAGGATGTCGCCGGTGAACCCGGACGAGAGCGGACGCGTCTGGAGGTCCACCTGGATGGGCGTGTCCGACCACACGACGAACGACTTCGACTCGGTGGCGATGAGCTTCGACGACGCGCCCCACGCCGTGGTGTAGGTGCCGAACACCTGGCCCTTCTGCACCGGCGTCACCTCGTGGAAGCCCGCCTTCACGCTCGTCAGGAGCGCCTGCACGCCCGCCCACAGGTCGTCGTGGGTCGGCGCGCCGAGCACCACGCCGAGCACCCGCACCTTGGTCGACCCGACAGGCACCTGCGCCGAGAACAGCAGGCAGTTGCCGGCCTCGTCGGTGTTGCCGGTCTTGATGCCGTCCATTCCCTCGAAGCCGAGCAGAGTGTTGGTGTTGTCCTGCGACCCGGCGCCCGGAAGCGTCGCGTTCTTCTGGGAGACGATGGACGAGAGGGCCGGGGATGCCAGCACCAGCTTGCCGATCCCGATCAGGTCTTTCGTGGTGCTGACGTTGCCCGGGTCGAGGCCGTCGGGCGTGACGATCTTCGTTCCGGTGAAGCCCTTCTGCGCCAGCCACGCGTTCGCCGCCTTCACGAACGCGTCCGTCGATCCGTACGCCCAGTTCGCCAGCGAGATGGCGTAGTTGTTGGCGGAGGGCAGCAGCATCGCCTCGAACGCCTGCTTCTCTGTCATCGACGTGCCCGCGACCACCGGCGCCCACGAGCCACCCGCGCCGATCACCTGGTTCCAGATGTCGACATCCCGCTGGGTGAACGCGATGTCCGGGCCCTGATCATTGCCGTTGAGCGGCTTCTTCTCCAGCACGACCAGGGCGGTGATGGTCTTCGTGATGCTCGCGATGGGCACGCTCGCCTCGGTGCCGTGCGACGCCGAAGCGCCGGGATAGTCGGGTGCGACGATCGCGGACGCCCCGTACCCGGGCCAGGCGAGCTGCACCGCGGGCTGGGCGATCGTCTTGTCGTGCGCGGTCACCGCGGCGGTCGCCGGGATCGGCGCGACGAGCGAACCGACGACGTAGACGAACGCGACGAGGATGGCCGTCAGCAGCCCGAAGACCACGATGCGCCGGCGGCGGTACACCTTGCGTGAGACACGGCGCGGCGGATCGGCGAGGACTTGCTGGGGCACGGTCGGATTTTAGCGGGCGCTACCGATGCGACGCCTGAGAACGCGCGCGCAGCGCCCACAACGCGACGGCGGAGGCGGACGCGACGTTGAGCGAGTCCACCCCGTGCAGCATCGGGATGGTGACGACCGTGTCCGCCGCCGCGAGGGCACGCCGGCTCAGGCCGTCGCCCTCGGCCCCGAACACCATTGCGATCCGTTCCGGCGGCGCGGCCGCGTACGCGTCGAGCGTCACCGCGTCGTCGGCTAACGCCAGCGCGGCGATGTCGAACCCGGCCCCGTGCAGAAGCGGCAGGGCCGCATCCCACTCCGGCAGCCGCGTCCACGGCACCTGCAGCACGGTGCCCATGCTCACCCGCACGCTGCGGCGGTACAGCGGGTCGGCGCAGCGCGGAGTGACGAGCACGGCGTCCGCGCCGAGCCCGGCGACCGCCCGGAAGATCGCCCCGACGTTCGTGTGGTCGACGATGTCCTCCAGCACCACGACGCGGCGCGCGTCGCGGAGCAGCTCGGCCGGGTCCGGCAGCTCCGGCCGGTGCATCGCCGCCAGTGCGCCGCGGTGGAGGTGGTAGCCGGTCAGCTGCTCGAGAAGCGCGGCGTCGCCGACGAAGACGGGCACGTCAGGGAAACCGGCGAGCAGGTGCTCCACGTCGGGCAGCCACTGCTCCTGCAGCAGCACCGAGCGCGGGATGTGCCCGGCGGCGAGAGCGCGCGTGATCACCTTCGTCGACTCGGCGATGTAGAGGCCGCCGGCCGGCTCGCTGACGCGGCGCAGGGCGACGTCGGTGAGGCGGGAATAGTCGGCGAGTCCGTCGGCGTCGAGATCGTGGATGCGGTGCAGCTGCATGCCTCCAGCCTGCCAGTCCGCGAAGGGCGCGGAGGACGCATGCGGGCCGCGACATCCAGCCGCCCGAAACAAAACGGAAAACTGGGGTGTTTAGACTCAGGGACAACCTGGAGGTGCCTGTGACCACCCTGACGACCGCGCTCCCGCCGGAGCTCGCGCGCGGCATCGACCAGACCGTCGACATGCTCGCCGGCCGTCGCTTCGCGGTGCTGACGGGCGCCGGCGTGTCGACGGACTCCGGCATCCCGGACTATCGCGGCGAGGGCGCGCCCAAGCGCACGCCGATGACCTTCCAGCAGTTCCTCTCCGACGACCGCTACCGCAAGCGCTACTGGGCGGGCAGCCACCTCGGCTACCGCCGGTTCGCCGCGGCGCATCCGAACGAAGGGCACCGCGCGCTGGCGCGGCTGGAGGAGTCGGGTGCCGCCAACGGCGTCATCACCCAGAACGTGGACGGGCTGCACAAGCAGGCCGGCTCCCGCCGAGTTGTGGACCTGCACGGCGCGATGGACCGGGTGCTCTGCCTGGTCTGCGGCCAGATCTTCGCGCGCGAGGCGATCACCGCGCGCATCGACGCCGCCAACCCGTGGCTCGACACCGAGGGCGCGGTCGAGATCGCGCCGGACGGCGACGCCGTCGTCACCGACATCGACGCGTTCGTCGTGCCCGACTGCACGGTGTGCGGCGGGCACCTGAAGCCCGACGTCGTCTTCTTCGGCGAGTTCGTCCCGGCCGAGAAGTACCGCGAGGCGAGCGCTCTCGTCCGGTCGGCGGATGCGCTGCTCATCGCCGGGTCGTCGCTGGTCGTCAACTCCGGCATCCGCCTGCTCGAGGAGGCACGGCGTCGCCGTCTCCCGATCGTCATCGTCAACCGCGGCCAGACCAAGGGCGACGCGCGCGCGACCATTAAGCTGGACGGCGGGACGACGGAGACGCTGGTCGAGCTGGCCAAGCGGCTCCCCTGAGCCGGGGTCCCGGTCCGGCGACCGAGGTCGGCGACCGGGGACGGCGACCGGGACGGCGCGAGGCACCGCGTCCCGCAGCGAAAGGACGCGTGTGACCTTCATCTCCCTCGTGCGGCACGGACAGACCGACTGGAATCTCGCCAAGCGCATCCAGGGCTCGAGCGACATCCCGCTCAACGCGACCGGCCGCGAGCAGGCCGAGACGACGGGACGGGCGCTCGCTGGCGGCCGGTTCGACGCGATCTACGCCAGCCCGCTCTCCCGCGCGATGGAGACGGCCCGGATCATCTCCGGGCACGTCGGCCTCGGCCGCCCGGAGGCCCTCGCGGCGGTCGCCGAGCGCAACTACGGCGAGGCCGAGGGGATGACCGGCGAGCAGATCCTCGCGCGCTGGCCCGAGGGCACCCCGGTGCCCGGACGGGAGACGCGGGACGAGGTCGTGGCCCGCGCCCTGCCTGCGCTGCGCGACCTCGGGGAGCGGCATCCCGATGAGAACGTCATCGTGGTGAGCCACGGCGGCGTGATTTCGTCGCTGGTCCGGCACGTCACCGACCACGCGCTGCCGGGTCCCGGCGAGCTGATTCCCAACGGCTCCGTGCACCGGTTCATCTACGAGGACGGCGCGCTCACCCTCGACCGCTTCAACCTCGGCCCGGAGGACCGCGACCTGTTCACCGCCTCCGTCATGTGACGCGACGGCGCCCGCTGGCGCGCATCAGCGGTGCCGCGCCGGCTCAGCGGCGGCGAACGGCCTCGGCGTCCGCACCCGCCACGGTGTCCGTCAGCACCGCGAGCAGCCGCCGCGCCGACTCGTCCCACGTGTACCGCGCGGCCTGGGCGCGGCCGGCGGCCGAGCGCGCGGCCCACTCGTCGCCCTGCTCCAGCCGCCGCACGTTCGCGGCGACCTGCTCGGCCGAGTCCGGCTCGAAGTACAGCGCCGCATTCCCGCCGATCTCGCGGAAGATCGGGATGTCGCTGGCCAGCACGGGCGTCCCCACCGTCATCGCCTCGAGTAGCGGGATGCCGAATCCCTCGTCATGGGAGGCCGACGCGAAGGCCGTCGCGGCGGCGAGCGTCTCGGCGTACTCCTCGTCGCTGGCGCCGTTGTGGAACACCAGTGAAGCGCCCGGGGCCAGCTCGGTCAGACGCGCGCGCTCCGCATCCGTCACCCGGCTCATCAGGTGGAGCGTGTAGTCCGGCAGCAGGGCGGCGGCGCGCACCAGCGTGTCCACGTTCTTGTACGGCATGAACGAGCCCATGTAGACGAGGCTCTTCGTCTCCGGCGCCGTGCGCTCCCGGCGCCCGGGGGCGAGCTCCGGCATCTGCGCCGCGTTCGAGATGACCGAGACCGGCCGCTTCGTCAGGTGGTGCTCGGCGATGAGCGCCTTGGTCGTCTCGGACACGGTGACCACCGCGTCCGACCGGTTCAGCAGCATCCGCTGCGGCCACCAGGCCAGGTGGTAGAGCCGCCACAGGCCACGCACGAAGGCCGGCAGGTCGCGCGGCGGCGTCGGGTGGCGGTAGTAGATCAGGTCGTGCACGGTGAGCACGAGCTTGTAGCGGCGGCCGAAACCGCCCATGGTCTGCATCGGGGTGAACACGATGTCCGGGTTCAGCTTGTTGACGCTGCGCGCGACCCACGGCTCTCCGGCCGACGTCGGCGACGGGATGAGCTCCCACGGCAGGTCGGGCAGCATCTCCAGCTGGCGGTGGTCGTTGATCAGCATCGTGACGGGATGCAGCTTCGCCAGAGCCCCGACCAGCTCGGCCGTGTACCGGCTGATGCCGTCGTGCCGCCCGGTGCGCGTGTAGCGGCAGTCGAACAGGATCCTCACGCCGCCGTCCCCTCGTCCAGGAACCGGCGGATGGCGTCGGCCGCGGCCGCCGGGGTCTCGTAGTGGATGAGGTGCCCGACCTCCGGGATGACGACCAGCTCGGCCGACGGGAACAGCGTCTGCAGCCGGTACTCGGCCGCGACCGGGGTGATGTCGTCCTTCTCGGCGGCGACCAGCAGCGTGCGCTCCGGAACGCGCGCGGCGTACTCGCTCACGTCGTGCGAGACCGAGGCGCGGAACGCCTCCAGCACCACACGGCGGTCGCTGAACGCGGAGAAGTAGCGGTCGTGCTGGTCGTGGATCCAGCGGCGCAGGGCCGCATCCTTCGTCTTCGCCATCGCGACGCTCATGACGCGCACGATCAGGCGGTTGCGCAGCAGGGCGAACCCGAGCCGCTCCGGAAGCACGGCGGCGAGCCAGTAGTAGAAGATCGCGAGCCGGGTCAGGATGCCGCGGGGACCTGCCAGCGCCGGCTGCCCGATCGGGTTCACCAGCACCACGTCGTCGGGGCGGCGGTCGTCCGCCGAGCCGGCGCCGGACGCCGCGAGCGATCCCGACACCACGATCGAACCGAACGAGTGTCCGAGCAGCACCAGGCGAGCGTCGGCGGGGATACCGAGCGCGGCGACGAACTCCGTCAGCCAGCGGCCGTACCCGCCGATGTCGTGGGCCGCCTCCGTCATCGGCGTGGACGCCCCGAAACCGGGCAGGTCGGGCGACACCATCCGCACGCCGTCGAGCTGCGCGACCACCGGCTCCAGGCCGTGGTGGTCGCCGCGGAACCCGTGGACGAGGACGAGCGTGGTGGCCGCATCCGGATCGCCGTAGTCCCAGTACCGGGTCGACGAACCGAGGAGGCGGACCTCCCCCTCGCGGACGGGGACGCGCTCCAGAGCGGCGGCATAGGGGGACGAGACGGGCATCGCCAGACAGTCTAGGCGGCGTGGCGGGAAGAGGACTGGACAGGCCGGGGTCGCCACGCCCTAGACTTCACTGGTTGCAATCGCTTGCACCACCCCGCAGTCCCCACCCCCGCAGTCCCCCGCCGCCGCTCCGCCCCCCAAGGAGAACCGTGAGTTTCACCGCGCCCATCACGCTGCCCGGGCTCGCCCTCGATCCCCAGTGGTACCGCCGGTCGGTCTTCTACGAGGTCATGGTCCGCTCGTTCGTCGACAGCAACGGCGACGGCTCCGGCGACATCTCCGGGCTCACCTCCAAGCTCGACTACCTGCAGTGGCTCGGCATCGACGCGCTCTGGCTCCCGCCGTTCTTCAAGTCGCCGCTGCGCGACGGCGGCTACGACGTCTCCGACTTCAAGGCGATCCTCCCCGAGTTCGGCACCATCGACGAGTTCCGCGAGCTGGTCACCAAGGCGCACGAGCGCAACATGCGCATCATCATCGACCTGCCGATCAACCACACCTCCGACCAGCACGACTGGTTCCAGCAGTCCCGCTCCGACCCCGAGGGCCCGTACGGCGACTTCTACGTGTGGAACGACACGGACGACAAGTGGCCGGACATCCGGATCATCTTCGTCGACACCGAGGACTCCAACTGGGCCTTCGACGAGGCGCGCCGGCAGTTCTACTTCCACCGCTTCTTCTCGCACCAGCCCGACCTCAACTTCGAGAACCCCGCGGTGCACGAGGCGATGTACGACATCGTCAAGTTCTGGCTCGACCTCGGCGTCGACGGCTTCCGACTCGACGCCATCCCGTACCTCTACGAGTCCGACGAGGGCAACGGCGAGGGCGAGCCGAAGACCCACGAGTTCATCATCAAGCTGCGCGAATGGGTCGACCGCGAGTACCCCGGACGCGTGATGATCGCCGAAGCGAACCAGTGGCCCCGCGAGGTCGCGGCCTTCTTCGGCACCGAGGAGGAGCCGGAGTGCCACATGGCGTTCGACTTCCCGGTCATGCCGCGCATCTTCTACGCGCTGCGGTCGCAGCAGGCCGGCGAGCTGGTCCGCGTCCTCTCCGAGACCACCGACGTGCCCGAGGGCGCGGCCTGGGGCGTCTTCCTGCGCAACCACGACGAGCTCACGCTCGAGATGGTGAGCGAGGAGTACCGGCAGGCGATGTACGGCTGGTACGCCTACGACCCGCGGATGCGCGCCAACATCGGCATCCGCCGCCGCCTCGCGCCACTGCTCGACAACTCCCGCGCCGAGCTCGAGCTGGCGCACGCGCTGCTCTTCTCCCTGCCCGGCAGCCCGTTCCTCTACTACGGCGACGAGATCGGGATGGGCGACAACATCTGGCTGCCGGACCGCGACAGCTCCCGGACGCCGATGCAGTGGACCCCGGACCGCAACGCCGGCTTCTCGAGCGCCGACCCGGGCAAGCTCTACCTGCCGGTCGTGCAGTCGCTGGTCTACCACTACAACCAGGTGAACGTGGAGGCGCAGCTCGCGCAGTCGCGCTCGCTGCTGCACTGGATCCGCAACGTCATCCACGTGCGCAAGGCGCATCCCGTGTTCGGCCTGGGCGACATCCGCGTGCTGCCGACCGACCATGAGTCGGTGCTGGCCTTCGTTCGCTCGTACGGCGGGAGCGGCACGCACTTCGGCGACCAGCCGGAGGACGTGCTGTGCGTGTTCTCGTTCGCGCACAATCCGGTGTCGGTCACACTGGAGGCCCCGGACCTCGCGGGCCGGGCGCTGTACGACCTGTTCGGCGGCGCGGAGTTCCCGACCGTCGCCGAGGACGGCCGCTTCACCCTCACGCTCGGCACCCAGAACTTCTACTGGCTGCACATCGAGCCGCGCCGCGACTGAGGGGCTCCGCCCCTCGCCGAGCCCGTCCACTCGTTCGCCTCTTCGCCGAAGTGCACCTTGTTGTGCACTTCCGCGGCGTGTCGAGCGCAAGTACGTGCACCTCGGCGTGCCGTTCCCCGGGGATGACGGTGGGTCCGCTTAGCGTGAAGGCATGAGCACGTGGCACCAGCGTCTCGGGGTCTTCGACCTCGAGACCACCGGAATCGACGTCGAATCGGCCCGGATCGTCACCGGCCACGTCGGGCTCCTCGACGAGTCCGGCGAAGTGCTGCACCGCCGGGACTGGCTGCTCGACCCGCAGGTCGAGATTCCGTCCGAGGCCACCGCGGTGCACGGCATCACCACGGAGCAGGCCCGGGAGCACGGCATGGATGCGGCCCGCGGCGTGGCCGCGATCGTCGCGCAGCTGCGCAGCCTGTTCGACCGCGGCATCCCCGTGGTCGCCTACAACGCCCCCTACGACTTCACCCTGCTCGACCGGGAGGCCCGCCGCCATCAGGTCGAGCCCCTCGTCTCCCCCGGCCCGATCATCGACCCGCTCGTGATCGACAGGGCCGTCGACAAGTACCGCCGCGGCAAGCGCACCCTCACCGTCACCGCGACGCACTACGGCGTCGACCTGCTGGCCGCTCACGACGCGGGCGCCGACGCGATCGCCGCCGGCCGTGTCGCCCAGGCGCTCGCACGCATCCACGCGGAGGCCCTGGCCCTCGAAGCCGCCGAGCTGCACCGCCGCCAGGTGGACTGGTGCCGCGAGCAGGCCGCCGACTTCCAGGAGTACATGCGTCGCGAGCGCGACCCGGAGTTCACCACCTCGGGCGCCTGGCCGATCCGCTGAGGCCCGCCCGGCACCCGCGCTCCGCTTCTCCCTCACCTGGGGGCTACTCCTGCGTCTACCGGGACCGATAGTGTCTGCGGCATGAGCGACTCGAATCTGAACCCGCAGCCCCTCCCGCCCCAGCAGCCCCAGTACGCCCAGCAGCCCTACGGCGGCGCACAGCCGGGCTGGAACACGATGTCGATCGTCGCCTTCGTCGCGACCTTCTTCATCAGCATCCTCGGCATCATCCTGGGCTTCGTCGCCCTGTCGCAGATCAAGCGCACCGGGGAGCAGGGCCGCGGCCTCGCCCTCGCGGCCATCATCATCGGCTTCATCGCGCTCGCCCTCGGCATCATCTTCACGATCATCATCGTGGCCGCCATCGCCGCCAACCCGAACGTGACCTACCAGGGCTCCTGACCTCCGACAGACCGCGAAGGCCCCCGTCGGCTCGACGGGGGCCTTCGTGCGTGCTGGCCCGAGCGCAGGCTTGCGTCGGAGAACGGGTCCGAAATCTCCGACGCAACGCTCTGCGGACGGAGATGCGAGCCCGATCCGGCCGGATCTCCGACGTACGGTTGCGAATCTCCGACGGTACGGAGCCCTGGGTCGAAATCGGCCGGGTCTCCGACACACGGTCGAGAATCTCCGACGGTACGGAGACCTGGGCCCGGTCCGGCCGCATCTCCTACCTACTGGCAACTGAGGCCGCCGGCGCGGGCGCCGCGGCCCCGGACGCCAACCTGCTTGCGTCGGAGAACGGGTCTCAAATCTCCGACGCAACGCTCTGCGGATGGAGATCCGGACCCGATCCGGCCGGATCTCCGACGTACGGTTGCGAATCTCCGACGGTACGGAGACCGGGGCCCGATCTGGCCGGATCGCCGACGCACACGCGCGGATCTCCGACGTGCCGCGCCGAACCACACACCCCCACGCACCCAGCACACGACGAAGGCCCCCGTCCGCTGGACGGGGGCCTTCGTGCGCGCCCGGGGCGCTGCGGCTTACTTGCCGAAGTTCTTGTAGCGCGAGTTGAACTTCTCGACGCGGCCGGCGGAGTCGAGGATGCGCTGCTTGCCGGTGTAGAACGGGTGCGACTCGGACGAGATCTCGACGTCGATCACCGGGTAGGTGTTGCCGTCCTCCCACTCGATCGTCTTGTCGCTCGAGACGGTGGAGCGGGTGAGGAACGTCGCACCCGAGGCCAGGTCGCGGAAAACCACCGGGGCGTAGTCGGGGTGGATGCCAGTCTTCATCAGGACTTCCTTGTTGCAGCTAGTAGTCGGTTCGGTCGTGTCCGCGCAGACCGCGTGGACGGGAAGCTTCAGACCCGATGAAACGAACGTCGCCGTGACGGCATGATCGGTTCGGGGGCCAGCTATCGAGTCTAGCAGATCAGGCCGCGTGGCTCAGTCCGCGACGGCCTGGCGCGCCCGGGCGGTGTAGCGGCCGTCGGACTCGGCGATCTCGACGTCGATGTCGAACGTCGCGCTGAGGTTCTCGCTCGTCAGCACCTCGGCGATCGGGCCCTTGGCCATGATCTCGCCGTCCTTGAGCAGCAGCGCGCGGTTGAACGCCTGCGGGATCTCCTCCACGTGGTGGGTGACCATGACGATCGCGGGCGACTTCGGGTCGCTGGCGTAGCCGCCGAGCAGCTGCAGCAGCTCCTCGCGGCCGCCGAGGTCGAGGCTCGCCGCCGGCTCGTCCAGCAGCAGTATCTCGGGGTCGGTCATCACCGAGCGGGCGATCTGCACGCGCTTCTGCTCGCCGTCGGAGAGGCTGCCGAAGGCGCGCTCGGCCAGGTGGTCGAGGTGCCACTCGGCGAGCACGCGGTGGGCGCGCCGCTCGTCGATCTCCTCGTAGAGCTCGTTCCAGCGTCCGGTGACCGCATAAGCGGCGGTCATCACGACGTCGAGCACGCGCTCGGTGCGCGGGATGCGCCGGGCCAGCGCGCTCGAGGCGAAGCCGAGCAGCGGACGGAGCTCCGCCAGGTCGGTGTGGCCGACCGACTCGCCGAGCACGACCGCCTCGCCCGAGGACGGGTGCAGCGCCGCGGCGGCGACCTGCAGCAGCGTCGTCTTGCCGGCGCCGTTTCGGCCCAGGATGACCCACCGTTCGTCCGGCTCGACCGCCCAGTCGATACCCTTCAGGACGGGGTTGCCGTCCCGTACAACGGACACGTCGGTAAGTCGGAGAACGCTGTCGGCCATGCCTTCCAGCCTACCTGCGCAGCGCGGCGATCAGTGACGACCGGCCAGCGAGCGGTACACGTCGCGGGTCTGCTCGGCGATGGTCGCCCAGCTGAACGACGTCTGCGCCCGCTCGCGCCCCGCGCGGCCCATCTCGGCCGCCCGGGCCGGGTCGCTGACGACCTCCGTGAGCGCTGCCGCGAGGTCGTTCACGAAGCGCTCCGGGTCGGTCGGCGTGCCGGTGCCGTCCTGCAGCTGCTGGATGGGCACCAGCCGTCCCGTGACGCCGTCCACGATCACCTCGGGGATGCCGCCGGTGGCCGTGCCGACCACCGGGAGCCCGCAGGCCATGGCCTCCAGGTTGACGATGCCTAGTGGCTCGTAGATCGACGGGCAGACGAAGACGGTGGATGCGGTGAGGGCGATCCGCAGTTCGTCGTTCGGCAGCAGGCGGTCGATCCACACGACGCCGTCGCGCTCGGCCTGCAGCTGCTCGACCAGTCCGGTCACCTCGGCGAGGATCTCGGGCGTGTCCGGCGCGCCGGCGCAGAGGATGACCTGCACGTCCTTCGGCAGCGCGCGCGCCGCGCGCAGCAGGTACGGGAGGCCCTTCTGGCGGGTGATGCGCCCGACGAAGATGACGGCGGGACGGTCCGGGTCGATCCCGAGCGCGCGGGCGCGGTCGTCGTCGCGGAGGGGCTGCCAGCGCTCCAGGTCGATGCCGTTGTAAATCGTGATGACCTTGGTCGGGTCGAGGGCGGGGTACGCGGCGAGGATGTCGCGGCGCATCCCGTCGCTCACGGCGATGACGGTGTCGGCGGCCTCGAACGCGGTCTTCTCGATCCAGCTGGAGACGCGGTATCCGCCGCCGAGCTGCTCGGCCTTCCACGGCCGCAGCGGCTCCAGGCTGTGCGCCGTGACGACGTGCGGGACACCGTGCAGCAGCTTCGCCAGGTGACCGCCGGCGTTCGCATACCAGGTGTGCGAGTGGACGACATCCGCTCCCCCGCAGTCCTGCGCCATCTGCAGGTCGACGCCGAGCGTGGCGATCGCGCCGTTGGCGTCGGCGAGCTCCGCGGGCACGCGGTACGACGCGGTATCCGGCTCGTCGCGCGGCTCGCCGAAGGCGCGCACGATCACCTCGGTGTCGTTCCGGAGCGCCCGCACGAGCTCCGTCACGTGGACCCCGGCACCCCCGTAGATGTCCGGTGGGTACTCCCTGGTCAGAAGATCGACGCGCATGACCAAAACGCTAGTACAGCGAACACTTCGCCTCTACTGTGGAGGACATGGCAGCAGGCAAGAAGATCTTCGGCATCGTCCTCGCGGGCGGAGAGGGCAAGCGGCTGATGCCGTTGACCGCGGACCGGGCCAAGCCCGCTGTCCCGTTCGGCGGCCAGTACCGCCTCATCGACTTCGCCCTGTCGAACCTGATCAACTCGCAGCTGCGCCAGATCGTCGTGCTCACCCAGTACAAGTCCCACAGCCTCGACCGCCACGTGTCGCAGACCTGGCGGCTCGACGGCATCACGAACTCCTACATCGCGTCCGTCCCGGCGCAGCAGCGCCTCGGAAAGCGCTGGTTCAGCGGGTCGGCGGACGCCATCCTGCAGAGCCTCAACCTGCTCCGCGACGAGAAGCCCGACATCGTGGTCGTCGTCGGCGCCGACCACGTGTACCGGATGGACTTCGGTCAGATGATCCAGGCGCACATCGACTCCGGCGCCCCGGCGACCGTCGCCGCCATCCGTCAGCCCATCGGGCTCGCCGACCAGTTCGGCGTCATCGAGGTGGAGCCCGAGCGGCCCACGCGCATCGGCGCGTTCCGCGAGAAGCCGCGCGACCCGATCGGCCTGCCCGACTCGCCGAACGAGGTGCTCGCCTCGATGGGCAACTACGTCTTCGACGCGGACGCCCTCATCGACGCCGTCATCCGGGACGGCGACCGGCCCGACTCCAACCACGACATGGGCGGCGACATCATCCCCGACTTCGTGTCTCGCAACGAGGCGGCCGTCTACGACTTCAACAACAACGACGTGCCGGGGTCGACGGACCGCGACCGCTACTACTGGCGGGATGTCGGGACGATCGACTCGTTCTTCGAGGCGCACCAGGACCTGATCTCGGCGCTTCCTGTCTTCAACCTCTACAACAACAGCTGGCCGATCTTCAGCCAGGTGCTCAACTCGCCGCCGGCGAAGATCGTGCGGGACGGGCGCGGCGCGCTCGGCACGACCATCGACTCGATCGTCTCCCTGGGGTCGGTGATCTCCGGCGCCCACCTCGAGCGCAGCGTGCTGGGCCCATGGGCGAAGGTGGACTCGGGCGCGAAGGTGATCGATTCGGTCGTCTTCGAGCGCGCGATCATCGAGCCGAACGCGTTCGTGGGCCGCGCCATCCTCGACAAGGATGTGGTGGTCGCCGAGGGCGCGCAGATCGGCGTCGACCCGGAGCGCGACCGCGCGCGCGGCTTCACCGTGACCGACTCGGGCATCACCGTGGTCGGCAAGGGAGTGCACGTCGTTCCATGACGCCAGCCACGCCATCCACCACAACCGAACACCGCCGAACCGCTTCGCTGCTCGTCGTGCTCGACGCCGACTCCACGCTGCTCCAGGACGAGGTCATCGAGCTGCTCGCCGAGGAGGCGGGATCACGCACCGAGGTCGCGGACATCACCGAGCGTGCCATGCGCGGCGAACTCGACTTCGAGCGCAGCCTGCGTGAGCGCGTCCGCACCCTCAAGGGGCTGCCGGCCTCCGTCTTCCAGCACGTGGGCGAGCGCATCCGCGTCACCGACGGCGTGCCGGAGCTGATCGCGGGCGTCCAGCAGGCCGGCGGTGTCGTCGGCGTCGTCTCCGGCGGGTTCCACGAGCTGCTCGACCCGATCGGCGAACGGCTCGGCCTCGACCACTGGCGGGCCAACCGCCTGGTGGTGCGCAACGGAGTGCTTACCGGCGAGGTCGACGGTCCGGTGGTGGATGCCGCCGCCAAGGCGCAGGCGCTGCTCTTCTGGGCCGCCGCCGCGGGCGTGCATCTGCGCCAGACCGTGGCCATCGGCGACGGGGCGAACGACCTCCGGATGATGGCGGAGGCAGGACTCGCCGTCGCGTTCAACGCCAAGCCGAAGGTGCGGGCGGAGGCCGACGTCGTCGTCGACCGCACCGACCTCTCCCAGGTGCTGCCCCTGCTCGGCCTGCGCGGCTGACGGGGGCGTCGGCCGCTCCCGCTTCGGGCTAGTGCCCCATCCCGAGACCGCCGTCGACCGGGATGACCGCTCCGGAGATGTAGCCTGCGTCGTCGCCCGCGATCCACGTGACGACCTTCGCCACCTCGCCGGCCGAGGCGAACCGGCCCGCGGGGATGCTCTTCTTGTACTCGGCCTGCTGCGCCTCCGGCAGAGCCGCCGTCATGTCCGTCTCGATGAAGCCGGGCGCCACGACGTTCGCCGTGATGCCGCGGGCGCCGAGCTCGCGCGTGATGGAGCGGGCCATGCCGATGAGCCCCGCCTTGGACGACGCGTAGTTGACCTGCCCTGCCCCGCCGAACAGGCCGACGACGCTCGAGATCAGGACGATGCGGCCGAAGCGGGCCTTCAGCATCCCCTTGTTCGCCCGCTTGACGACGCGGAAGGCGCCGCCCAGGTTCGTCTCGACGACGGAGTCGAACTCCTCGTCCGTCATCCGCATGAGCAGTGTGTCCTTGGTGATTCCCGCGTTCGCGACCACGACCTCCACCGGGCCCAGCTTCTCCTCGACCTCGGCGAACGCCGCGTCCACGGAGGCCGTGTCCGTCACATCCGCCCGCACGGTCAGCGCGCCGGGCGGTCCCTCGCCCGAACGCGCCGTGACGGCGACGCGGTGACCCTGCGCGACGAACTCCTCTGCGATGGCGTAGCCGATCCCCCGGTTGCCTCCGGTGACGAGGACGGTGCGTGGCGTGGTCATGCGCTTCCCTTCTGGAAATGATGCTTCCTGCGGATTCGTCCCGAGCGGGACCCAACCCCAGTTTATGGACGTACGCTAAAGGCAACGCACATGAAAAAGTCCTCAGCACCGTCGATCACGAGTCTCCCCCTCTCTCCCGACGAGGAGCGACGGCACCGGATGATCAAGTATTCGGTCGCCATGGGCGTGCGCGTGCTCTGCCTGATCGCGGCGGTCATCGTGCCGGGATGGTGGGCTGCCATCCCTCTGGTCCTCGCGATCTTCCTCCCCTACTTCGCAGTGGTCATCGCGAACGTGTCGGTGGAGCAGGGTCGAGTCGACGTTCAGCGTCCAGGCAGTATCGTTCCTGTGGCGCCACCACCACCTCGGGCGCCCGGAGAAGAGCCTCGGGAGGGCCAGTGATCGGGATCGGCGAGCCGGAGCCGCTGACCTGTTCGCGCGCCGGCTGCCGTGAGACCGCCGAGTGGCGCATCGAGTGGCGCAACCCGCGCATCCACTCGGAGGACCGCGTCAAGGTGTGGCTCGCGTGCCCGGAGCACGTGGACTTCCTGCGTGAGTTCCTCGCCGCGCGCGACTTCCCGCTGCGGGTGGTCGCGGCCGACGACACCAGGACGTCGGCGTGAGCGAGCAGAAGACCGCCGGCTGGCGGTTCGCCTTCTCGCGCCGTTGGCTGGGCTACCTGGCGTTCGCGATCGCGTTCGCCATCGCCTGCGGGTTCCTCTCCAACTGGCAGCTGTCGCGCAGCAAGGAGGCTGCGGCAGCGAATGCGCTGATCACGGCGAACTTCGACTCGCGGCCGGTGCCGCTCACCCAGGAACTCCCGTCGCTCGGCGCCTACTCGCCGAAGCAGGAGTGGACGCGCGTGACGGTCACCGGGACGTACGAGCGCGACAAGCAGCTGCTCGTGCGCAACCGGCCGTTCAACGGCAGCCCCGGCTTCGAGGTGCTCACCCCGCTGCGGACTGCGGACGGCTCGCTGTTCATCGTCGACCGCGGATGGGTGCCGACCGGCAACCGCACCGACTCCCCCGACCACGTCCCCGCCGCGCCGTCCGGCACGGTGACCGTGGTGGCGCGGCTGAAGGCGAGCGAGCCGGCCATCGCCGGGCGGACGGCGGTCGGCGATCAGGTGGGGACCATCCAGCTCTCGGTCGTGAAGCAGAAGCTCGACGGCGCGGACATGTACACGTCCGCCTACGGACTGCTCGACAGCGAGGACCCGGCGCCCGCGACGGCCCCGACGCCCACGGTGACCGCTCCCCCGACGCAGGATGAGGGGCTTCACTGGTCGTACATGATCCAGTGGATCATCTTCGCGCTGATCGGCTTCTTCGGCCTCGGCTACGCCCTCGTCACCGAGTACCGGCGCCGCAACTCCGACGACCCCGCCGAGCGCGCGCGGGCCGCCGAGCGGGAGCGCCGCCGTCGCGCGAAGCGCACCGACGCCGACGTCGAGGACGAGCTCCTCGACGCCACCCGCTGACGCTCTCGTCCGCGCCCCCACCGTCGAGTACACGAAAAGTGCACGGCCCAGAGGCTTGGGGCGTGCACTTTTCGTGTACTCGACGGGGGCGGAATCGCTCAGGCGAGGGAGATGAGGTCGAGGTAGTCGGGCGACCAGTGGTCCTCGGTGCCGTCGGGGAGGATGAGTACGCGCTCGGGGTTGAGCGCCTCGACGGCGCCCTCGTCGTGGCTGACCAGCACGACCGCGCCCTCGTAGTGCGCGAGCGCATCCAGGATCTCCTCGCGGCTGGCCGGGTCGAGGTTGTTCGTCGGCTCGTCGAGCAGAAGGACGTTCGCACCCGACACGACGATCATCGCCAGTGCCAGCCGTGTCTTCTCACCACCGGAGAGCACCCCGGCGGGCTTGTGCGCGTCATCGCCGGTGAACAGGAACGAGCCCAGCACCTTCCGCGCCTCGGTCTCGGTCAGCGAGGGTGACGACGACACCATGTTCTGCAGCACCGTGCGCTCGACGTCGATCGTCTCGTGCTCCTGCGCGTAGTACCCGATGCGGAGGCCGTGCCCGGGCTCCACCTGACCGGTGTCCGGCGCATCCACGCCGGCGAGCATCCGCAGCAGCGTCGTCTTGCCGGCGCCGTTGAGACCCAGCACGACGACCTTCGATCCGCGGTCGATCGCGAGATCGACGGCCGTGAAGATCTCCAGCGAACCGTAGCTCTTCGACAGGTCGCTGGCCTGCAGCGGCGTGCGGCCGCACGGCGCGGGCGTCGGGAAGCGCAGCTTCGCGACACGGTCGACCTGGCGCACGTCTTCGAGCCCGGCGAGCAGCTTCTCCGCACGCGCCACCATCTGGTGGGCGGCGGCGGCCTTCGTGGCCTTCGCACCGAACTTCGCGGCCTGGAGCTGGAGCGCACCGGCCTTCTTCTCGGCGTTCGCGCGCTCCTTCTTGCGGCGCTCCTCGTCGGCGGCGCGCTGGCGCTGGTAGTTCTTCCAGCCCATGTTGTAGATGTCGATGACCTGGCGGTTCGCATCCAGGTAGAAGACGCGGTTGACCGTCTCACCCACGAGCTCGACGTCGTGCGAGATCACGATGAAGCCGCCGCTGTAGTTCTTGAGGAAGTCGCGCAGCCAGATGACCGAGTCGGCATCCAGGTGGTTCGTCGGCTCGTCGAGGATCATCGTGCGGGCGTCCGAGAACAGGATGCGCGCCAGCTCGATGCGGCGGCGCTGACCTCCCGAGAGGGTCTTCAGCGGCTGGTCCAGGATGCGGTCGGGCAGGTTCAGGTTGGACGCGATGGACGCCGCCTCCGCCTCGGCCGCGTACCCGCCGAGGAGGTGGAAGCGCTCCTCCAGCCGGCCGTACTTCTTCATCGCGGCCTCGGATACCCCGGAGTCGCTGCTCGCCATGTCGAGCGTCGCCTGCTGCATCCCGAGCACGATGGACCCCAGGCCACGAGCGTCCAGGATGCGCGTGCGCGCGAGGTCGTCGAGGTTGCCGGACCGCGGGTCCTGCGGCAGGTAGCCGAGTTCGCCCGAGCGGTCGACCTTGCCCGCGGTGGGCAGCAGATCGCCCGCGAGCACCTTGGTCAGCGTCGTCTTGCCGGCGCCGTTGCGCCCGACGAGGCCGATCTTGTCGCCGTCGGCGACGCGGAAGCTCACGTCCTCCATCAGGAGGCGTGCGCCTACGCGCAGTTCGAGGCCCTGCACGGCAAGCACAGTGATTCCATTCGTTCAGCAGCCATCCGTTCCTCAGTTAGTCCGGGTACACGCCGAGCGTGCAGCGGAGAAACTGAGGAACGGATGGCTGGGGAGAGTTGTCAGATGGCGAAGCCGAGGGCGCGCATCATGTCGCGCCCGTCATCGGTGATCCGCTCGGGACCCCACGGCGGCATCCACACCCAGTTGATGCGGAACGCCTCGACGATGCCGTCGAGTGCCTCGGCGGTCTGCTCCTCGAGCACGTCGGTCAGCGGGCAGCCGGCGCTCGTGAGCGTCATCGAGATGATGAGGGCGTTGTTCTCGTCGTCCCAGGCGAGGTCGTAGATGAGGCCCAGGTCGACGACATTGATCCCGAGCTCGGGATCCATGACGTTCTTCAGCGCCTCTTCGACCTGGTCGAAGAGCGCTGGGCTCAGCGTGGCGGGCATGTGTGGATTCTACCTCTCGGGCCTCAGGAGCCGGCCAGCTCGGCCGCGGAGGCCGACGCGGGCTCGGGGGCGTCGACGTAGCGGTCGTAGCCCTCCTCCTCCAGGCGGTCGGCGAGCTCCGGGCCGCCCTGCTCGGCGACGCGGCCGGCGACGAAGACGTGCACGAAGTCCGGCTTGATGTAGCGCAGGATGCGCGTGTAGTGGGTGATCAGCAGGATGCCGAGGCCGGTGTTCGCCTTGGCGCGGTTGACACCCTCGGAGACGATCTTCAGCGCATCCACGTCGAGGCCCGAGTCGGTCTCGTCGAGCACCGCGAAGCGGGGCTTCAGCAGTTCGAGCTGGAGGATCTCGTTGCGCTTCTTCTCGCCGCCCGAGAAGCCCTCGTTGACGTTGCGCTCGGCGAACGAGGAGTCCATGCGCAGCGCGTTCATCGACTCGCGAACGTCCTTGACCCAAGTGCGGATGGACGGCGCCTCGCCCGCGATCGCGGTCTTGGCGGTGCGGAGGAAGTTCGTGTTGGTCACACCGGGGATCTCGACCGGGTACTGCATGGCGAGGAACAGCCCGGCGCGGGCGCGCTCGTCGACGGTCATCGCGAGGACGTCCTCGCCGTCCAGCGTGATGCTGCCCTGGGTGACGGTGTACTTGGGGTGCCCGGCGATCGTGTACGCCAAGGTGGACTTGCCGGACCCGTTCGGGCCCATGATCGCGTGGATCTCACCCTCGTTGATGGTGAGGTCGACGCCGTTCAGGATGGGCTTGGTGCCCTGGTCCGTCTCGACGGTGACGTGGAGGTCGCGGATCTCGAGGACTGACATGGTTACTGGTTCACTTTCGGGGCGCTGGGGTCGATGAAGACGTCTCCGTCGATGATCTCGACGGGAAACACGGGGACCGGCTCGTAGGCCGGGAGGTTGAGGGGCTTGCCGGTCAGGAGCGAGAACTGCGAGCCGTGGGCCCAGCACTCCAGGCTCTCGTCTTCGACGAAGCCCTCGGAGAGCGAGATCTCGCCGTGCGTGCAGGTGTCGCCGATGGCGTGCACCGTACCGGACGAGTCCTTGACGACCGCGATCGGGACGCCGTCGAGCACCACGCGCGTCGCCTGATTCTCGACGAGCTCCGCGACGGCTGCGACGCGCTGGCCCGCCATCAGTTCTCGGCCCCGGCGGTCGGGGCGGAGGGCGCCGACGCGGTGACCGTCGAGGACTCGAGCTCGTCCTCGATCTTCGCCTGCAGGCGCTCCTGGAGCGCCGGCGAGCCGATCTGCTGGACGATCTCGGCGAGGAAGCCGCGCACGACCAGGCGGCGCGCCTCCTCCTCCGGGATGCCTCGCGACTGCAGGTAGAACAGCTGCTCGTCGTCGAAACGGCCGGTGGCGCTCGCATGGCCGGCGCCGACGATGTCGCCGGTCTCGATCTCGAGGTTCGGCACCGAGTCCGCGCGCGCGCCGTCGGTGAGCACGAGGTTGCGGTTCTGCTCGTAGGTGTCGGTGCCGACGGCCTTCGGGCCGATGAGCACGTCGCCGATCCAGACCGTGCGTGCGCCCTCGCCCTGCAGTGCGCCCTTGTAGCTGACGCGGCTGCGGGTCTCGGGACCGTCGTGGTAGACGTACACCTGCTGCTCGAGGTGCTGCGTCGCGTCCGCGAAGTATGCGCCGAGCAGCTCGGCGTCGGCTCGCGCGCCGGCGAGGTGCGCCGACGGGTTCAGCCGCACGACGCCGCCGCCGAGGGTGATCGCGACGTGCTTGATGCGCGCGCCCTCGCCGAGCTCGGCGAAGTGCGCGGCGACGTGCAGCGCGTCGTCGTCCCACTCCTGGAGGGACACGACGGTGAGGTCGGCGTCCTTCCCGAGCAGGAACTCGACGTTCTCGGTCAGGTGCGCCGAGCCGGTGTTCTGCAGGATCAGCGTCGCGACCGCGCCTGGCGCGACCTCTACGACGGTGTGCGCCGCGCGGGGCGCGCCGCCGAGGGCGGTGCGGGCGATCGTGACCTCGCGGCGGTCGCCGCTGAGGTCGGCGCCGACGCTCACGAGGAGCGCCTGCTCGAAGGCGGTCCAGGCGTTGGCGGACGCGCGGTCCTCCGGCGTTCCGGCGGCGCCGATGCGGGCGTCGTCGCGTGGGATCCACGCGGTCGTCACGCCGGGTGCCGCCGTGGCGTCGTAGACGTAGGGCGAGCCGTCGAGGTCACCGGAGGTGAGCTCCTGGATGCGCGCGACGGGCGTGTACTTCCACATCGGCTCCCGGCCGGTGACGGCCGGGAAGTCCGAGACCTCGGTGGAGGTGAACCGCTCGGCGCGGCTCTGCACCGGAACCGGTGCTCGCATGTGGGTCGGGGCGGGCGCGGTGGTCTGCGTCGTCTCGATCTGCGTCATCCGACAGAGCCTTCCATGCCCATCTCGATGAGCTTGTTGAGTTCCAGTGCGTACTCCATGGGGAGCTCGCGGGCGATCGGCTCGATGAAGCCGCGGACGATCATCGCCATGGCCTCGTCCTCCGGGAGCCCTCGCGACATGAGGTAGAACAGCTGCTCCTCGCTTACGCGCGACACCGTCGCCTCGTGGCCGAGCTGCACGTCGTCGACGCGGATGTCGATGGCAGGGTACGTGTCCGACCGCGAGATCGTGTCGACGAGCAGGGCGTCGCAGCGCACGGTGTTGGCGGAGTGGTGCGCGTTCGCATCCATCCGCACCTCGCCGCGGTAGCCGGCACGACCGCCGCCGCGGGCGATCGACTTGGAGACGATCGACGACTGCGTGTACGGCGCCATGTGGATCATCTTCGCGCCGGCGTCCTGGTGCTGGCCGGGGCCCGCGAACGCGACGGACAGGGTCTCGCCCTTGGCGTGCTCCCCCATCAGGTAGATCGACGGGTACTTCATCGTCACCTTGGAGCCGATGTTGCCGTCGATCCACTCCATCGTCGCGCCCTCACCCGCGGTCGCCCGCTTGGTGACGAGGTTGTAGACGTTGTTCGACCAGTTCTGGATCGTCGTGTAGCGCACGCGGGCGTTCTTCTTCACGATGATCTCGACGACCGCGGAGTGCAGCGAGTCGGACTTGTAGATCGGCGCGGTGCAGCCCTCGATGTAGTGGACGTAGCTGCCCTCGTCGGCGATGATCAGCGTGCGCTCGAACTGGCCCATGTTCTCCGTGTTGATGCGGAAGTAGGCCTGCAGCGGGATCTCGACCTGCACGCCCTTGGGCACGTAGACGAACGAGCCGCCCGACCACACGGCGGTGTTCAGCGCGGCGAACTTGTTGTCGCCGGCGGGGATCACGGTGCCGAAGTACTCCTCGAAGAACTCGGGGTGCTCGCGCAGCGCGGTGTCGGTGTCCATGAAGATGACGCCCTGCGCCTCGAGGTCCTCACGGATCTGGTGGTAGACCACCTCGGACTCGTACTGGGCCGCGACGCCGGCGACGAGGCGCTGGCGCTCCGCCTCCGGGATGCCGAGCTTCTCGTAGGTGTTCCGGATGTCCTCCGGCAGGTCTTCCCAGCTCTGCGCCTGCTTCTCGGTGGAGCGGACGAAGTACTTGATGTTGTCGAAGTCGATCTCCGACAGGTCGGCTCCCCAGGTGGGCATGGGCTTGCGCTCGAACAGCTGGAGGGCCTTGAGGCGGCGCTGCAGCATCCACTCGGGCTCGTTCTTGAGCGCCGAGATGTCTTTCACCACCTCGGGCGAGAGACCACGACGTGCGAGGGATCCCGCGGCGTCGGAATCGGCCCAGCCGAACTCGTACTGCCCCAAAGAGGCGAGCTCGGGCCGATCGATCAGGATGTCTGACATATCTACCTCGTTTCCTTCCACTCGTAACCGGATATCAGTCCGGCTCATTCCCCTCGGAGCGCACGGCTCACGCCGGTCGCTCCTGAGCGTCCTGATTGTGCGGGTGGCGGTGACTGCGTACCACGTGCGTACCTAGACTGTTCGGGGAGACGGGCCACGATGCCCCGGCCACGGCCGGAGAAACCGGACGCGCGCACGCGCCGGATGGCGCGTTCCTCGAACCCACCAATTCTACAGGTGCGGCACGGTATTAGTAGAGGCGCGCCTGCGCATTGCCCGAGTATCCGCACCCGCATCACCGTCCGAGACCCGAGGAAGCCCCCGAACCATGAAGCGCATCATCGCCTGGCTGCCCGACCGTGTGGACACGCGGCTGAAGGTGATCGCGTGGGCCTACCTGGTGGGCCAGGTCGTCCTGGTCGGAACCGGCGGACTGGTGCGGCTCACAGCGAGCGGCCTCGGCTGCCCCACCTGGCCGAAGTGCACGGCGGACTCGATCGTCAACACGCCCGAGATGGGCATCCACGGCTTCATCGAGTTCGGCAACCGCGTGCTCAGCGCGCTGCTCGCCATCATGGCGATCATCGCGTTCGTGGCCATCCTGCGGATGCGCAAGCAGCGCCCGGATCTGTTCTGGCTGACCCTCGTCGCCGGCCTCGCCATCCCCGCTCAGGCGGTCATCGGCGGCCTCAGCGTGCTCAGCGGGCTCAACCCCTACGTGGTCGGGCTGCACTTCGTCGTGTCGATCGCCCTCGTCGCGACCTGCACGGCCTTCGTCTTCCGCGTCTACGCGGTGCCCGGTCCCCGCGTCCGCGCCGTGCCGGGCTGGTTCGCCGCCGTCGCGCACGTCACCAGCGCGGTCGTCGCGGTCACCATCCTGGTCGGCATCCTCACCACCGGCAGCGGTCCGCACGCCGGCGACGCGAACGCCCCGCGGAACGGCCTCAACCCCGAGATCCTGCAGCACGTGCACGCGATCCCCGCCTACGTGACCTTCGGGCTCACCCTGGTGCTGGTGATCGGCTCGTGGCGCTACCGCGCGACCGCGGTCCACCGCTTCACGCAGTACCTGCTGGCGGTCGAGGTGCTCCAGATCGCGGTCGGGCTCATCCAGGCGAACACCGGGCTGCCGGGCATCCTCGTCGGCGTGCACATGACCTTGGCGGCGCTGCTGGCCGCTGCGATGACCGCGGTGATCCTGTCGCTCAAGGCTCCGGTCGCCGCGCTGGACGCCCGCGAGGCGTCAGCGGCGGACGTCGTCGCGGCGTAGCGTCCCGACCCGCGCCTCGCGCGGCTCGCCGTGCAGGCTGACGAGGGTGCGCATCCCCTCGCCGAAGTCGAATCCGACCGCCTCCGCGAGGCGTCGGCTGGCGTCGTTGCCCGGCACGTACTCCCAGTTCAGGCTGGTGAGGCCGAGACCGTCCGGATCCAGGGCGTGGCGCGCCACCGCGCTCAGAGCCTCGCGCATGAAGCCACGGCCGCGCGCCCACGGACCGGACCAGCAGCCGAGCGAGGCGGACCCGGCACGCTCGTCCCGCCGCACCTCCAGGGCGCCGAGCATCCGGCCGCCCGAGCGCTCGTGCAGCGCCCACACGGTGTAGCGGCGGCTCGCGAGACCGTGCGGGCAGTAGCTGCGGACGAAGAACTCCGCGCTCTCGCGGGTGTACGGCGAGGGCAGCGGCACCCAGCGCTGCGTCTCGGCGTCGAGGCAGGCGGCCAGCACGTCCGGGATGTCGTCGTCCGTCGGAGTGTCGAGCACGAGGCGCGGCGTCCGCAGACGTGTCGCCAGCAACGGTGCGCTCATGCGCACATGCTAGAGCCGGTCACCCCCGGAGTGCACGGGTTGACTGAAGAATCCTCAGAAGGGAAGCAGCGGGTCGATCGCGACCGCGAGGAAGATCAGCGTCAGGTACGCGATCGAGCCGTGGAACACCCGCATCGGGGACACCGTCTCGTGCCGGATGGCCAAGTTGTAGAGGCGGTGCGACTCGTAGAGGAACCAACCGCCGGTCACCAGGGAGATCGCCGTGTAGAGCAGCCCCATGTGCGCGACCGGGATGAGCAGCAGCGAGCACGCGACCATCGCCCACGCGTACAGGATGACCTGCAGGCCGACCACGGCGCGTCCCCGCACGACGGCCAGCATCGGCACGCCGGCCTCCTGGTAGTCGGAGCGGTACTTCATCGACAGCGGCCAGTAGTGCGGCGGCGTCCAGAGGAAGATGATGCCGAACAGGATGAACGGGGCCCAGTCGAGCGAACCGGTCACGGCGGCCCAGCCGATCAGCACCGGCATGCAGCCCGCGATGCCGCCCCACACGATGTTCTGCGGAGTGCGGCGCTTCAGGATCAGCGTGTAGAAGACGACGTAGAGCAGGATGGCCGCGACCGAGAGCGCGGCGGCGAGCCAGTTGGTGAAGAAGCCGAGCACCAGCACCGAGGCGATCCCCAGCGCCCAGGCGAAGACGAGGGCCTCGCGGTCGGAGAGCTCGCCGGTCACCAGGGGGCGGTTCTTCGTGCGGCGCATCACGCGGTCGATGTCGCGGTCGATGTAGCAGTTGAACGCGCCCGCCGAGCCCGCGCTCATGTAGCCGCCGACGACCGTCGCCAGCACGAGCCACAGGTTCGGGATGCCGTTCGCCGCGAGGATCATCGTGGGCACGGTCGTCACGAGCAGGAGCTCGACGACGCGCGGCTTGGTCAGCGCGATGTACGCCTTCGCCTTGCGAGCGACGCCGATGCGGCCCGGTTCGACACGGCTCTCTACAGCGACGTCCATTGCTCCTCGTGATGTGTCGGCGGATGGGCGCGACGGCCCTCGGCAAGTCTACGGCACGTAGAGGTCGCGCATCCCGGGCTACCCCCTGTACGCCTTTGGCACAACCGGCTGGGGGAACACCCCACGTTTCGTGCGTGTTACCTATACTTGGAGATGCTCGCCAGCCGGACCCCTTTCCCACAGGCCCTTTTTGTAGGACCGTGACGGATACGGGCAGCCCGGCGCCGATGACGTCCACGGCGCGCACTACCTCAACCGGTGCGGGTTCCACGACGACCCTCACCACATCTACGAAGGGTCAGTTTTCACGTGGCAGCACTGCAGTGGGATCCCATTGACAACAAGGCAGTAGACACGGCTCGCGTCCTCGCGGCCGACGCGGTGGAGAAGGTGGGCAACGGGCATCCCGGCACCGCCATGAGCCTCGCCCCCGCGGCCTACCTGCTCTTCCAGAAGGTGATGCGCCGCGACCCGCGCGACCAGCACTGGCTCGGTCGCGACCGCTTCATCCTCTCGGCGGGCCACTCGTCCCTGACCCAGTACATCCAGCTCTATCTGGGCGGCTACGGCCTCGAGCTCGACGACCTCAAGAAGCTGCGCACGTGGGGCTCCCTCACCCCCGGCCACCCCGAGTACGGACACACCGACGGCGTGGAGATCACCACCGGACCTCTCGGTCAGGGCATCTCCTCCGCCGTCGGTTTCGCTTATGCCCAGCGGTTCGAGCGCGGCCTGTTCGATCCGGACGCCGCCCCCGGCACCAGCCCGTTCGACCACCACGTCTACGTGATCGCGTCCGACGGCGACCTGGAGGAGGGCGTCAGCTCCGAGGCCTCGTCGCTCGCCGGCCACCAGGAGCTCGGCAACCTGATCGCGATCTACGACAGCAACCAGATCTCGATCGAGGACGACACCGACATCGCCTTCACGGAGGACGTCAAGGCTCGCTACGAGGCGTACCACTGGGACGTGCAGGTCGTCGACTGGAAGAAGACCGGCGTCTACCAGGAGGACGTCGAGGAGCTCTACCAGGCGATCGAGAACGCGAAGGCCGTCACCGACAAGCCGTCGCTGATCATCCTCAAGACGATCATCGGCTGGCCGTCCCCCAAGAAGCAGAACACCGGCAAGATCCACGGCTCCGCCCTGGGCGCCGACGAGCTGCGCGCCGTCAAGGAGGTGCTCGGCTTCGACCCCGAGCAGACCTTCGAGGTGGCCGACGAGGTCATCGAGCACACGCGCAAGGCGATCCAGCGCGGCGCCGAGGAGCGCGCCGAATGGCAGAAGGGCTTCGACGCCTGGGCCGAGACGAACCCCGAGCGCAAGCAGCTGCTCGACCGCCTGCTCAGCGGCGCCGCCCCGGAGGAGCTGGAGAGCGCGCTGCCCGTGTTCGAGCCGGGCAAGGACGTCTCCACCCGCGCCGCGAGCGGCAAGGTGCTCAACGCGATCGCCCCGGTCATGCCGGAGCTGTGGGGCGGCTCGGCCGACCTCGCGGAGTCGAACAACACGACCATCGAGAGCGCCGCGTCCTTCGTCCCGTCGGACCGCTCCACCCACGAGTGGACCGGCAACCCGTACGGGCGCGTGCTGCACTTCGGCATCCGCGAGCACGCCATGGCGGCCATCCTGAACGGCATCGTGCTGCACGGCCCGACGCGTCCGTTCGGCGGCACGTTCCTGATCTTCAGCGACTACCAGCGGCCGTCCCTCCGCCTGTCCGCGCTGATGAACATCCCGTCGATCTTCGTCTGGACGCACGACTCCGTGGCGCTCGGCGAGGACGGCCCCACCCACCAGCCGATCGAGCAGCTCTCGACGCTCCGCGCCATCCCCAACTTCACGGTGGTCCGCCCCGGCGACGCCAACGAGGTCGCCTGGGCATGGAAGACCATCCTGGAGCGTCGCAACGGCCCGGCCGGCATCGCGCTGACCCGCCAGAACATCCCGGTGTTCGAGCGCGGCGAGGGCGACGCCGAGGGCGACACCCTGGCCTCGGCCAAGAACGTCGCCAAGGGCGCGTACATCCTGGCGGAGGCGCCGGGCGGCACGCCGGACGTGATCTTCATCGCCACCGGCTCCGAGGTGCAGATCGCCCTCGAGGCCCGCGAGGAGCTGCGCGGAGAGGGCATCAACGCCCGCGTCGTCTCGGCCCCGAGCCTCGAGTGGTTCGCCGAGCAGCCCGCCGAGTACCAGGAGAAGGTGCTCCCCGCCGCGGTCAAGGCCCGCGTCTCCATCGAGGCCGGCCTGGCCCTCGCCTGGGACAAGATCGTCGGCGACCACGGACGCAGCGTCTCGATCGAGCACTTCGGTGCGTCGGCCGACTACAAGACGCTGTTCCGCGAGTTCGGCATGACCACCGAGCACGCCGTGTCCGCCGCGAAGGAATCGCTCGCGTCGCTCTGAGCGCGGGCAGAAGAGAAGAGAAGAAGAAGATGACCGACACCACCTCCACCACCCAGTCCCCCACGGCGGCCCTGTCCGCCGCGGGCGTCAGCATCTGGCTGGACGACCTGTCGCGCGAGCGCATCAACAGCGGCGGCCTGCAGAAGCTGATCGCCGAGAAGAACGTGGTCGGCGTGACCACCAACCCGACGATCTTCGCCGCCGCCCTCTCCAAGGGCGAGTCCTACGACGAGCAGGTCCGCCAGCTGGCGGCCGCCGGCGTGGACGTCGACGACGCGATCTTCGAGATCACCACCGACGACGTCGCGAACGCCAGCGACATCTTCCACGAGGTCTTCGAGCGCTCCAACGGCGTCGACGGCCGCGTGTCGATCGAGGTCGCCCCGGGGCTCGCGCACGACACCCAGGCGACCATCGCCGCCGCCAAGAAGCTCTCGGACAAGATCCAGAAGCAGAACGTGATGATCAAGATCCCGGCAACGGTCGAGGGCCTCGAGGCCATCACCGAGACCATCGCCGCGGGCATCAGCGTCAACGTGACCCTGATCTTCAGCCTGGAGCGCTACCGCGAGGTCATCAACGCCTACCTCACGGGTCTCGAGAAGGCCCAGGAGGCGGGCATCGACCTGTCCGGCATCCACTCGGTCGCCTCGTTCTTCGTCTCGCGCGTCGACACCGAGGTGGACAAGCGCCTCACCGCGATCGGCACCGACGAGGCCGAGGGCCTCAAGAGCAAGGCCGGCATCGCCAACGCGCGCCTCGCCTACGAGGTGTACGAGAAGGAGTTCGCCACCGAGCGCGCCAAGCGCCTGGTCGAGGCCGGCGCCAACGAGCAGCGCCCGCTGTGGGCCTCCACCGGCGTCAAGGACCCGAGCCTCCCCGACACGCTGTACGTCGAGGCGCTCGTCGCCCCGAACGTCGTCAACACGATGCCGGAGAAGACGCTCGACGCCACCTTCGACCACGGCAACATCACCGGCGACACCGTCACCGGCACCTACGCCGAGTCGAACGACGTGCTCAACAAGCTCGCCGATCTCGGCATCAGCTACGACGACGTCACCGAGACGCTCGAGCGCGAGGGTGTCGAGAAGTTCGTCGTCTCGTGGGGCGAGCTCGTCGAGACCGTGAAGAACGCCCTCGAGGGAGCGGCCAAGTGACGTTCCGCATCCACGTCACCGGTGCGGCGGCCGAGGCCGTCCGCACCGTGGTGCCGCAGCTCGTCGCCGACAAGGTGGCGTCCGGCATCACCGCCCAGGACCCGGCCCTCTGGGGCCCGGCCGCCGAGCCCGAGGCGAGCAAGCGCCTCGGCTGGACCGAGGCGGTCTCCATCTCGCGCCCGCTGGTGCCGGAGATCGTCGCGCTGCGCGACGAGCTGCACGCGAAAGGCGTGAACCACATCGTCCTCGGCGGCATGGGCGGCTCCTCGCTCGCGCCGGAGGTCATCACCCGGACGGCCGAGGCCGAGCTCACCGTGCTCGACTCGACCGACCCGGGCCAGGTGCTCTCGGCGCTGCGCGACCGGCTGGAGGCCACCGCGGTCGTCATCTCGTCCAAGTCGGGCTCCACCCTCGAGACGGACAGCCAGAAGCGCGTCTACGAGAAGTGGTTCCAGGATGCGGGCATCGACCCGCGCGAGCGCATCGTCGTCGTCACCGACCCCGGTTCCCCGCTCGACCAGTCCGCCCGTGAGGCCGGCTACCGCGTGTTCAACGCCGACCCGAACGTCGGCGGCCGCTACTCGGCGCTGACCGCGTTCGGCCTGGTGCCGTCCGGTCTCGCCGGCGTGGACATCCAGGAGCTGCTCGACGAGGCCGACGCCACGTCCATCGAGCTCGCCGTCGACAACGAGCAGAACCCGGGCCTCGTGCTGGGCGCCGCGATCGCCGGCACCAGCCCGCTCAAGGACAAGCTGGGCATCGTCGCGGACGGCACCCACATCGTGGGGTTCGCCGACTGGGCCGAGCAGCTGATCGCCGAGTCCACCGGCAAGGAGGGCACCGGCCTGCTGCCGGTCGTGCTCGACAAGCTCGCCCCCGAGCTCGAGTCGAAGCCGGCCGACCTGCAGATCGTCCGCCTCGTCGCGAACGCGGAGGCGCACCACCTGTTCCCGGCCGACCGCCACGAGGGCGAGATCCTCGTCTCGGGCAGCCTGGGCGCGCAGCTCCTCGTGTGGGAGTACGCGGTGGCCGTCGCCGGACGCCTGCTCGGCATCAACCCGTTCGACCAGCCGGACGTGGAGGCCGCCAAGGTGGCCGCCCGCTCGCTGCTCGACAACCGGCCGGAGCCCGTCTCCCCCGCGTTCACCGCCGGCGGCATCGAGGTCCGCACCACCGGGTCCTTCCTCGGCGACGCGAGCACCCTCGACGCCGCCGTGGACGCGCTGCTCGCGCAGCTCGGACCGGACGGCTACGTCGCGGTGCAGGCCTACGTCGACCGTCTCGCACTCCCCCAGCTCGCGGGCATCCGCGACCTGCTGGCGGCGAAGGCGGGACGCCCCGTCACGTTCGGCTGGGGCCCGCGCTTCCTGCACTCCACGGGTCAGTTCCACAAGGGCGGACCGGCGGTCGGCGTGTTCCTGCAGATCACGGCGACGCCGTCCGAGGACCTCGAGATCCCGGGCCGTCCCTTCACCTTCGGGCAGCTCATCCAGGCTCAGGCCGCCGGCGACGCGAGCGTCCTCGGCGAGCACGGGCGCCCGGTGCTGACTCTGACGCTCACGAACCCCGAGGCGGATGTCGTCTCGCTGTTCGAGGCCGTCAACTGAGCCATCGATAAAGGAGACCAACACTTGTCACCGGTGGAGATCACCCCGGAGTTCAACCCGCTGCGGTTGCCCTCCGACCGCCGCCTCAACCGCATCGCGGGGCCCAGCAGCCTCATCATCTTCGGCGTGACGGGCGACCTGTCCCGCAAGAAGCTGATGCCCGCGGTGTACGACCTCGCGAACCGCGGCCTGCTGCCGCCCGGGTTCTCCCTCGTCGGCTTCGCCCGGCGCGACTGGGAGGACCAGGACTTCGAGAAGGTCGTCTACGACGCGGTCAAGCAGTACGCACGCACGCCGTTCGACGACGACGTGTGGCAGCAGCTGGCGCAGGGCATCCGGTTCGTCCCGGGAGAGTTCGACGACGACGAGGCGTTCCAGCGCCTCAAGGAGACCGTCGAGCAGCTGGACGTGGAGCGCGGCACCATGGGCAACCACGCGTTCTACCTGTCCATCCCGCCGAAGGCCTTCCCGATCGTCACCGAGCAGCTGAAGCGCTCGGGGCTCGCCGACCAGTCCGGAGAGGGCTGGCGGCGGGTCGTGATCGAGAAGCCGTTCGGGCACGACCTGCAGTCGGCGCGCGAGCTGAACGCGGTCGTCGAGACGGTGTTCCCGCCGGACTCGGTGTTCCGCATCGACCACTACCTCGGCAAGGAGACGGTCCAGAACATCCTGGCGCTGCGCTTCGCGAACGAGCTGTACGAGCCGATCTGGAACGCCAACTACGTCGACCACGTGCAGATCACCATGGCCGAGGACATCGGCGTGGGCGGCCGGGCCGGGTACTACGACGGCATCGGTGCGGCGCGCGACGTCATCCAGAACCACCTCCTGCAGCTCCTCGCGCTCACCGCGATGGAGGAGCCCATCTCGTTCAACGCCGCGGACCTTCGCGCCGAGAAGGAGAAGGTGCTCGCCGCCGTGCGGCTGCCGAAGGACCTGGCGACCTCGACCGCCCGCGGCCAGTACGGCAGCGGCTGGCAGGGCGGCGAGAAGGTCGTCGGCTTCCTGGAGGAGGACGGGATGAACCCCCACTCCACCACGGAGACCTACGCGGCCATCAAGCTGGAGATCGGGACCCGCCGCTGGGCCGGCGTGCCGTTCTACCTGCGTGCGGGCAAGCGCCTGGGCCGTCGCGTCACCGAGATCGCGGTCGTGTTCAAGCGCGCCCCGCAGCAGCTCTTCGCGGAGTCGCAGACCAGCGCGCTCGGCCAGAACGCGCTCGTCATCCGCGTGCAGCCCGACGAGGGTGTGACCATCCGCTTCGGCTCGAAGGTCCCCGGCGCCGGCATGCAGGTGCGCGACGTCAGCATGGACTTCGGCTACGGCCACGCCTTCACCGAGGCCAGCCCCGAGGCGTACGAGCGGCTCATCCTGGATGTGCTGCTCGGCGACCCGCCGCTGTTCCCCCGGCACGAGGAGGTCGAGCTGTCCTGGAAGATCCTCGACCCGATCGAGGACTTCTGGGCCACGCAGGGCCAGCCCGAGCAGTACCGCCCCGGAACCTGGGGCCCGAAGTCGGCCGACGAGCTCCTCGCCCGTGACGGCCGCGTTTGGAGGCGTCCATGATCGTCGATCTTCCCGCGACGAGCGTCAGCAACATCTCGAAGGCGCTGGTCAAGATCCGTGAGGAGGGCGGCGCCGTCGCCCTCGGGCGCGTGCTGACCCTGATCATCGCCACCCACCTCGGGCAGGAGGAGGAGGCCATCGAGGCCGCCAACGACGCCTCCCGCGAGCACCCGATGCGCGTCATCGTGGTGTCGACCGAGGAGCACCGCGACCACAAGGCGAGCGACGCGCGCCTCGACGCGCAGATCCGCGTCGGCGGAGACGCGGGCGCCAGCGAGGTCATCGTGCTGCGCGCCTACGGCGAGACGGCGAGCGACGAGGAGGGGCTGGTCACCGGCCTGCTGCTCCCCGACGCGCCCGTCGTGGTCTGGTGGCCCGGCATCGCGCCGGAGAAGGCCTCCACCTCGCCGCTCGGCCGCATCGCGACCCGGCGGATCACCGACGCGTCGGCGCAGCCGAACCCGCAGGAGTTCCTGTTCCACCTCGGCGAGACCTACGCCCCGGGCGACACGGACTTCGCGTGGACCCGGCTCACGCTGTGGCGCGCCCAGCTCGCCGCGGTGCTCGACCAGCCGCCGTACGAGCCCATTACGGGCGTGGATGTGGCCGGCGCGGCCGACTCCCCGTCGACCCTCCTGCTCGCCGCGTGGCTGCGCCTGCAGCTGCAGGTGCCGGTGCAGTACGACCTCGCGTCGCGCGCGATCGGCTCCGGCGGCATCCACGGCGTCAAGATGGAGCGCGCCAGCGGCGTCATCGAGCTGGAACGCGAGATCCCGAACGTCGCCCGCCTGTCGCAGCCGGGCCAGCCGTCGCACGACCTCTCCCTGCCACGCCGCAGTCTGCGTGACTGCCTGGCTGAGGAACTGCGTAGGCTGGACCCGGACGACCTCTACGGCGAGGTGATCACGAAGGGTCTCGCACTGCTGGAGACCTCCGACGAAGGAGCAGGCGCCAGGGCATGACGAACGAACGGCGGGTGCTCGTCCACCCGGACAAGGAGGCGCTGACCGCATCGGTGGCCGCGCGTTTCCTCACCAAGACGATCGACATCCTCGACGACCTCGGCCGCGCGAACATCGCGCTGACCGGCGGCACGATGGGCATCGCGGTGCTGGAGGCGGTCAACGCCTCCCCCGCCCGCGACACCATCGACTGGTCGAAGGTGCACTTCTGGTGGGGTGACGAGCGGTTCGTGCCGCGGGACAGCCCCGACCGGAACGAGCGCCAGGCCCGCGAGGCCCTGCTGGACCACATCGCGGTGCCGCCGGAGAACGTGCACCCCTTCCCGTCGTCGGACGAGATCCCGGACATCGACGAGGCCGCCCGCGTGTACGCGGCCGAGCTCGAGGCGTTCGGAGCCGAGGGCTGGCCGGTGCCGAAGTTCGACATCACGTTCCTCGGCGTCGGCCCGGACGGCCACATCGCGTCGCTGTTCCCGGACCGCGCGGGCATCCGCGAGGAGAAGCTGTCGGTGATCGCCGAGCGCAACTCGCCGAAGCCTCCGCCCGAGCGGCTCAGCCTCACCCGCCCGGTGATCAACTCCTCCGACCGCATCTGGCTCGTGCTGGCGGGCAGCGACAAGGCGAGCGCCCTCGGCCTCGCCCTCGCCGGCGCCAGCTACACCGAGGTGCCGGTCGCGGGCGCCAAGGGCCGCAAGCGCACCGTGTTCTTCGTGGACAAGGAAGCGGCGGTCGACGTGCCCGAGAACCTCATCGCGCCGAGCTACTGACCCCGTCCCCTGTGGGGACTGACTGCGGTCGTTCGTCACGTCTGCGCCTGCGCGCCGCGCAGCAGACGTGACGGGCGGCCGCAGTCGCGTATCCGGGGTTGGTCAGTCGGCGCTGAGGGAGCGCAGGCGGTCTCGCAGGAGCGCGAGCCGCGCGCAGGGCGCGCCGGTCAGCGGTCCGCGGCTGCGGATGGTGCGGCGGTCGTGGCCGGCCGAGGCGATGCGCCGGTCGAACGCGTGCGTCAGCAGGTGCAGGTAGAACGCACAGAGCCGGGCCGCCTCGTCCCGGAGCTCGGCCTCCCTGCCGTCGAGCTCGAGGTCGTCCGCCCAGCGCTGCAGATCGGCGAACGCGACGCGCAGCCGTAGGGCGAGCCGCGCATCCGCCGCCGTCGTCACGTCGATGTCGTCGCATCGGGCGAGGAGCACGTCGGCCCTCTCGGCGGCTGTGACGGCCTCCTCCAGCAGCGCCAGCAGGCTCAGCCGGCCGACCTCGTGGCCGAGGGCGCGCGGCGTGTCCGCCCGGTCGTCCCGTGCTCCGCGCATCCCCCACCTCCTGCTTGACTCGCAGTGTAGCCGCCCCCGCGCTCGGAGATTTGTGCCAAATCGTGGTTATGGCGGCGCGATAACCACGATTTGGCACAAATCGTGCAGACGGGGGCGGGGGCAACGACGAAGGCCGCCCACCTCGCGGTGGACGGCCTTCCGGCGCGAACGCTCAGTTGCTGGTGGGGCGACCCCGTCGGGCGCGCAGCTGGTTGAGGGCGTCTTCGAGCAGCTGCTCGGCCTCCTCCTCGCTGCGGCGCTCCTTCACGTACGCGAGGTGCGTCTTGTACGGCTCGGTCTTCGCCACCGACGGCGGGTTCTCCTTGTCGCGCCCGGCCGGCAGACCGGTCGACGGCGAGTCGATGACGTCGGGGATCTCCTCTTCGGGCAGGTTCGCCGCGAAGTACCGGACGGTCTCGTTGCCGAGCGCATCCCAGTAGGACACGGCGATGCGGTCCGCGTGGAAACCGCGGTCCTGCTCGCCCATGGGACCCGCGCCGACGCGCGAGCCGCGGATTGCACTGCCTCCGGAAGCCATGCTGTTCTCCTTCTACAGTGACGCGCTTACGCGCTGAACTTGGTGATCAGGCCCAGCACGACGATGCAGGTGATCCAGATGAGCCCGAGGATGACGGTGATCCTGTTGAGGTTGCGCTCGGCGACGCCGGACGCACCGAGGTTGGACGTGACGCCGCCGCCGAACATGTCGGACAGACCGCCACCGCGACCCTTGTGCAGGAGGATGAGCAGCGTCAGCAGCAGGCTGGTGATGCCCAGCAGCACCTGCAGGACGACCTGGAGAATGAGCACGGGGAACCTTTCGGGAAGCGACCGGGCCGGGCCCGGGGAAAGCCAACGTTCAGTATAACCTGCGGCGCCAATCAGAGACCGACGTGCTTCTGATACCGGACGATGGCCGCGAACTCGTTCACGTCGAGGCTGGCGCCGCCCACGAGTGCGCCGTCGACGTTCGGCTCGCGCATGAAGCCCGCGATGTTGCCGGACTTCACGGATCCGCCGTACAGGATGCGCGTCTTGGCCGCGACGTCGTGGCCGAGCACCTCGGCGATCACGCCGCGCAGCGCCGCGGCGACCTGCTCCGCCTGCTCGGGCGTGGCGGCCTGGCCGGAGCCGATGGCCCAGACCGGCTCGTACGCCACGACGATGTCGGCCGCGGAGTCCACCCGGGCGAGCGCGGCACGGAGCTGGGCCACGGGGACGGCGCTCGCGCCGTGCACCTCGAGGTCCTCCGCCGTCTCGCCCACGCAGATGATCGGCGCGATGTTGTGCTTCACTGCCGCCGCCACCTTGCCGGCCACCTGCTCGTCGGTCTCGCCGTGCAGCGTGCGCCGCTCGGAGTGGCCGATGATCACGTAGCGCGTCTCGAGCGCCTCGAGGAAGGCGGCCGAGATCTCGCCGGTGTACGCGCCGGACTCGTGCTCCGAGACGTCCTGCCCGCCGAAGGCGAGCGGCAGCTTGTCCGCAGAGATCAGCGTCTGCACGCTGCGCAGGTCGGTGAACGGCGGGAAGACCGCCACCTCCACCGCGGAGAAGTCGTGGTTCGCGTCCTTCAGCGTCCACGCCAGCTTCTGCACGAAGGCGATCGCCTGGAGGTGGTCCAGGTTCATCTTCCAGTTGCCGGCGATGAGCGGGACGCGCCGCACCGTGGGGCTCACTGCTGCCATCCGAGGACCTCCAGTCCGGGGAGTCGCTTGCCCTCGAGGAACTCGAGGCTCGCGCCTCCGCCCGTCGAGATGTGACCGAACTGGTCGTCGCGGAAGCCGAGCGCACGCACGGCCGCGGCCGAGTCGCCGCCGCCGACGACGCTCAGGCCGTCGACCTCGGTGAGCGCCTGGGCGACCGCCTTGGTACCCGCTGCGAACGGCGCGAGCTCGAACACGCCCATCGGGCCGTTCCAGAACACCGTCTTGGCACCGCGCACGTACTCGGAGAACAGCTCCGCCGTCTCCGGGCCGATGTCGAGCCCGAGGCCCTTCTCGCCCCAGTCGGTGTCCTCGATCGCGTCGACCGGGCGCACCACGTGCTCCGCGTCGGCGCCGAACTTCGAGGCCACGACGACGTCGCGCGGGAGCGCCAGCTCGACGCCGAGCTCCTCGGCCTTCGCCAGGTAGCCCTTCACGGTGTCGATCTGGTCGGCTTCGAGGAGGCTGGAGCCGACCTTGAGGCCCTTGGCCGCGAGGAAGGTGAACAGCATCCCGCCGCCGATGAGCAGCGAGTTCACCTTCGGCAGCAGGTGGCCGATGACGCCGAGCTTGTCGGAGACCTTCGAGCCGCCGAGCACGACCGCGTACGGACGCTCCGGGTTCTCGGTCAGCCGGTCGAGCACCTCGAGCTCGGCCTGGATCAGCGTCCCGGCGGCGCTCGGCAGCAGCTGGGCGAGCTCGTAGACGCTCGCCTGCTTGCGGTGCACGACACCGAAACCGTCCGAGACGAAGGCGTCGCCGAAAGCGGCCAGCTTCTCGGCGAAGGCACGGCGCTCGCCCTCGTCCTTCGCGGTCTCCCCCGGGTTGAACCGGAGGTTCTCGAGCAGGGCGACGTCGCCGTCCTTCAGCCCGTCGACGGCCGTCTGCGCGCCGCCGCCGACCGTGTCCTGGGCGAAGGTCACCGGCTGACCCAGCAGCTCGGAGAGCCGCTGGGCCACCGGCGCCAGGCTGTACTTCGCGTCGGGCGCGCCATCGGGGCGGCCCAGGTGGGAGATGACGATCACCTTCGCGCCCTGGTTGATCAGGGCGTTGAGGGTGGGAATCGACGCTCGCACACGGCCATCGTCCGTGATCTTCGTGCCCTCGAGAGGCACGTTCAGATCACAGCGGACGATGACGCGCTTGCCGGCGAGCGAACCGAGTGCGTCGAGTGTGCGGAGCGTCACGTCGGTTCCCTGTGCTTAGAGGCGCTCGGCCACGTACTCGGTGAGGTCGACGAGACGGTTGGAGTAGCCCCACTCGTTGTCGTACCAGCTCGACAGCTTGACCTGGTCGCCGATGACGCGCAGCAGACCCGAGTCGAAGATCGAGGAGTGCGGGTCGGAGACGATGTCGCTGGAGACGATCTCGTCCTCGGTGTACTTCAGGATGCCCTTGAGCGGACCCTCGGCGGCCTTCTTGTAGGCGGCCTTCACCTCGTCGACCGTGACCGGGCGCGAGGCCGTGACGGTGAGGTCGGTGATGGAGCCGGTGGGGACCGGGACGCGGAGCGCGAAGCCGTCGAGCTTGCCCTTCAGCTCCGGGAGCACCAGGCCGATGGCCTTCGCGGCGCCGGTGGAGGTCGGGACGATGTTGATCGCGGCGGCGCGGGCGCGGCGCAGGTCGGAGTGCGGGCCGTCCTGCAGGTTCTGGTCGGCGGTGTACGCGTGGACCGTGGTCATGAGTCCGCGCTCGATGCCGAACTCGTCGTTGAAGACCTTGGCGAGCGGCGCGAGGCAGTTCGTGGTGCAGGAGGCGTTGGAGATGATGTTGTGCGACGCCGGGTCGTACAGGTGCTCGTTCACGCCCATGACGAAGGTGGCGTCCTCGCCGGTGGCGGGGGCCGAGATGATGACCTTCTTGGCGCCGGCCTCGATGTGCTTCCGCGCGTCGTCGGCCTTGGTGAAGCGGCCGGTCGACTCGATCACGATGTCGACGCCCAGGTCGCCCCAGCCGAGGTTGGCGGGGTCGCGCTCCGCGAGGACCTTGATCGGGTTGCCGTTGACGACGATGTTGTCGCCGTCGAGCTCCACGGTGGCGTCCAGCCGGCCCGTGATGGAGTCGTACTTCAGCAGGTGCGCCAGCGTCTTGTTGTCGGTGAGGTCGTTCACAGCGACGACCTCGAGGTCGCTGCCCTTGGCGAGGGCCGCGCGCAGGTAGTTCCGACCAATGCGACCGAACCCGTTGATTCCGATCTTTACGGACACAGATGTCTCCAGTTACTCGATGGGCGCCGCACGGCGCACTGTGGTGGGTGGTTGTTGCGGACGACGGCGTCCCGGGAGGCATCCTCCCGGGACGCCGGCCTGATTACGACAGTAGCAGCAGACCCGCGGTCTTCTCGCGCGCCCGGAGGAAGCGGTCGTTGACGTCGGACCAGTTGGTGATGTTCCAGAACGCCTTGACGTAGTCGGCCTTCACGTTGACGTAGTCGAGGTAGAAGGCGTGCTCCCACATGTCGAGCATGAGCAGCGGGACGGTGGCCGCGGCGAGGTTGCCCTGGTGGTCGTACAGCTGCTCGATGATGAGCTTCTGGCCCAGCGAGTCCCAGGCGAGGATCGACCATCCGGAGCCCTGGATGCCGAGCGCCGACGCCGTGAAGTGGGCGCGGAACTTGTCGAACGAGCCGAAGAACTCGTCGATCGCGGCCGCCAGCTCGCCGACCGGCTTGTCGCCGCCGTCCGGGGAGAGGTTGTTCCAGAACACGGTGTGGTTGACGTGGCCGGCGAGGTTGAACGCCAGGTCCTTCTCGAGCTTGTTGACGTAGGTCAGGTCGTCGGCGTCGCGGGCCTCCGCGAGCTTCGCCAGCGCGGTGTTGGCGCCGTCCACGTAGGTCTTGTGGTGCTTGTCGTGGTGCAGCTCCATGATCCGGCCGCTGATGTTCGGCTCGAGGGCCGAGTAGTCGTACGGAAGGTCCGGCAGCGTGTAGTCAGCCATTACTCATCTCCACTGTTGTTGTGATTCGAGCGACTCGTCGAGTCGTTTACAGCAACCCGAGCGGCCCGCGGATGCTTCCTGCGGCCCCAAGTCCCCTCCCGAAGTTACACCTCGTCGAGATCGGCCGGGAGGCTCGCTTCGGTGCCGGGGATGCCCAGGTCGCTCGCCCGCTTGTCGGCCATGGCCAGCAGGCGGCGGATGCGGCCGGCGACCGCATCCTTGGTCATCGGCGGGTCGGCGTGGTGGCCGAGCTCGTCGAGGCTGGCGTCGCGATGTGCGAGGCGCAGCTCGCCCGCGTAGCGCAGGTGCTCGGGCACCTCCGGGCCGAGGATCTCGAGCGCGCGCTCGACGCGGGCGCAGGCGGCGACGGCGGCCTGCGCGGACCGGCGCAGGTTGGCATCGTCGAAGTTCACGAGCCGGTTCGCGTTGGCGCGGACCTCGCGGCGCTGCCGCAGCTCCTCCCAGTTCGCGACCGTCTGCGCGGCGCCCATGGCGACGAGCATCGCGCTGATGGCCTCGCCGTCGCGGATGACCACGCGGTGCACGCCGCGCACCTCGCGGGCCTTCGCGGCGATGCCGAGGCGGCCGGCGGCGCCGACGAGCGCCATCGCGGCCTCGTTGCCCGGGCAGGTCACCTCGAGCGCGGCGGAGCGGCCGGGATCGGTCAGCGAGCCGTTCGCGAGGAACGCGCCGCGCCAGACGGCGGCGAGCTCGTCGCGGGAGCCCGTGGTCAGGCGGTTCGGGAGGCCGCGGATCGGCCGGCGGCGCGCATCCAGCAGGCCCGTCTGGCGGGCGAGCGTCTCGCCGCCGTCGAGCACGCGCACCAGGTACTGGCTGGTGCGGCGCACCCCGGACGCGGAGATCACGGACACCTCGCTGCGGACCCCGTAGAGCTCCGCGAGGTCTTTGCGCACCCGGCGGGCGAGTTCGGGCGTGTCCAGCTCGCTCTCCACCGCGATGCGCCCGCCGATCAGGTGCAGTCCGCCCGAGAACCGGAGGATGGTGGCCAGTTCTGCAGCGCGGACCGTGGTCTTGCTGACCTCGACCTTCGTGAGCTCGTCCTTGACGTCGGAGGTGAGAGCCAATCGGATTCCTTACTGTCTCAAGGCGGGGGTGGTGCCGTGGATGGATGGGCCGGGATCATTCACGGCCGAGGTCTCGGTGTTTGGTGTTCACCGCGAGACCGGGGAAACTGCGCAACCGTGCCGCGAGCTCTTCCGCAATCGCGACGGACCGGTGTTTTCCGCCAGTGCAGCCTATCGCGATCATCGCGTGCCGTTTGTTCTCACGCTGGTAGCCCGCCATGATCGGGCGCAGCGCCGAGACGTAGCCGGAGATGAACTCCTCGGCCCCGTCGCGGGTGAGGACGTAGTCGCGGACGACCTCCTCGAGGCCGGTGTGCGGCCGCAGTTCGGCGTTCCAGAACGGGTTCGGGAGGAACCGGGCGTCGGCGACGAGGTCCGCGTCGGCGGGCAGACCGTACTTGAACCCGAAGCTCATCACGGTCACCTGCACGCCGGCAGCGTCCTCCGCGGCGAAGGTGTCCGTGATGTTCGTCGCCAGCTGGTGGATGTTGAGGTCGGAGGTGTCGACGATGATGTCGCTCGCCTCGCGGATCTCGCGGAGCCGCGTCCGCTCGGCCGAGATGCCGTCGAGGATCGTGCCGTCACCCTGCAGCGGATGCGGGCGGCGCACCTGCTCGAAGCGGCGCACCAGCACGGCGTCGGACGCCTCGAGGAACAGGACGCGCACCTTGGTGCCCTCGCGCAGGCTCTGGATCATCTCGCGCAGGTCGACGAAGAAGTTGCGGCCGCGCACGTCGACCACCGCCGCGATGCGCGGAAGCCCCGACTCCGCACGGTTGGCGAGTTCGATCAGCGGGCGCAGCATCTGTGGCGGGAGGTTGTCGACGACGTACCAGTCGAGGTCCTCCAGGGCGTTCGCGACGGTCGAGCGCCCGGCGCCCGACATCCCGGTGACGATGAGCACTTCCTGCTGCTCGGCGCTTGCGACTGTGTCGCCGTCGGTGGCCATCGACCGGTCTCCTCCGCTGCTCCTGTGTGCACCCAGCCTAGCGACTGACGCCGGCCTCCCGCCCGCCTTCCGGCTGCGCCTCCGCCGCCTGGTCGTCGCTGCGCGCCGTATCCGTCAGCCGCTCGTAGACGGCCGCGGCGAGCCGTGGGCCCACGCCGCGCACCTCCGCGATCTGCTCGGGCGTCGCCTTCCGGAGCTGGGCGACCGAGCCGAAGTGCTTCAGCAGCTCCTTCACCCGCGACGGGCCGAGCCCGGGGATCTCCCCCAGCACCGTCCCGATGTCGCGCTTGCGGCGCGCCCGCTGGTAGGTGATCGCGAAGCGGTGCGCCTCGTCGCGGAGGCGCTGGATGAGGAACAGGGCGTCGCTGTTGCGCGGCAGGATGACCGGGAAGTCGGAGTCGGGCAGCCAGATCTCCTCCAGCCGCTTCGCGATGCCGGCCAGCTGGATGCCCGTCACGCCCGACTCGTCGAGCGCGCGCTTGGCCGCCGCGACCTGCGGCTGGCCACCGTCGACGATCAGCAGGTTCGGCGGATACGAGAACTTGCGGCGACGGCGCTCGGCGGCATCCACCACCTCGTCGGCACCGGCCGCGCCCTCGGCGTCGAGCGCGGTCTCCTCGTCGAGCGCGTCGGCAGCCGGGTCCGCAGGTGCCGGCGTCTCCTTGAGGTAGGCCAGACGGCGCGAGATCACCTGGTAGATCGACTCGGTGTCGTCGGTCGACTCGGGGATGCTGAAACGCCGGTACTGGTCCTTCCGCGGCAGCCCGTCCTCGAACACCACCATCGAGGCGACGATGTTCGTGCCGCTGAGATGGGAGACGTCGTAGCACTCCATCCGGAGCGGGGCGTCGGCCATGCCGAGGGCGTCCTGGATGTCGTTGAGCGCTTGCGAGCGGGCGACGAAGTCGGAGCTGCGCCGGGTCTTGTAGAGCACGAGCGCGTTCTTCGCGTTCATCTCGACCGTCTGCGCGAGGGCCGCCTTCTCGCCGCGCTGCGCGGTGCGCAGCTCGACGCGGCCGGTCAGCCGGCCGCGGGGCGCCGACGGATCGGGCGTCTCGCGGCGGCGCTGGGTGAGCCACTGCTCCAGCTCGGCCGTGTCCTCCGGCAGCTCCGGGACGAGGATCTCGCGCGGCGGCGCGTCCGGCCCGTCGTAGGCGTTCTGCACGACCGTCTCGACCAGCTCGCCCAGGCCGACGTCGAGCTCCTTGTCGACCACCCAGCTGCGGACACCGCGCACGCGGCCGCCGCGGACGATGAACTGGGTGACCGCCGCGGCCAGCTCGTCGTGGGCGATGCCGAACACGTCCGCGTCCACGCTCTCGGTGAGCACGACCGCGCTCTTGCCGAGCACGCCCTCCAGCGCCTGGATGGCGTCACGGTGCCGGGCGGCGGCCTCGTAATCCATCGTGCTGGCGGCCTGCTTCATCTTGTCCGTCAGGTCGCGCAGGTATCCGCTGTCGTTGCCCGCCATGAAGGAGGCGAAGTCGATGGCGAGGGACTTGTGGTCCTCCGGCGTGATGCGGCCGACGCACGGCGCGGCGCACTTGCCGATGTCGCCGAGCAGGCACGGCCGGCCCGTCAGCTCGGCGCGGCGGTACACGCCGTCCGAGCAGCTGCGCATCGGGAACGCCTTGAGCATCAGGTCGACCGTCTCGCGGATGGCCCAGACCTTCGTGTACGGCCCGAAGTAGCGCGCATCCTTGATGTTGCGGTTGCGGGTGATCATCACGCGCGGGACACGGTCGCCGAGGGTGACGGCGAGGTACGGGTACGTCTTGTCGTCGCGGAACTTGACGTTGAAGGGCGGGTTGAACTCCTTGATCCACGTGTACTCGAGCTGGAGCGCCTCGTACTCGGTGCCGACGACCGTCCACTCGACGCTGGACGCCGTGGTGACCATGCGGCGCGTGCGCTCGTGGAGGCTGCGGAGCGGCTGGAAGTAGTTGCTCAGCCGCGCGCGCAGGTTCTTCGCCTTGCCCACGTAGAGCACGCGCCGGTTCTTGTCGCGGAACCGGTACACCCCCGGCTGGGTCGGGATCTCGCCGGCCTTCGGCCGGTAGCTGACGGTGTCGGCCACGGTGCTACGCGGCGCCCCGGGCCGACTCGCCCTGCAGGATCTCCTTGAGGAAGAAGCCCGTGTGGCTGCCCGGCGCCTCGGCCACCTGCTCCGGGGTGCCGGTCGCGATGACCTCTCCGCCGCCCGCGCCGCCCTCGGGACCCATGTCGATGATCCAGTCGGCCGACTTGATCACGTCGAGGTTGTGCTCGATGACGATGACGGTGTTGCCCTTGTCGAGCAGGCCGTTCAGCACCAGCAGGAGCTTCCGCACGTCCTCGAAGTGCAGACCCGTGGTCGGCTCGTCGAGCACGTACACGCTGCGGCCGTTGGAGCGGCGCTGCAGCTCGGTCGCGAGCTTGACACGCTGCGCCTCGCCGCCCGACAGCGTGGTCGCACTCTGCCCGAGGCGGACGTAGCCGAGCCCGACGTCGACGAGCGTCTGCAGGTAGCGGTGGATGGCCGAGATCGGCTTGAAGAACTCGGCCGCCTCGCTGATCGGCATGTCGAGCACCTCGGCGATGTTCTTGCCCTTGTAGTGCACGGAGAGCGTGTCGCGGTTGTACCGCGCTCCCCCGCACACCTCGCACGCGACGTAGACATCGGGCAGGAAGTTCATCTCGATCTTGATCGTGCCGTCGCCTGAGCAGGCCTCGCAGCGGCCGCCCTTGACGTTGAAGCTGAACCGGCCGGGCAGGTAGCCGCGGGTCTTCGCCTCCGGCGTCTCGGCGAACAGCGTCCGGATGCGGTCGAAGACGCCCGTGTAGGTCGCCGGGTTGGATCGCGGGGTGCGGCCGATCGGCGCCTGGTCGACGTGCACGACCTTGTCGAGGTTCTCGAGGCCGGTCACCGAGCGGTGCTTGCCCGGCACCTTACGGGCGCCGTTGAGCTTGTTGGCCATCACCCGGTACAGGATGTCGTTGACCAGCGAGGACTTGCCGGATCCCGAAACGCCGGTGACCGCCACGAACGCGCCGAGCGGGAAGTCGACCGTAACCTTCTTCAGGTTGTTGGCCTCCGCATCCACGACCCGGATCACCCGCTTCTTGTCGATCTTGCGGCGCTTCGCCGGGATCGCGATCTCGCGGCGGCCGGCGAGGTAGTCGCCGGTGAGCGATTCGGTGTTCTTGAGCAGGTCGTCGTACGAGCCGGAGTGGACGACGTGGCCGCCGTTGACGCCGGCGCCCGGGCCGATGTCGACGATCCAGTCGGCGGTCCGGATGGTGTCCTCGTCGTGCTCGACCACGATCAGGGTGTTGCCCAGGTCGCGCAGGGCGACCAGCGTGTCGATGAGGCGTCGGTTGTCGCGCTGGTGCAGGCCGATGCTCGGCTCGTCGAGCACGTAGAGCACCCCCGTCAGGCCGGAACCGATCTGCGTCGCCAGGCGGATGCGCTGGGCCTCTCCACCGGAGAGGGTGCCCGCCGCGCGCGCCAGGTCGAGGTAGCTCAGGCCCACCTGGATGAGGAAGTCGAGGCGGATCTTGATCTCGCGCAGCACCTGCGCGCCGATCTTCTGCTCGCGCTCGGTCAGGTGCAGCTTCTCCATGAACGCGCGCGCGTCGCTCAGGCTGAGCAGGGACGCGTCCGCGATGCTCTTGCCGTGCACGAGGACCGCGAGCACCTCGGGCTTGAGTCGCTTGCCGCCGCACACGGGGCACGGAACCTCGCGCAGGTACTCGGCCCAGCGGGCGCGCTGCGTGTCGGTCTCGGCCTGCAGGTACTGGCGCTCGATGTAGGGCACGACGCCCTCGAAGCCCGAGGTGTACGACATCTCGCGGCCGTAGCGGTTCTTCCACCGCACCTTGACCTCGAAGTTGTCGCCGTGCAGCACCGCGTCGCGGACATTCTCCGGGAGCTTCTTCCACGGCGTCTTGAGCGAGAACTTGAGGTCGCGGGCGAGACCGTCGAGCAGCTTCTCGTAGTAGTTGAAGAGGCCCTTGCCCTGCGTGGTCCACGGGACGATGACGCCCTCGGCGATGCTGAGCTCGTCGTCGCCGAGCAGCAGCTCGTCATCGACCGACATGCGGGTTCCGAGACCGGAGCACTCCGGGCAGGCGCCGAACGGCGCGTTGAAGGAGAACGTCCGCGGCTCGATCTCGGTGAGCTGGATCGGGTGGCCGTTCGGGCACGACAGCTTCTCGCTGAAGTTCTGCCACGCGGCCGAGCCCTCGCGGTCGACGTAGTTGACCTGCACGAGACCGTCGGTGAGGCGGAGCGCGGTCTCGAGCGAGTCGGTGAGGCGGCCCAGGATGTCGGGGCCGGCCACGAGGCGGTCGACCACGACCGAGATGTCGTGCTTGTACTGCTTTTTCAGCGTCGGCGGGTCGGAGAGCTGGATCTGCTCGCCGTCGACCAGCGCACGCGAGTAGCCGCTCGCGGCGAGCTCCTTGAAGAGGTCGACGAACTCGCCCTTCTTCTGCGACACGACGGGGCTGACGACCATGTAGCGCGTGCCGGGCTCGAGCTCCATGAGCTGGTCCGCGATCTGCTGCACGGTCTGGCGCTGGATGCGCTCACCGCAGATCGGGCAGTGCGGTACGCCGATGCGCGCCCAGAGCAGACGCATGTAGTCGTAGATCTCGGTGATCGTCCCGACCGTCGAACGGGGGTTGCGGTTCGTCGACTTCTGGTCGATCGACACCGCAGGGCTCAGGCCCTCGATGAAGTCGACGTCCGGCCGGTCGACCTGGCCGAGGAACTGCCGCGCGTAGGCGGACAGCGACTCCACGTAGCGGCGCTGCCCCTCCGCGAAGATCGTGTCGAACGCCAGCGACGACTTGCCCGACCCCGAGAGGCCGGTGAAGACGACCATGGAGTCGCGCGGGATCTCCAGGTCGACGTTGTGGAGGTTGTGCACCCGTGCTCCGCGCACGCTGAGGTGCGAGCCCGTCGTCACTCTGCTAATCGATCCCACCTCGCCCCTGGTGCGGTCGTCCCCGACTCGTTCGCTGTTCACTCGCCCGCTGCTCACTCGCTCTATTCTCCGCCATCCATGCTGGGATTCCGGGGGCTGTTCGCCCACCGCGCACCACGCCCGAGCCGTCGAACGTCTGTTCGATTCTATCCTGCCCGGGATGCGGCTCTCCCGCACGCCGGAGTCTAAGCGCGACCTCCGACATTCATCGCTGGTCCGTCCTCCGCGGCCGCCGGAGCAGCGGCGGGACGAACATCCCGACCAGCCCGGCCAGCGCGATCCCGGAGAGGATCGCCAGAGCGGGGACGGACGCTCGGGCGCCCGGCAGCAGGAGCAGCACGGCCGCCGCCTGCACCGGGAGCTGGACGAGGACGAACCGTCTCAGCGACGGCAGCAGCACGGCGGGCTGCAGCCGGGCGGCGGCCGGGACGACGAGCATCCAGGCGGCGACGAGGTGCAGCGCGTGCACGCCCGCGATGAGCCCGAGCAGCCGCGGGGTGAACGTCCCGGGCTCCACCAGGGCGGACAGCATCAGCACCCCGATGACCACCCACGCCGTCAGCCAGCGCGGCCGCCATACCGCGACGCCGATCAGGAGGGCGGCGATGGCGGTCCACGGGCCGTCCGGAACCCCGACGAAGACGAGCACCAGCCCGATCGCCGCGAAGAGCGCGCGCAGCGACCAGCCGGGGACGGTGCCCGAGAGGGCGTCGTGGTCGCGCGCCGCGCTCATCGGCGTCTCCGTCCCGCGGTCAGCGCGCGGAGGGCCGCCTCGCGCGCCGCCGGGTCCTGCCAGCGCAGCAGTTCGACGCCTCCGCCCTGCAGCTGGTCGAGCCGCAGCCGGCGCTCGAGCTCGATGGTCCGCAGCGCCAGCACGTCGCGCGGGGCCAGGTCGCCCGGATCGCGCGCCGGGAGCACATCCACCGCGATCACCCGGTGCCCGGCCGCGCGCCAGGTGAGGGCCAGCGTCGCGGGCTGGTCGTCGAGGAACGTCCCAAGGACGTACACCAGCGCGCCCGGCGACAGACGGGGCGAACGGACGCGCTGGAACGCCGTGCCGGTCGCCCGGGTGAGGTCGATGGCGCGCAGCACGCGCTCCCGGTGGCGCGCGCCGGCGCGCGGCGGCAGCACACGCCCGTACTCCCCCAGGTCGTCGAAGCCGACGCGGTCACCGGCCGCCGCGTACGCCGCCGCCAGCGACGACGCGGCCTCGCGCGCCAGGTCGAGTGACGAGACGGCGGGCCGTGGATAGGCGCGCGACCAGTCCGCGACCACGCCCGTCAGGTCGTCGCGGGCGTCCACCACGAGGTGGACGGCGGCGTCGGAGGTCGCGGTCGTGCGGCGCACATACAACTCGCCGTCGCGGCCGGCGCGCGCGGTGGCGCGCCAGTCGATGCGGCGCAGCCGGTCACCCGGATGGAACAGGTCGATGTCGCGGAACTCGCCGCCGTCCCCGGGCCGGGTCGAGATGTGCTGCCCGGTGAGGCCGAGCAGTCGGGCGGGCAGCGGCAACGTCCGGACGGGCGCGCGCCGCGGGCGGATCACCCGCTCGACCGCCGCCTCCTCCCCCGGGTCGCTCACCCACGCGGCGTCGGGGCCGATCGCGCGGACGCCAACGGCGCCCAGCCGCTGCGGGCCGGAGTGCACGAGCGGCACCGTGCCCGACGCGTCGGCGGCGCCGGACGGGGTGAGGATCGCATCCACCGGCGCGCTCCCGCCCAGTGCGAGGCGGAGCTGCAGGGCGTCGGGGCGCTGGGTGGCGTCCGTGTGGATGCGGAGGGTCGCCTGCGGCGGGGCGGCGGCGGGGGCGGCGGGGCCGGGGTCACCGGCCACGGCCGTTTCGTCGACCGTGATGTCCGCGCTCACGGTCACCTCGCCCGGTCGCCCCTTCGCGGACGGCGACGGGCGCCGGTCCCAGCCGAGAGCGGCGGTCAGCAGCAGCGGGGCGCCCACCAGCGCGGGCTCCACCCGGGACATGACGAACGAGGCCACGACGGCCAGCACGCCGACGATCACGGCTCCGGCGAGGGCGGGGCTCAGCGTCCATCCGGTCGTCGTCCGAGTGACGCCACGCGTCGGGCCGCGGTCGGTCATCGGCGCGGCTCCCCGGTGCCGGTCATCCGCGCGCCGCCTCCGCGCGCTGCGCGGCGCCCACCGCCGGCGGTCCGGCCACGCTGTTGACGACCTCGATGACCACCTGCTCCGCGCCCACGCCGCTGGTCCACGCCTGGACCGTCAGCGTGAGCCGGTGCGCGAGGACGGGCACGGCAACGGCCTTCACATCGTCGGGGAGCACGAAGTCCCGGCCGTCGAGCACGGCCAGGGCGCGGGCGACGAGGAGGAGGCCCTGCGAGCCGCGGGGGGACGCGCCGACCTCCACCGAGCGGTGGCGGCGGGTCGCGGCGGCCAGCCGGACGCAGTAGTCGGCGATGTCCGGGTCGACATCCACCGCCTCCACCCCGGCCTGCATCGCGGACAGCGTGGCGGCGTCGATCACGGGCTCCACCGTCGCCACCTCATGGCGCCGGGCCACCCGGGCCAGCAGGACGCGCGACTCCCCCGCCTCATCCGGGTAGCCGACGCTCAGCCGGACCATGAAGCGGTCGAGCTGCGCCTCTGGCAATGCGTACGTGCCCTCCGACTCGATCGGGTTGGCCGTGGCCACCACGTGGAAGGGCGTGGGGAGCGGGAAGCTTCGGCCCTCCACCGAGACCTGGCCCTCCGCCATCGCCTCCAGCAGCGCGGACTGCGTCTTCGGCGACGTGCGGTTGATCTCGTCCGCGAGGAAGAGGCCCGTGAAGACGGGACCCGGGCGGAACTCGAACTCAGAGGTCCGCGGCACGTACACGAACGAGCCGGTGATGTCGGACGGCAGCAGGTCGGGCGTGCACTGCAGCCGGCGGAAGTCGAGGCCGACGGCCGCGGCGATGCTGCGGGCGGCGAGCGTCTTGCCGAGACCGGGAACGTCCTCGAAGAGCACGTGCCCGCCGGCGAGGATGGTCGCGAAGGCGATCCGGAGCGGGTCGCGCATCCCGACGACCACCGTGGACACGCGGTCGAGCACCTCGGAGCCGAGCCGGGCGACCTCGGGGACGGGGAGAGCGGCGACCGGGGCCGCGTCGGCGGGTGGGGTGGAGTTCGGGGCGGGGATGCTCGGGTCAGCGGGCACGGTGCGGCTCCTTGTGGGTGGGTGCGGGTGTCGTGGAGGCGCCGCGGGGTCGGGCGTTCGGCGGGGCGGCGGACGGCGGGGCGGCGGACGGCGGGGCGGCGATCGGCGGGGCGGCGATCGGCGGGGCGGCGATCTGCGGGTCGACGGAGGCGGCCAGCGCCTCCAGGCGAGCGAGCACCGCTGCGACCTCGGCGGTGCGCGGCGGTGCGACCCCGGTCCCCCGTCGCAGCAGCCGGAGGCCGTCGGCGCCGAGCAGGCCCTCGAGCCGCTCGTCGGCGGTGCGGTCCTCGAGGTCGAGGCCCTGGAGGGACAGCGCACGCTCGGCGACGGAGCGCACCCGGCGCACTCCCTCCGGTGATGCGCGGCCACCACGGGAGCCGAGGGACCAGCCCAGCTGCACCAGGTCGCGCCGGGCGCCGGGTCGAGGCTCGGGAGCCGGCACGGCCCAGACCACGTCGGCGGCCTCGCCGAGCGCGGAGAGGCAGGCGCACAGGGCGAACGCCGCGGCGCCCAGACCGATGGCGTGCGGCGCATCCATGCCGAGATACCAGGCGGCGGCGCCGAGCGCGATGCCGAGGAGCGCGGACAGGATCAGGCGGCGCAGCATCCGCGGTGGGAGGCGGCGGCGGGTGCTCACCCGCCCTCCGCCGCGTCGCGCGCTCATCGGCGCCGCCCCGCCGTGGTGCCCGGGGATGTGGTGCTCCAGGATGCGCGGAGCGCCGCGACCGCGTCCCGGGCCGCGGCCACGTCGGCATCGGTCACCGGTGCCGTGCTGAACCGGGCGCGGACGTAGAGTCCGAGGAACCGCTGGGCCGCGTCCCGATCGGCCGCCACCCGTGCGACGACCCGGGAGGCGAACTCGGCGGGCGTCTCGGCGGGCAGGCGCTGGACGCCCGAGTCGGCGGCGCCCTCCTCCAGCCCCAGCCAGGCGCGTTCGATGGCGTCGCGGGGCTCGCGCGGCGCCGCGAGCTCCGCACTCGCGCGGTCGAGGCCGCGGCGGACGTGCTCGGGCTCCGGTTCGGCGGTGGGCTCGGGCGCGGGTGCCGACAGCTCCGTCTCGGCCAGCCCGGCCAGCGAGGGCAGATCGGGCGCCGGGCGGCTTCGCCGGCGGTACCGCCACAGGATGGCCAGCGCGACGATCACGGCGAGCACGATGAGGGCGACGAGCAGCCAGGAGAGGTCGATGCGGAGCTGCTGCTGGGGCCGCTGCGGTTCGGGGGTCCCGGTCAAGTTCTGCTCCGGCCGGTCTGTCACCACCGGTCCCGGCGGAAGGAACACCCGCGGCCCGGTGAAGGCGGGAACCCCTTGGAACGCGACGGCCACCACGGCGATCCCGACCAGCACGGCGCACACGGCGAGCGTCCACCGCCGCTGTCCCGTCCCCGTCGAAGCCACCCTGCCACCGTAGCGCGCGCTCGCCACCGGTCGTACGAATCCGAGGAAGTGCCCGGCGCCAGCGCCTGACGGGCGCCCGAGTCGTGAGAAGGTGCGCGAATCTCGCGCGAGTTGCGACATCCACTCACCACTCGAGGGCGCGGCCGCATGCGCCGCGCGCCGAGGTGCACGTTGTTGCGGTCGACACGCCGCTCGGGCACACAACAACGTGCACCTCAGCGAGAAGGGATGCGCGCGTGCGCCCGGTGCGGTGCTGGCGCCTGACGGGCGCCCGAGTCGTGAGTAGATGCGCGAATCGCGCGGGAGTTGCGACATCCACTCACGACTCGAGGGCCGCCGGCCACTACCGCAGCGGCGAGGTGCACGCAGTTGCGGTCGACACGCCGCTTGGGCATACAACAACGTGCACCTCAGCGAGAAGGGATGCGCGCGTAGCCGGGCGCGGCCGGCGCGGCGAGGTGCACGTCGTTGCGGTCGACACGCGGTGCGGCCGCGCAACAGCGTGCACTTCGGGGACGGGCGCTCAGCCCAGGTGGCCGGCCTTCTCCATCTGCCGCAGGTCGCGCTTCAGGTCGGAGAGCTCGTCGCGCAGCCGTGCGGCCAGCTCGAACTTGAGCTCGCCCGCGGCCGCCAGCATCTGCTGGTTGAGGTCCGCGATCAGCCCCTCGAGCTCCGCGGCACCCTGCGCGGCGATGCCGCCGTTGCGCAGGTTGGGCGTCGGGCTCTTCCGCTTCTGCTCGCGGCCGGCCAGCATCCGTGCCGTGTCGGCCTCCTCGCGAGCGAGCACGTCCGTGATGTCGGCGATGCGCTTGCGCAGCGGCTGAGGGTCGATGCCGTTGACCCGGTTGTACTCGATCTGCTTCTCGCGGCGACGGTCGGTCTCCTCGATCGCGTTCTTCATGGAGTCCGTGAGCACGTCGGCGTACATGTGCACCTGGCCCGAGACGTTTCGGGCGGCACGGCCGATGGTCTGCACCAGCGAGGTCGACGACCGGAGGAAGCCCTCCTTGTCGGCGTCGAGGATGGCGACCAGCGACACCTCCGGGAGGTCGAGTCCCTCACGCAGCAGGTTGATGCCGACGAGGACGTCGTAGACGCCGGCCCGCAGCTCGGAGAGGAGTTCGACGCGCCGCAGCGTGTCGACGTCGGAGTGCAGGTAGCGCACCCGGACGCCCGCCTCCGCCAGGAAGTCGGTGAGCTCCTCCGCCATCTTCTTGGTGAGCGTGGTGACGAGGACGCGCTCGTCGCGCTCCACCCGGAGCCGGATCTCCTCGAGCAGGTCGTCGATCTGCCCCTTCGTCGGCTTGACGACGATCTCCGGGTCGATCAGGCCGGTCGGGCGGATGATCTGCTCGACCACGCCGTCGGCGATGCCCAGCTCGTACTTGCCGGGGGTCGCGGAGAGGTAGACGGTCTGGCCGACGCGGTCCTTGAACTCGTTCCACTTGAGCGGACGGTTGTCGAGCGCGCTGGGCAGGCGGAAGCCGTGCTCCACCAGGGTGCGCTTGCGCGACGCGTCGCCCTCGTACATGGCTCCGATCTGCGGCACGGTGACGTGCGACTCGTCGATCACCACGAGGAAGTCGTCTGGGAAGTAGTCGAGCAGGCAGTGCGGCGCCTCGCCCGGGGCGCGGCCGTCGATGTGGCGCGAGTAGTTCTCGATGCCGGAGCAGAAGCCGATCTGCTCCATCATCTCCAGGTCGAACTGGGTGCGCATCCGCAGCCGCTGCGCCTCGAGCAGCTTGCCCTCGCGCTCCAGCTCCTGGAGGCGCTCGTGCAGCTCCTCTTGGATGGTGCCGATCGCGCGCTGCATGGTGGCCGGGCTCGCGGCGTAGTGCGTCGCCGGGAAGACGGACACCGCATCCATCTTCGTGATCACGTTGCCCGTCAGCGGGTGCAGCGAGTAGAGCGCCTCGATCTCGTCGCCGAACAGCTCGATCCGGATCGCGTGCTCCTCGTAGACGGGGATGATCTCGATCGTGTCGCCGCGCACGCGGAACTTGCCGCGCGAGAAGTCGACGTCGTTGCGCTCGTACTGCATGTTGACGAAGCGGCGGATCAGCGCATCCCGCCCCACGTTCTGGCCGACCTGGAGCGCGACCATGGCCTCCAGGTACTCCTCGGCCGCACCGAGGCCGTAGATGCAGGACACGGTAGACACGACGACCACGTCGCGACGGCTGAGGAGCGAGTTCGTGGTCGAGTGCCGGAGACGCTCGACCTCGGCGTTGATCGAGCTGTCCTTCTCGATGAAGGTATCCGTCTGCGGCACGTATGCCTCGGGCTGGTAGTAGTCGTAGTACGAGACGAAGTACTCGACGGCGTTGTTGGGCAGCAGCTCGCGGAACTCGTTGGCCAGCTGCGCCGCCAGCGTCTTGTTGTGCGCCAGCACCAGCGTCGGGCGCTGCACCTGCTCGATCAGCCAGGCGGTCGTCGCCGACTTTCCGGTACCGGTCGCGCCGAGCAGCACCACATCCGTCTCGCCGGCGTTGATGCGCCCGGCGAGTTCGGCGATCGCCTGCGGCTGGTCACCGCTCGGGCTGTACTCGCTGACGACCTCGAAGGGACGGACGGAGCGCGTGGGAAGCATGTCTCCAGTCTAGGAAGGACCACCGACACTTCGGCCGGCTCTCGCTCACAGCGGAACGGGCGTCACCGTGCGGTGCCGCGCAGCTCCTCCCAGAGCGCATCCACCTGCTCCAGCGTGTGCTCCAGCGTGCCACCGGTGTCGATCACGACGTCGGCGACGGCCAGCCGCTGGTCGTCGGACGCCTGCGAGCGGATGCGGCGCTCCGCCTCCCCCTCGTCCATCCCGCGCAGGGTGACGAGGCGGTGGATGCGGGTCGCCGCGTCGGCGTGCGCGACGACGATGCGGTCGAACGGGTACTCGTTCGCCGACTCGACCAGCAGCGGGACGTCGTAGACGACGATCGCGTCCGGGTCCGCCTCGGCGGCGGCACGGAAGCGCGCGGTCGAGGCCTGCAGCACGGCGGGGTGGGTGATCGCGTTGAGGTCCTGCAGCGCGGCGGGGTCGCCGAACACGATCGCGCCGAGCGCCGGACGGTCGAGGCTGCCGTCCGCGGCGATCACGGAGTCGCCGAAGCGGCGGGCGATCTCCGCCAGCGCCGGCGTCCCGGGCTCGACCACTTCGCGCGCGATGCGGTCGGCGTCGACGACGACGGCGCCGTGCGAGGCGAGGCGGGAGGCGATGGTCGATTTGCCGGAGGCGATCCCCCCGGTGAGTCCGATCAGCTGCACGCGCCCAGCCTATCCGCACCCCGTCCCCCGCTCGTCCCCCGCCGCCCGCGGGAGCGACTGCGGTGCCGCGTCACGTCTGCGCCTGCGCGACGCGCGGCAGTCGTGACGAACCGCCGCAGTCGCTGCAGTCGCGGCTCGGTCCGCTCCCCCGGGAACGCCGAAGCGGCCGGCCCCGAAGGACCGGCCGCTTCTGAGAGAGGATGCTCAGGAGTTGGAGCTGAGCTTCTCGCGCAGAGCCGCGAGCGACTCGTCGTCGGCGAGCGTTCCGCCGGCGCCGGAGTCGGAGGAGTACGAGGACGAACCGCTGTCGGCGGCAGCCTCCTCGAGGCCCTTGGCGACCTGGCGCTTGTGCGCCTCCCAGCGCGCCTGGGCCGCAGCGTACTGCTGCTCCCACTCGTCGCGCTGCGCCTCGAAGCCTTCCTTCCACTCGTTGGTCTCCGGGTCGAAGCCCTCCGGGTACTTGTAGTTGCCCTGGTCGTCGTACTCGGTGACCATGCCGTAGAGCGCCGGGTCGAACTCGGTGCCCTCCGGGTCGACGCCCTCGTTCGCCTGCTTGAGCGACAGCGAGATGCGGCGGCGCTCCAGGTCGATGTCGATGACCTTGACGAACACCTCGTCGCCCACCGAGACGACCTGCTCGGCCAGCTCGACGTGCTTGCCGGACAGCTCGGAGATGTGCACGAGGCCCTCGATGCCGTCCGCGACGCGGACGAACGCACCGAACGGGACGAGCTTGGTGACCTTGCCCGGTGCGACCTGACCGATCGCGTGGGTGCGGGCGAAGACCTGCCACGGGTCCTCCTGCGTCGCCTTCAGCGACAGGGAGACGCGCTCGCGGTCGAGGTCGACCTCGAGGATCTCGACGGTGACCTCCTGGCCCACCTCGACGACCTCGGAGGCGTGCTCGATGTGCTTCCAGGACAGCTCCGACACGTGGACGAGACCGTCGACGCCGCCGAGGTCGACGAACGCACCGAAGTTGACGATCGACGAGACGACGCCCTTGCGGACCTGGCCCTTGTGCAGGTTGTTGAGGAACGTGGTGCGGGACTCGGACTGGGTCTGCTCCAGCAGCGCGCGGCGCGAGAGCACCACGTTGTTGCGGTTCTTGTCGAGCTCGAGGATCTTGGCCTCGATCTCCTGACCCAGGTACGGGGTGAGGTCGCGGACGCGGCGCAGCTCGATGAGCGACGCGGGCAGGAAGCCACGCAGGCCGATGTCGACGATCAGGCCGCCCTTGACGACCTCGATCACCGTACCGGTGACGACACCGTCGGCCTCCTTGATCTTCTCCACATCGCCCCAGGCGCGCTCGTACTGCGCACGCTTCTTGGACAGGATGAGGCGACCCTCCTTGTCCTCCTTCTGGAGAACGAGAGCCTCGACGGTGTCGCCGACCTCGACGACCTCGGTGGGGTCGACGTCGTGCTTGATGGAGAGTTCGCGCGAGGGGATGACGCCCTCGGTCTTGTAACCGACGTCGAGGAGGACCTCGTCGCGGTCGATCTTGACGACGGTGCCTTCGATCAGGTCTCCGTCGTTGAAGAACTTCAGCGTCTTTTCGACCGCGGCAAGAAAGTCCTCAGCAGATCCGATGTCGTTGACGGCGACCTGCTTGGGTGCCTTGTCGGTCGTTGCGGTTGTCATGTAGTGGGTGCTCCGTTATGGACAGGAATCAGGCCGGTCGCGTCGTTGTTTCTGGATGTTCCGCGAACGGCAGGCGGATAGAGGTGTCACACAAGTGACGTTCTAGTCTACCGGGCTGCGGAGGCGTGCAGCAACCTGCGGCCGGCGAGGATGTCGCGCAATGCCGGCTCCAGTTCCGGGTACGCGAACTCGTAGCCCGCGTCGAGGAGGCGCTCGGGCACCACCCAGCGGCTCTTCAGCACGAGTTCGGTCTCGGTGCGGATCGCCACCGAGCCCAGTTCGAGCATCCACCGGAACGCCGGGAGCCCAACGCGCGTGCCGAGCAGGCGGCGCAGTGTCGCCATCAGCGTGCGGTTGTCGCTGGGATGCGGCGATGAGACGTTCACGGCGCCGTCGAGCTCGGGATGCGCGCGCAGGAACTCGATGGCGCCGAGCACGTCGGCGATGTGCACCCAGCTGAAGCGCTGGCGGCCGCCGCGGGCGCGGAACTCGTGGAATGTGCCGGCGTTGCGGCGCGCCGCCGTGGCGAACCACCGGCCGTCGACCTGTGGGCCGCCCAGCCCGAAGCGGGCCAGCGCGACGAGCGGGCCGAGCGCGCTGCCGTCGCCGAGCACGATGGCCATGCGCAGGGCGACGCGGCGCGTGCCGGGGAGGTCGCCCTCGAAGAGCTCGCGCTCCCAGGCTTTCGCCACCTCGACGGAGAAGCCCGTGCCCAGCTCGCCGGTCGCCTCCGTCATCGGCCGGTCCTCCGCGTGCCGGTAGATGGTCGCGGTCGAGGCGTTGAACCAGACCGGCGGCGGCGCGTCGCTCGTCGCGATCGCCTCGCGCACCGCTCGCGTGGTGACCAGGCGCGACCGGAAGATCTCCGCCCGGTTGGCGTCGTTGTAACGGCAGTTCACGCTCTTGCCCGCGAGGTTGATCACGGCCGCCGCGCCGGTGACGGCTTCCCGGAGCCCGGCCGCGTCGTCCCAGCGCACGTCGGGGCCGTCGCGCCCGACGAGGACCACGTCCGCGCCGGCCTCCCGGTAGTGCTGTGCGAGGTAGCGGCCGATGAAGCCGGACGCCCCCGCGATGACGATGCGCTCACTCACTGCTGCTGGTCCCCCTCGGGTGTCACGTTGTAGCGGAAGAGTCCGCCGTACTGGTAGATCCGGCCGATGACCGGGAGCGTCACGGTGATGGACACGCGCTGCTGCCCGGCGTCCTCATCCCACCGCTCGGTCAGCACGACGACCGGAGCGATCGGCGACGGGATGCGCACCCGCCGGCCCGCGAGAACCACGTGCACCTCCGTCGAGCGCAGGCGGAGACCTCCGTCGCGGACGGTGGCGCGGAAGCGCGCCTCGGCGCGCACCGGGTCGCCGAGCCGGTCGACGAGTTCGCTGCCGCCGCGGCGGCCCACGCCGACCTCGGAGACGCCGATCTCATCCACCATGACCGCCGAGCGCCCGCGGAACGCGAACGCCCGTTCCGCCGCGACCGCCGGCGAACCGTCCGGCCGGACGACCGGACGGTTCGCCACCGTGAACGGGACCTCGCGCTGCCAGACCGGGAACAGCACCCGGGACCGCGCGAAGAGCGCGAGCACTGGCCACAGCCAGCGTCTCGGGGTGCCGACCGTGTCGAACACACCGGCTCCTCGCCCCACGGAGCCGGACGGGATGGCGTCGAAGTACGTCTGCAGCCGTGGATGCAGGTCGTCGAACGCCGCGCCGAGCACGGCGCGGTAGGGCGAGGTCACCGGGTGCGGGGGCTGCCGCTCAGTCGAGCAGCGCCGCCTTCAGGGTGTCGAGGCCGACGCCGCCGATGTCGAGCGCCTTCTTGTGGAACGCCTTGATGTCGAACGACGCACCCTCGCGGCGCGCGTACTCGTCGCGCAGCTGCTCCCAGATGCGCTGACCGATCTTGTACGACGGAGCCTGCCCCGGCCAGCCGAGGTAGCGGTTCACCTCGAAGCGGACGAAGCCGTCGTTCATGTTGACGTTCTCGCGAAGGAAGGGGAACGCGTCCTCCCCCGTCCACGGACGCGAGCCGTCGGGCAGCGGCTTCTCGAGGTGCACGCCGATGTCGAGCACGACGCGCGCGGCGCGCATCCGCTGGCCGTCGAGCATCCCGAGCCGGTCGGCCGGGTCGTCGAGGTAGCCGAGCTGCTCCATCAGCCGCTCGGCGTAGAGCGCCCAGCCCTCCGCGTGGCCGGACGTGCCGGCGATGCGGCGCCACGAGTTCAGCTGCGCCTTGTTGTAGGTGGCCTGGGCGATCTGCAGGTGGTGACCCGGGACGCCCTCGTGGTAGACCGTCGTCAGTTCGCGCCACGTGTCGAACTCCGTGACACCTTCGGGAACGCTCCACCACATCCGGCCGGCGCGCGCGAAGTCGTCGCTGGGACCGGTGTAGTAGATGCCGCCCTCCTGGGTCGGCGCGATCATGCACTCGAGCCGGCGGATCTCGGCCGGGATGTCGAAGTGCGACTTGCCGAGCTCTTCGATCGCGCGGTCGCTGGTCTCCTGCATCCAGCGCTGCAGCGCGTCGGTACCGTGCAGCTTGCGGCTCGGGTCGCCGTCCAGGAACTCGATCGCCTCGAGGACGGTGGCGCCCGGCCTGATCTCCCGCGCGATCGACTCCTGCTCGGCGCGCATGCGGGCGAGCTCCTCGATGCCCCACTCGTAGGTCTCGTCGAAGTCGACCGTCGCGCCGAGGAAGCCGCGCGACGCCAGGGCGTAGAGCTCCCGGCCGACCGCGTCCTTCTCGGGCGCGTGCTGCGCCAGCTCGTTCTCGAGGAAGTCGGCGAGCGACGCGTACGCCTGCGCCGACTCCTGTGCGCCCGCCGCGAGGTCGGACTTCAGCGACTCGGGCAGCACTCCGTTGAGGGGCCGTGCGTCGCCGGTGAACTCGAAGAAGAAGCCGCTGTCGGCGACCTGCTTGCGCGCCTGGGCGAGCACTTCGCGCACCTGGCGGATCGCGGGGACGTTCCCGTTCGCGATTCCGCTGCGCAGCGTCTCGATGTAGCCGTTCATCGCGGCGGGCAGGTTGTGCAGGCGCTTGGCGACGTTCGCCCAGTCGTCCTCGGTGTCGGTCGGCACCAGGTCGAAGATGTCGCGCAGCTCTTGCGCGGGCGAGGCGATGACGTTGAGGTCGCGCTGCGCGAAGCCGGCGTCGTGCTTCTCGACGGTGAGCTGCAGCTCCCGCGCGAGGTCCATCTTGGTGATGCGGTCGATGTCGTCGACCGGCTCCGCCGCTTCGATGCGGGCCAGAGCCTCCTTCACCTTGGCGATGGCGGTCTCGGCGCCCGCGGGAGAGTAGTCGGCGTACTCGCCCTCGCGGCCGGGTCGACCGAGCCAAACGTGGTACTCGGGGAACAGTTCGAGCTGGGTGTCCACCCACTCCTCGGCGATCGTGTCGACCGGGGTAGGTTCGCGCTTCTGATCGTTGGTCATGCTCCGACCCTACCGATCGGTCCACCCCGCAGGCAGGGGAAATCGCACACTGTGGACAACCCGTCGCCTGTGGAGGGAACGGCTCAGTGCGCGGCGGCGTCCCAGTTCGCGCCCCGGCCCACCTGCACGTCGAGGGGCACCCGCAGGTCGGCCGCGCCCGCCATCCGGGCGCGGACGATCGCCTCCAGGGCGTCCCACTCGCCGTGCGCGACCTCGAAGATGAGCTCGTCGTGCACCTGCAGCAGCATCCGGGATTCGAGGCGCTGATCGATGATGTCGCCCGCGATCCCCAGCATGGCCACCTTCATGATGTCGGCGGCCGAGCCCTGGATCGGCGCGTTGAGCGCCTGCCGCTCGGCGTTCTCGCGCAGCACGCGGTTCGTCGACGTGAGGTCGGCGAACGGACGGCGGCGACCGAAGATCGTCTCGGTGAAGCCGTCGACGCGCGCCTGCTCCACGACGTTGCGCAGGTAGTCGCGCACCGCACCGAAGCGCTCGAAGTAGTCGCTCATCAGCTGGCGTGCTTCGGAGGTCTCGATGCGCAGCTGCTTGGACAGGCCGAAGGCGCTCAACCCGTAGGCGAGCCCGTACGACATCGCCTTCACCTTCGTGCGCATCGCCGCGGTGACCTCCGCCGGCGGGACGCCGAACACGCGCGAGCCGACGAACCGGTGCAGGTCCTCCCCCGCGTTGAACGCCTCGATCAGCCCCGGGTCCTCCGACAGGTGCGCCATGATGCGCATTTCGATCTGCGAGTAGTCGGCGGTGAGCAGCGTCTCGAATCCCTCGCCCTGGATGAAGGCCGAGCGGATCTCCCGCCCCTCTTCAGTGCGGATCGGGATGTTCTGCAGGTTCGGGTCGTTCGAGGAGATGCGGCCCGTGCTCGTGCCGGTCTGGTCGTACGTGGTGTGGATGCGGCCGTCGCTCTCGACGGACCGCTCCAGCGTCTCGACGATCTGCTTGAGCTTGGTCGCGTCGCGGTGCCGCAGCAGAAGGCCGAGGAACGGATGCGGGTTCTTCTCCTGCAGGTCCGCCAGCGATCCCGCGTCGGTCGAGTAGCCGGTCTTCGTCGCGCGGGTCTTCGGCATCCCGAGCTCCTCGAAGAGCACCTGCTGAAGCTGCTTCGGCGAGCCGAGGTTGATCTCGTGACCGATCTGCGCGTACGCCTGCGCGGCGAAGTCGTTGGCCTTGTCGGTGAGCTGTCCGCGGAGGCGCGCGAGCACTTCGGAGTCGATCGTGACGCCGTTCAGCTCCATCTCGGCGAGCACGGCGACCAGCGGCAGCTCGATGTCGTCGAGCACGCCCCGGGTGCCCTCGTCGAGCGCGATCATCTGACCCTCGGCGACGCGGCGGATGTACCAGGCCTCGGTCGCCGGGCTGACCGCGTCGTTGATCGGGACGAGCTGGTTCGGGTCGGAGACCGGTAGCGTCTCGCCGAGCACCTCGTAGACCTGCTCCGCGAGAGACTGCGCCGCGGCGCCTGGCTTCACCAGCCAGGAGGCGATGCGCGTGTCGAAGGCGAGTCCGTCGACCACGAAACCGGCACGGCTGAGCGCCTTGAACTGCGGCTTGGCGTGGAAGAAGTACTTGGGCGCACTGCTCGCGAGCCACTCCTCCAGTGCGGCGTAGTCGGGCCGGCCGGTCACCCACGGCACGTAGACGCTGTCGTCGGCGGTCGCCAGGCCGAAGCCGGTGACCCCGGCCGGGCCGCGTTCGAGCTGCACGGCGATGGCGGCTCCGTCGGCCGACGCCTTCGACAGCCAGTTCGCGAGCTCTTCGTCGACCATCGTGCGAACGGCCGGCGCGCTCACCGCGCCCGCGTCGCCCACCTCGGCGACGGAGACGGCGCCGTCGAGCATCCCCTCTTCGGCCGCCGTCTTCATGAGCCGGTCGAGCAGGGTCTTGAACTGGAGGCGCGCGAAGATGTCGCGCACCGCGTTCTCGTTGAGCGGCTTGCGCTCGAGGTCCCTGGGACCGATCGGCAGCTCGACATCGTCGAGGAGCTGGTTGAGGCGCCGGTTGCGGAGCGCGTTCTCCTTCTGGTCGCGCAGGTTCTGCCCGACGACGCCCTTGATCTCGTCGGCGTGCGCCACGATGTTCTCGACCGTGCCGTACTGCTGCACCCACTTGACGGCGGTCTTCTCGCCGACCTTGTCGATACCGATCAGGTTGTCGCTGGTCTCGCCGACGAGGGCCGCGATCTCGGGGTACTGGTGCGGCTCGATGCCGTACTTCTCGCGCACGGCCGCCGGGTCGTACACCTTGAGCTCGGACACGCCGCGGACGTTCGGGTAGAGCAGCGTCACGTCGTCGTTGACGAGCTGGATGGTGTCGCGGTCGCCCGAGACGAGCAGCACTTTGAAGCCCTGCTCCACGCCCTGCCGGGCGAGGGTGGCGAGGATGTCGTCGGCCTCGTAGTCCTCCTTCGCGATGGTGGTGACGTTCATCGCGTGGAGCGCCTCCTCGAGCAGCGGTACCTGGCCGGCGAACTCGGAGGGGGTCTCGCCGCGGGTGCCCTTGTACTCCGGGTACTCGCGCGTGCGGAACGAGTAGCGGGAGATGTCGAAGGCCACCGCGAGGTGGGTCGGCTTCTGCTGCTGCAGCAGGTTGATGAACATGGCGATGAAGCCGTGGATCGCGTTGGTGTGCTGCCCTTCGCGGTTCACGAAACTGTCGACAGGAAGCGCGTAGAAGGCCCGGAATGCCAGCGAATGGCCGTCGATGACGAGAAGGGTAGGCTTTTCGGAGTCTGACACCAGGCAAGCCTACAAGGGGCCGGTGACAGTGCAGACGACCGTCAGGAGAGGCCGAGGATGACCGACGACGCACTCACGTATGTGCAGCAGAGGGGGCTCGGCCGGCTGGCCGAGAAGATGGGCATCGAGATGCTCGAGTTCACCGTCGAGCGGGCCGTGGCCCGCATGCCCGTCGAGGGCAACACGCAGCCGGCGGACCTGCTGCACGGCGGTGCGTACGTGGTGCTCGGCGAGTCCCTCGGCTCGATGTCGGCCAACCTCTACGCGGGCGAAGGACGCCTCGCGGTCGGCATCGAGATCAACGCGTCGCACACCCGCTCGGCGACGAGCGGCTACGTCACGGGCGTGTGCACGCCCATCCACCTCGGCCGCACGCTGACGACGCACGAGATCGCGGTGACGGACGACCGCGGCCGCCGCTGCTCGACCATCCGCATCACGAACCTGATCAAGGACCTGTGACGCGACCCGCGCGCTGACGATTTGTGCCAAATCGTGGTTATGGCACGCGCATAACCGCGATTTGGCACAAATCTTCGCCCCAAGTGGCGGGCCCAGGACGCGCCCCGGGAGCGGGGCAGGGCGGGGCGGGCGGCTACTTCTTGGGGGCGAGCTGCTCGATGATCGCCTGGGCGACGTCGTGCATGGTGAGGCGGCGGTCCATCGACGCCTTCTGGATCCAGCGGAACGCCTCGGGCTCGCTGAGGCCCATCTTCTCGTTGAGGAGGCCCTTGGCGCGGTCCACCAGCTTGCGGGTCTCGAAGCGCTGCACCATGTCGGAGACCTCGGCCTCGAGGGCGATGATCTGCTGGTAGCGCGCGAGGGCGATCTCGATCGCCGGGAGCAGGTCGTTCGGCGTGAACGGCTTGACGACGTACGCGAGCGCGCCCGCCTCGGTGGCCCGCTCGACGAGCTCCTTCTGGCTGAATGCGGTCAGCAGGACGACGGGGGCGATGTGGTCCTTCGAGAGGCGCTCCGCCGCGGAGATGCCGTCGAGCTGCGGCATCTTGACGTCCATGATGACCAGGTCGGGACGCAGCTCGGTCGCCAGGGCCACAGCGGTCTCGCCGTCGCCGGCCTCACCCACGACCTCGAAACCGTTGTCGCGCAGGATCTCGACGATGTCGAGGCGGATGAGCGATTCGTCCTCCGCCACGACGACGCGGCGGGGTGCGGTGGCGGTGTTCTCCTGGTCAGTCACGCACAAAAGCCTACGGTATTGTTCAGGTGTTGTTGTGCGCCGCCGTGGCGGAATGGCAGACGCGGAGCACTCAAAATGCTTTGTCCGGAAGGGCGTGTGGGTTCGAGTCCCACCGGCGGCACGACGTCGGATGCGCGCGCGTCAGATGCGCGCGCCGACCACCGTCGCGGCGAAACGGCGGGCCCGCTGGGCCAGGCCGGCGATCCGCTCCTCCACCACCAGGTCGGCGTCGAAGCCGACGTACGACGGCGGCGGGGTGCGCCGCACGTTTGCGCTGCACTCGAACGCGCCGCAGACCAGCGTGCCGACGGTGTCGCCATTGCGGCCGGCCGCGCCCGCCCGGCGCGCGGACCAGAACCAGACGTCGTTCGTGAGGTGCACATCTTGGCACCAGCCGCACATCGACGGCGCGTGCGACCGCATCGACGCCTCGGACGCGCGCAGCACGATGCCCACGGGGCCGTCGTCCGTCGGGATGACCACGTAGCCGCGCTGCGGGAGCCGAGGGTCGCGCCAGCCGAGGTACTCGCGCCTCGCCCAGTCGACCTCGTGCAGGCCGGGAGGCAGGGGCAGCTCCTCGGCTTCGCTGCGGGAGCAGTTGACGAACGACTCGCGGATCTGCTGCGGGCTCAGGATCTCCATACGCACCTCCTGCATCCATGCTCGCACAGGATGGGCGGGGCACCGCTTCGGCGTGTCGCCCCTTGACTCTGCCCCGAGGGTCAGGGATTAGCGTGCCGCCATGACCACGATCGAGAGCGTCACCGACGCCAGCTTCCAGGAGGATGTGCTCGCCGCCCCGGGCACCACCGTCGTCGAGTTCTGGGCGGAGTGGTGCGGTCCGTGCCGGGCCCTGTCGCCCATCCTGCAGCAGTTGCAGGACGAGCACGGCGACCGCATCCGCATCGTGAAGATCAACGCGGACGAGAACATGGACACGACCGTCGCCTACAAGGCGCTGGCCCTGCCGGTGATGAAGGTGTTCCGCGACGGCGAGGTGGTGAAGACCATCGTCGGAGCTAAGCCGAAGCCGGCGATGGAGATGGAGCTCGCGCCGTTCCTCTGACGCGCCCGTCCGCTGAGCCGCGTCAGGTGAGGTGGTCGAACGCCCCGCTCACCCAGCCGATGTAGCGGTCGGCCGAGCGGAGCACCGCATCCCGCGCGTCCCTCGGCACGACGTTGCCGAGGTTGCCGTACATCCGGTCGAACGGCCGGTCGCACACCGCGTCCGCGATCCGCCGGACCACCGCCGCGGAGAGCGGGATGTCGTTCGGGAAGCTGCGCTGGAACGTCACCCAGCGCTGCGACGGCCCCGGGAAGACGGTGTCGCCGCTGAGCACGACGCCCCGATCCCAGTGCACGACCGCACTGCCCGGGAAGTGGCCGCCGACCGTCCGCAGGGTGACGCCGGGCAGCACCTCGACCTCGCCGGTCCAGGACTGGATGGCCGGGTCCTCCCGCTGCACCCAGTGCCGGTCGGCGGCGTTCACCAGCACCGGCGGGTCGCCGAGCATCCGGGACCAGGTCACCTGCGCGCCGAACATGTGCGGGTGGCTCGTCGCGATGACCGCGACGCCGCCCAGATCCTGCACCGCGGCGGCCGCGGCCTCGTCGACGTAGCCGGGCGGATCCCAGAGCAGGTTGCCGTCGGGGGTCCGCAGCAGCAGCCCCTGCTGCCCGATGCCGACCCGAGGTTCGCTGCGGAGGCCGTACAGGTCCGGCTCGAGCTCGGTGATCGAGACGCGCTCGCCGCCGCGCTGCAGGCGTTGCAGCGTCGTCCACTCCTGCCCGGTCGGCGGCACGTACTGCCGCTCGTCCTCGCAGATCGGACAGGACGCGGGCGGTTGCTCCCCCGCGCCGAACTCCACCGCGCATGTCGCGCACAGCCACTCCGCCACACCGGGACTCTAGCGCGCGGAATACGCCGCGCCCAGGGTCGCTTGGACTGGATGTGAAACGCATCGGGTTCCTCAGCTTCGGGCATTACCAGCCCATCCCCGGCTCCGTGTCGCGCACCGCGGCGGACGCCCTGCACCAGGCGATCGACCTGGCCGTGGCCGCCGAGGAGCTGGGCGCCGACGGCGCCTTCTTCCGCGTGCACCACTTCGCGCCGCAGCTGGCGTCTCCTTTCCCGCTGCTCGCGGCCATCGGGGCCCGCACGTCGCGCATCGAGATCGGCACGGCCGTGATCGACATGCGCTACGAGAACCCGCTCTACATGGCCGAGGATGCCGCGGCGGCCGACCTGATCAGCGGCGGCCGGCTGCAGCTGGGCGTCAGCCGCGGCTCACCCGAGACCGCGCTGCGCGGCTCGGAGTCGTTCGGCTACGTGCCGGCCGAGGGCGAGACGGATGCGGACATGGCCCGGCGCCACACGGAGCTGTTCCGCGCGGCGATCGCCGGCGCCGGAGTCGCGGAGGCGAACCCGGCGACGACCGGGGGCCAGCGCGGCGCGCTCGCCATCGAGCCGCAGTCCCCCGGCCTCGGCGACCGGATCTGGTGGGGCGCGGGCACCCGTGCCACGGCGGTGTGGGCCGCCGAGCAGGGCATGAACCTGATGAGCTCGACGCTGCTGACGGAGGACACCGGCGTGCCGTTCTCCGACCTGCAGGCCGAGCAGCTGCAGCAGTACCGCGACGCGTGGGCCGCTGCCGGCTGGGAGCGCGAGCCGCGCGTCTCGGTGAGCCGCAGCATCCTGCCGATCACCACGGACCTCGACCGCCGCTACTTCGGCGCCTCGGCCCTCACCGAGCGGCACGACCAGGTCGGGCACCTCGACGGCGGCCTGGCCCGCTTCGGCAAGAGCTACGTGGGAGAGCCCGAGCGGATCGTGGAGGAGCTGCGCCAGGATGCCGCGGTCGCGGACGCGGACACCCTGCTGGTGACCGTGCCGAACCAGCTGGGCGTGGACTACAACGCACACCTGCTGGAGACGATCGTCACCCGGATCGCCCCCGAGCTCGGCTGGCGCGACTGACGTCCGGGGGTCGCTGAGCGAACGCCTGTACCCCGAATGCGGCATAGACGCCGTCGCGGAGACTGCGATGATGGTCGTACCGCACACCCGAATCTGCGGTGACCGTTTCCGTTCCGCGTTCTAAGGGTGTGCCATGCGAGCTCCGACTCTCCGCTCAGCGATCACCTCGGCCGCGCTCGCGCTCGTGGTCGGTGGATCGCTCGTGGCCGCCGCGCCGGCGGGCGCGGTCACGCAGCGGACGGACAGCACGACGCCGAGCTCCGCGATCACGGGGATGTGGGCGTGGGGCAACCCCATCGACCCGGCCGAGGACGCGCGCGGCGAGGGTCTGCCGCAGTTCGAGCCGCAGGCGCTGGCCGACTTCGCGGCGGCGCACCACCTGCGCACCGTCTTCCTGTCGGTCCCGTGGGCGGCCGACGAGGGTCCGTTCTCGACCTGGCTGACCGACGCGGTGGATGCGCTGCACGCGGCCGGCGTGACGAAGGTCGCGGCGCTCGGAGGCGATCCCGCCTGGGCGGACGACCCGTCGCTGGCCGCGACCTGGACCTCCGCCGCCCTGCGGGCCGCGCCGTTCGACGCGGTGCAGTTCGACGTCGAGCCCTGGGTGGTCTCCTCCGACGACCAGCTTCCCGCCGTGGTGGCGCAGCTGCAGGCCATGTACGACGCGGCCCGCACCGCGGCCGGGTCCGTGCCCATCGGCGCCGACCTGCCCTGGTGGCTCGCGGCCAAGCCGCAGCCGGGCGGCGGGACCGCTTTCGACGCACTGCTCCCCCACCTGAAGTCGGTGGCGATCGTCGCGTTCAGCGATCACGCCGCGGGCACCGACGGGATCATCGCCCTGGCGAAGCCCGCCGCGACCGCGGCGGCCGCCAAGCGCATCCCGTTCAGCATCGGCGTCGAGACCGACACCCCGGAGGTCGCGGGCGGCCCGTCGGCGACGTTCGGCGACGACAGCGCGGCCCTGCTCGAGAGCGAGACCGCGAAGGTGCGCACGGCGCTCGGCGGGCTGCGCGGCTACGGCGGGGTGACGGTGGAGCACCTGCTCAGCTGGCAGGACCTGATCGCACGCTGACGCCCGCGCGTCAGCGACGGTCCGGGACCGTCGACGGCCGTCAGCGCCCGTCCGCGGCCGCTTCCAGCGCCGCGATGTCGAGCTTCCGCATCCCGAGCATCGCCTGATTCGCGCGCGCGGCACGTGCCGGGTCCGGGTCGGACTGCAGCTCGACCAGCCGGCGCGGCACGATCTGCCAGCTGACGCCCCAGCGGTCCTTCAGCCAGCCGCACATGCTCTCCTCGCCGCCGTCGGCGGTGAGTGCCTCCCACAGCCGGTCGACCTCGGCCTGGTCGTCGCACAGCACCGAGAGCGAGAACGCCTCCGTGAACCCGTCCGCAGGTCCCGTGTTCATCGCCTGGTACTCGACGCCCGCCAGGGTGAAGCGCAGCACGACGAGGCCGTCGGGCATCCCCTCCCCGAACCGCTGGACCTCCAGGATGCGCGAATCCGGGATGAGCGACGTGTACAGCTCCGCCGCCTCCTCCACACCGTGCTCGAACCACAGGAACGGACTGACCTTCTGCATGGGATCCCCCTCCGGGCGTCGTCGCCGATGCCGCCCATGGTAGCCGCGCGCGGTAGCGTTGCACCTGTGTCGAGCAGCGCCGGATTCACCAGCTACATCGCCATCGGCGACAGTTTCACCGAGGGCGTCGGAGACGACCTCCCCGACGGGCGCGTGCGCGGCTGGGCCGACTTCGTCGCGCTCGGGATGGCCGCCGCCTCCGACGGGCCGTTCCGGTACGCGAACCTCGCGATCCGCGGCAGGAAGCTCGGGCCGATCGTGGCCGAGCAGGTGGAGCCGGCGATCGCGCAGCATCCCGACCTGGTCAGCCTGAACGGCGGCGGCAACGACATCATGCGGCCGCGCGTCTCGATCGAGAGCGTCGCGAAGACCCTGATGGATGCGGCCGACCGGGTCGTGGCCTCCGGCAGTCACATGCTGCTGCTGAGCGGCGCGAACCCCAGCGCGCATCTCCCCCTCGGCGGGCTGATCCGCCGGCGCGGCGAGGAGCTGGCCATCGCGGTGCGCGAGATGCTCCCCCGCGACGGCATCACGTTCGTGGACAACTGGGCCGACGAGGGCCTGGAGGACATCCGCTACTGGTCCGCCGATCGGCTGCACCTCGGACCGCTCGGCCACGCGCGCGTCGCGAGCAACGTGCTGACCGCTCTCGGTGTCCCGGTGCCCACCGAGTGGGGCGTCGAGGAGGTCGCCTCGGCGCCGGCCGGTGAGCGCACGCGCCGCACCGCGGACTACTACCGCCGCTACGTGCTGCCGTGGATCGGACGCCGGCTCACCGGACGCTCGTCCGGCGACGGACGCGCTGCCAAGATCGCGGAGCTGACGGTCGTCGACCCGGAGACCGCTCGCCCGCTCTGACGGCCGGCGCCGCCGGCGGCCCGGACGCCCCGGCGCTCAGTCGTTGTCCCCGCCGGTGGTGTCGATGCGGGTCGTCCGCTCGCCGCCGCCCCACTTCCACTCCGCGACCTCGGGGATGTCCTCGCCGCGCTCGCGCGTGTACTGGCGCGCCCGGAGCCGCGCATCCTGCATCTCCTGGCGCAGCCCCGCCTCGCGGGAGGCGAGCCCGGGCACCCGGTCGATCACGTCGATGACCAGGTGGTAGCGGTCGAGGTCGTTGAGCATCACCATGTCGAACGGCGTGGTGGTCGTGCCCTCCTCCTTGTAGCCGCGCACGTGCAGGTTGGCGTGGCCGTTGCGGCGGTAGGTCAGACGGTGGATGAGCCAGGGATAGCCGTGGTAGGCGAAGATGACCGGCTTGTCGGTGGTGAACAGCGCGTCGTACTCGCGGTCGTCGAGCCCGTGCGGATGCTCGCCCTCGCTCTGCAGGCGCATCAGGTCGACGACGTTGACCACGCGCACCTTCAGGTCGGGCAGGCGGCGGCGCAGGATGTCGGCGGCCGCCAGCACTTCCAGGGTCGGGATGTCGCCCGCGCAGCCGAGCACCACATCCGGCTCCTCGCCCTCCACCTCCGTGCCCGCCCACGGGAAGATGCCGATCCCGCGCGTGCAGTGCGCGATCGCCTCCTCCATGCTCAGCCACTGCGGTGACGGCTGCTTGCCCGCGACGACCACGTTCACGTAGTCGACCGACTTCAGGCAGTGGTCGTAGGTCGACAGCAGCGTGTTCGCGTCGAACGGCAGGTAGACCCGGACCACGTCGGCCTTCTTGTTGACGACGTGGTCGATGAAGCCCGGGTCCTGGTGGGAGGCGCCGTTGTGGTCCTGCCGCCAGACGTGCGAGCTGAGCAGGTAGTTGAGGGAGGCGACCGGCCGCCGCCACGGCACCTCGCTCGCGGACTTCAGCCACTTGGCGTGTTGGTTGAACATGGAGTCGACGATGTGCACGAACGCCTCGTACGACGTGAAGACGCCGTGGCGGCCGGTGAGCAGGTAGCCCTCGAGCCAGCCCTGGCACTGGTGCTCGCTGAGCACCTCCATCGCGCGACCCTGCGGGGCGAGGTGGTTGTCGTCGTCGATCGGCAGGTACTCGGCGTTCCACTGCTTCGAGGTCGTCTCGAAGACCGCCTGCAGACGGTTGGAGGCGATCTCGTCCGGACCGAACAGCCGGAAGGCCGTCGGGTTCGCGATCATCACATCCCGGAACCAGTCGCCCAGCACGCGCGTCGCCTCGGCGACGGTGTCGCCCGGCACGTCGACGTCGACCGCGTAGTCGCGGAAGTCCGGCAACCGCAGGTCGCGGCGCAGCAGGCCGCCGTTCGCGACCGGGTTGGCGCTCATCCGCCGCTCCCCCTCCGGTGCCAGCGACCTGATCAGCTCCACCGGGCTGCCGTGCTCGTCGAAGAGCTCCTCGGGGCGGTACGAGAGCAGCCACTTCTCCAGCAGCCGGTTGTGCGCCTCGGTGTCGCGCGCGTCGGCCAGCGGCACCTGGTGCGACCGCCAGTTGTTCTCGGCGGGGTGTCCGTCGATCTCGGCCGGGCACGTCCATCCCTTCGGCGTGCGGAGGATGAGCATGGGCCACGCCGGGCGGGAGTCGAGCTCGCCCGCGGCGGCGGCCTGCTTGATCGCGGCGATGCGGTCGAGGATCTCGTCGAGCGTCGCCGCCATCCGCTTGTGCACCTCGCGCGGGTCCTCGCCGTCGAAGCCGCCCGAGACGATGTAGGGCTCGTGACCGTAGCCGCGCATCAGGTCGAGCAGCTCCGACTCGGGGATGCGCGCCAGCACCGTCGGGTTCGCGATCTTGTAGCCGTTGAGGTGCAGGATCGGCAGCACCACGCCGTCCTGGGCCGGGTTCAGGAACTTGTTCGAGTGCCAGGCGGTCGCGAGCGGTCCGGTCTCGGCCTCGCCGTCGCCGACGACCGCCGCCACGAGCAGGTCCGGGTTGTCGAAGGCGGCGCCGTAGGCGTGCGACAGCGCGTACCCCAGCTCGCCGCCCTCGTGGATGGAGCCGGGTGTCTGCGGCGCGGCGTGGCTCGGGATGCCGCCGGGGAACGAGAACTGCCGGAACAGCCGGCGCAGTCCGTCCTCGCTCTGGTCGATGGCGCTGTAGATCTCGCTGTAGGTGCCGTCGAGGTAGGCGCTCGCGATGACTCCGGGGCCGCCGTGACCCGGGCCCGCGACGAACAGGGTGTCGAGGTCGCGTTCCCGGATGGCACGGTTGAGGTGCGCGTAGATGAAGTTCAGGCCCGGCGTCGTACCCCAGTGGCCGAGCAGACGCGGTTTGATGTCGTCGCGGGAGAGCGGCCGGCGGAGCAGCGGATTGTCCAGCAGATAGATCTGGCCGACCGACAGGTAGTTGGCGGCGCGCCACCAGGCGTCCAGCCGGTCGAGCATCTCCTCGCTGAGGCCGTGCTGCGCGGACGTGGTCGTCGTGTCGGTCATCGTGCTCCCTCCGGTCGGCCTGTCGCGCGCGGGTGCCTCCGGACGCGGGGTGGCTTGTCGCGCATCCTACGGCCGGTCCGCTCCGAACAACAGGAGTGGAACAGACGATCGTCCAGACGGGTGCCGGGCCGGTGGCCGTGCGCCGAACAGCACGTGAATCCGCGCCGGATGCGGTCGCCACGCTGCTGCTGCACGGAGCGGCCGGCTCGTGGACGACCTGGCTGCCGATGATCTCCGCCGCTTCGGCGGACCAGGGTGGCGCGGTGCCCGACCTCGTCGTACCGGACCTGCCCGGGTGGGGCGACTCCTCCGCCGAGGTCGCGACCCTGGACGCGGAGGTTCTCGCACGGGCGTCGGTCGAGGTCATGCGCGCCCTGGGGTACCGGCGCTGGCGGGTGGTCGGACACTCGCTGGGCGGGTTCGTGGCCCTGGAGCTCGCGGCGCAGGAACCAGACGCGACCGAATCGGTGGTGCTCGTCTCCGGGACGACATTCGGCGGCAGGGCGGATGCGCTCGGGCCGCTGCGCCTGTTCGCGAGCGCGGCGCCGCTGCTGCTCCTGGGCGTCGGGATGCGGGTGCTCGCGGCGCTCGGGCCCCGAGGTCCGCGGTTGGTCCGGTGGCTGGAGCGCGCCGGGGTGCTGGCGGTGCTCGCCGCGCCGTTGTTCGCACGGAGGGTGCCGGGTGTCGTGCACGAGCTCGCGCGCGATCTGCGTCCGGCGGCGTTCGCGCGGGCGCTGGCGTGCGCTCGCCGGTACCCAGCGGCCGGGCGCTGGGGGCGCATCCACTGCCCGGTGCTGGCGATCCGCGGCCGCCGGGACGTGTTCGTGCCGGCCGCCGACCACCGGCGGCTGGCGCGCATCGTTCCGCGGTTGCGGTCCGTGACGCTGCCCGCGACCGGGCACTTCGCCCACGTCGAGCATCCGTCGCTGGTGGCCCGGCTGGCGCTCACGGACAGCGCTTGGCCGGTGTCGGGGGCGCGCGCTAGCGTCGGGGCATGAGCGACACAGTGGTCCGGCCGGTCGACGACGGCCTGTGGGGCGACCTCGAGACGGTGTTCAGCACGCGCGGCGACCCGGCGGGATGCTGGTGCCAGTGGTTCCGGATGCCGGGGAAGCGCTTCGGCGAACTGTCGGTGGACGAGCGCCGCGACGGGCTGCACGACCAGGTGCGGTCCGGTTCGCCAGGTGTCCTCGCCTGGGTGGACGGCGAGCCCGCGGGCTGGGCGGCCGTGGAGCCGTACTCGACGTATCCCAACCTGGCGCGCTCGCCGATCACCAAACGGCTCGAGGGCGATCCCGCGGATCCGTGGGCGGTGACGTGCTTCGTCGTCCGGATCGACTTCCGCCGACGGGGTGTGGCGCGGGCGCTGCTGCGCGGCGCGGTCGACCACGCCCGCGCGCAGGGCGCGGAGGTGGTCGAGGGCTACCCGGTCGACCCGGAGGTGCGGCCTTCGCTTTCGAACGCCGAGCGCTTCCACGGGACCGTCTCGCTGTTCCGCGACGGCGGCTTCGAGGTGGTGCGGCGCCCGAGCGCGACGCGCGCTCTCATGCGCCGCGCGCTCTGAGCGCGCTGCGCGCCTCGCGCCTCGCGCCGATCCGTCTGTGCTCCCCGATCCGTCCCCCCGTCGAGTACACGAAAAGTGCACGCTCCCGCGGCGTGTCGCGTGCACTTTTCGTGTACTCGACGGAGGGGGCGTGAGGATGCGCGCGGGCGGCGGGGACGGGGTGGATGCGCGGATAGACTCGGACGGTGAGCTCCACCCGTCGCGACCGCATCGTCGGTGCGAGCACCCAGGTGGCGACGGAGGTCAGCATCAACTTCGGCTCGGCGCTCGCCGGGCTGCTCATCCCCGTCGTCGGCTCGGTCGTCGTCGTGGCAGCCCGCCAGATCGTGACCGCCGTCGCGGTGCTCCCGTTCTACCGCCCGCGCCGCGCCGATCTGACCTGGCGCCGGCTGTGGCCGGCGCTCGCGCTCGGCGTCGTGCTCGCTGCGATGAACCTGAGCTTCTACGAGGCCGTGGGACGGCTCGGGCTCGGGATCGCGGCGACGATCGAGTTCCTCGGGCCGTTCGCGCTCGCCCTCGTCGGGTCGCGTCGGCTCCTCGACGCCGGATGCGCGGTCGCGGCGGCCGCGGGTGTCCTGTTGCTGACCGCGACCGAGGGTGCGATCGACCCCATCGGCGTCGTGCTGGCGCTGACGGCCGCGGCCGCCTGGGCGGCGTACATCCTGCTCACCCGCCAGGTGGCCACGCGGCTGCCCGGACTCGAGGGCCTCAGCGTCGCGAGCATCGTGTCGACGGTGCTCACCGTGCCGCTGGCCCTGTTCGTGGTCGACTACAGCGCCCTCGACCTGCGCGTCCTCCTGCTGCTGCTCGCCCTCGGCGTGCTGTCGTCGGCGGTGCCGTACAGCCTGGACACGTTCATCCTGCGCCGGCTCACTCCGCGCCTCTACGCCGTGATCACGAGCTTCGGCCCCGTGGTCGCGACGATCTTCGGGGTGATCGTGCTCGGCGAGCGGTTCTCCCTCGTGCAGCTGTTCGGCATCCTGATCGTCTGCGCCGCCGCGGGAACCGCCATCGCGACCCAGCGCGAGCAGCCCCGCTCCCCCCTCGAGCAGACCGCCGAATCGGTCCCCTGACCCCGCACCTCCCACCCACCGTCGAGTACACGAAAAGTGCACGCAAAAGGCGGTCGGAGCGGGCACTTTTCGTGTACTCGACGGAGGGGGGGACGCCGAGGGTCAGCTGAGGATGTCTTTGGTGGTGAAGCGGCCGACGGCGAGGGCGCCGAAGACGGCGATGTAGCCGAGCTGGAGGACGGCGTTCGACGTGAACGAGTCCCAGGCGAGTGGCTGGCGCAGGAAGTCGCCGAAGCCGAGCCAGTAGTGGCTGAACAGCCACGGGTGCAGCGCGTCGAGCTGCGGCAGCTGGTCGAGCACCTGCGACATCACCGCGAGGACGGCGGTGGCGGCCATGGCCCCGACCGGGACGTCGGTCAGCGTGGACAGGAACAGCCCGATCGCGCACAGCCCCAGCAGCGACACCACGATGTACAGCGCGATCAGCGCCAGTCGGAGGTACGCATCCCCCAGACTGACCTGCACCCCCGACAGCAGGGTCACCGGGCCGATCGGGAACAGCAGCGTCCCGATCAGCGCCCCCGCCACCCCGACCACCAGGGCCGCGGCGATGCAGAACACTGCACTGCCCGCGTACTTGACCGCGAGCAGCCGGAGCCGTCCGGCCGGCGCGATCACGAGATAGCGCAGGGTGCCGTGGCTCGCCTCCCCCGCGATCGTGTCGCCCGCGACCACGCCGATCGTCAGCGGCAGGAACAGCGGGACGCAGACGACCAGCGCTGTGAAGGCGACGAAGAGCCCGTTGCTGCTGATCTCGTTCAGGAACGCGGGCCCGCGCGAGCTGCCGCCCGTGAGCCGCACGGCGACGGCGATCAGGATGGGCACGGCCGCCAGGGCCGCGAGCATCGCGTAGGTGCGCCAGCGGCGGAACATCACCGACAGCTCCGAGCCGAGCAGCGCCCAGCCCGCGGACGGGCGCTCCCGGCGGGACGCATCCACCCGCGCCTCGACAGCCGCGGACGGCGCCGCCACGGCCGCGCCGGACCCTCCGACCGCGTCACTGCTCGACATCGAATCCCTCCCCCGTGAGCTCGACGAACCGCTCCTCCAGGCTGGACGACCGCACGGCGAACCCGCGGAGCCGCACGCCGTCACGGACGAGCGCCGCCGACAGGTCCTCAGCCGCCGGCCCGGGATGGGACAGCGACGCCTCCACGCCCGAGCCGGTCGCCACCGCGTCCAGTCCGAGACGGTTCAGCACACCGATCGCCAGGGAGGTGTCCGGCGTCTCGACGGCCACCCGCGGGCCCGAGCCGCGCCGCAGCTCGTCGAGCGAGCCCTGCGCGACCAGCCGCCCGGCGCGCATGATGGCGGCATGCGTGCACACCTGCTCGATCTCGGCGAGCAGGTGGCTGGAGACGAACACCGTCGTCCCCTCGTCGGCCAGCGAGCGGACCAGGGATCGCACTTCGCGCGTCCCCTGCGGGTCGAGGCCGTTGGTCGGCTCGTCGAGCACCAGGAGGTCGCGGTCGGTCAGCAGCGCGCCGGCGATGCCGAGCCGCTGCTTCATGCCGAGCGAGTACGCCCGGACGTGCTTGCCGGCCGCGTGCGCGAGCCCGACGCGGTCGAGCGCGGCCGTCACCCGGGCGGTGCGCGTCGCGCGCGGGGCGTAGCGGTCGGCGGTGTCGCGGCGGACCAGGTTGGCGGTGCCGGAGAGGTACGGCGCGAATGCCGGGCCCTCGACCAGTGCGCCCACCCGGGGCAGGATGCGGGAGCCGCGGTCGGGCATCCGCTCACCGAGCACCTGGATGTCGCCTGCCGACGGCGCGATCAGGCCCAGCAGCATCCGGATGGTCGTGGTCTTGCCCGAGCCGTTCGGGCCGAGGAAGCCGAACACGGACCCACGCGGCACGTTCAGGTCGAGGCCGTCGACGACCGCCCGCGACCGGAAGCGCTTGGTGAGGCCGCTGGTCGCGATCGCCGCGTCGGTCACCGCGCGGGTGCGGCGGCCGCCGCCTGCAGGGCGGACACGGGGACCGCGCCGGCGAGCACGCGCCCGTCCGGGGTCACCAGCACCGAGACCAGCGACGAGCTGAGGGCACGCCCTCCGTCGACCGGCTGGGTCAGCTGGGCGACCGGCGGGTCGTCCGTCAGCGAGGCGGGCGCGGAGCCGGCCGGGAGGGCGACGATCGTCGACCATCCACTGCCCGTCACCGTCGGCTTCGGGTGCCCGGCCGAGGGATGTGCGGCTCCGTCGCGCGTCGGGAGCTTGTGCTCCGAGACGGTCGCGCCCTTCGGTGGCGTGAAGGAGAACAGGGAGGCGTCGGGCTTGTCGGTGCTGAACGCCGTGAACCCGGCCTCGAACGCCGGAGTGGTCGCCCCGCGGGCGAGCACCGATACCTTGAGCGGGATGCCGGTCTTGCCGTCGACGGCGATCGACACCGAGCCGACGAGGGTCGCGTCCGTCTTCGGCGTCAGCACCAGGTCGTAGGCGTCGCGGTCGGCGACCCGCACCGGGTCACCGAGCGTCACCGAGGTCGAGGGGTCGACCGCATCCAGGAAGCGCTGCGCCATGGCCGAGGGCGTCAGCGTTGTGGCGTCCGGGGTGGCGGGCTCTGCGGTGCGGGAGGGCAGCGTCGCGTGCGCGACCTGCTTCTTGGCCGACTGGTACAGCCACACGTCGGAGCCGTTGCGGATCGCGTCCCGCTCGGCCAGCTTGTCGAGCACCTGGACGTGCACACGCGTCGGCCCGTCGACCCACACCTTCGCGGTGTGGTCCGCCAGGGCAAGTTCGAGGAGGTTCGCGGCGCTCGCGTCGTCGGACGTGGAGGACGACGAGGTGGACGGCCGGCTCGGCAGCCCCAGCTCGGAGCTCTGCTCGACGGTGCCGGAGAAGGAGCGGGTGTCGCTCGCGGCGACGAGGCGGAGCACGTCCGCCGGCGACTTCACGGGGAGGTCGCTCGCCCCCGCCGCGAGGGGCGCGACGATCACGGCCGCGGCGATCGCCACGGGGACGACGACGGCGGGCGCCCAGCGCATCCAACGGTGTTCCATAGCCCGAGGATACGCGCGAAGCACCCCCGCCGACCCTCCGGGTTCCATGGGAGAACGGGAGTTCATCCCCTGGTCGGACGCCGCGTCATACCTGGGGACGACATGCAAGAGGCCCCGCACGGAGCGGGGCCTCTTGGACCGGTGCTAGAGGACGTCGCCGACCTTGTGCACGCGGATGTCGTTGGTGGTTCCGGGGATCCCGGGAGGGGAGCCGGAGATGATGATCACCTTGTCGCCGTCGACGGCACGGCCGGTCGACTTGAGCGCCTCGTCCACCTGCGCGACCATCTGGTCGGTGTGGGTGACGCGGCCGACGACGAAGGACTCGACGCCCCAGAACAGCGACATGCGGCGGCGGACCGACTCCTCGGGCGTGAAAGCCAGGATCGGGATCTTGTTGCGCAGGCGGGCCATGCGGCGGGCCGACTCCCCCGACTCGGTGAACACGCAGAGGAACTTGGCCTCGACGAAGTCCGCGACCTCGACAGCGGCCAGCGTGATCGCGCCCGACTGGGTGCGCGGCCGGGTGCCGAGCGGCTGGATGCGCTCCAGACCGTGCTCCTCGGTGGACGTGACGATGCGCGCCATGGTCTGAACGGTGACCGTCGGGTACTCGCCGACGCTGGTCTCGCCGGAGAGCATGACCGCGTCCGCACCGTCGAGCACCGCGTTCGCGACGTCCGAGGTCTCGGCACGGGTCGGCACGGGGCTCGAGATCATGGACTCGAGCATCTGCGTCGCGACGATGACGGGCTTGGCGGCGCGGCGGGCCAGCTCGACCGCGCGCTTCTGCACGATCGGGACCGCCTCGAGCGGGAGCTCCACACCGAGGTCGCCACGGGCGACCATGATGGCGTCGAACGCCTCGATGATCTCCTCCAGCGCATCCACCGCCTGCGGCTTCTCGACCTTGGCGACGACGGGGATCTTGCGCCCCTCCTCCGCCATGATCTCGTGCACGCGCTCGATGTCCTTGGCGTTCCGCACGAACGACAGGGCGATCAGGTCGGCGCCGAGCTTGAGGCCCCAGCGCAGGTCGGCCTCGTCCTTCTCGGACAGCGCCGGGACGTTCACGGCGACGCCCGGGAGGTTGATGCCCTTGTTGTTCGAGACGGGACCGGCCACGATCACCTCGGTGGTGACCACCGGGCCGTCGACCTCCACCACGCGGACGCGGACCTTGCCGTCGTCGATCAGCAGGTAGTCGCCCGGCTTCACGTCGTCGGGCAGGCCCTTGAAGGTGGTCGAGGAGATCTCCTTCGTGCCGATGATGTCCTCGGTGGTGATCTTGAAGATGTCGCCCTCGGCGAGCTCGTAAGGGCCGGCCTCGAACTTGCCGAGTCGGATCTTCGGGCCCTGGAGGTCGACGAGGACAGCGACCGGCTTGCCCGCGTCATCGGCGGCCTTGCGCACGTTCGCGTAGACCGCCTCGTGCACTTCGTAGCTGCCGTGGCTCAGGTTCATGCGGGCCACGTCCACACCCGCGTCGATGATCGCGCGGATGTTGTCGTAGCTGGAGGTCGCCGGCCCGAGGGTCGCGACGATTTTGGCCCTTCTCATGCTTTTCTGTTCGCTCCGTGATTCTGCGCCGACGGCGCGTGATTTCGTGGTGGCGCCCGGTCGTGCGGGCATCGCCTCGCTCAGACGAGGATGCCGCGGTCGGTGGGACGGATCGGAGACGGCAACTGCGTCTCCCCTTCAAGATACCGGTCCACGGCGGCCGCCGCTGCCCGGCCCTCTGCGATTGCCCACACGATGAGGGACTGACCGCGCCCGGCGTCACCGGCCACGAAGACGCCCTCCTGCTCCGTCTGGTACTGGCCGTCGCGCGCGACGTTGCCGCGCTGGTCGAACGGCAGGCCCAGCTGCGAGGAGAGGTCCTGCTGCTCCGGGCCGGTGAACCCGAGGGCCAGCAGCACCAGGTCGGCGGGGATCTCGCGCTCGGTGCCGGCCTTCGGCACGCGGCGTCCGTCGAGGTACTCGGTCTCGGCCACGCGCAGCGCGCGGACCTCGCCGAACTCGTTCGCCACGAACTCGACGGTCGACGCGAGGTACTCGCGCTTGCCGCCCTCCTCGTGCGCCGACTGGACCTCGAACAGCGTCGGCGTGGTGGGCCACGGCTGGTGCTCGGGGCGCTCCGCCGGCGGCTGCTTGCCGATGGCCAGGTTGGTGACGCTCGCGGCGCCCTGGCGGTGCGCGGTGCCGATGCAGTCGGCGCCGGTGTCGCCGCCGCCGAGGACGACGACGTGCTTGCCGTCGGCGGTGATCTGGTCGGCGATCTGGTCGCCGGCGCCCACCTTGTTCTGCTGCACCAGGTACTCCATGGCGAAGTGGACGCCCGAGAGCTCGCGCCCCGGGATCGGCAGGTCGCGCGGCACCATGGCGCCGGTCGCGACGACGACCGCGTCGTACCGGGCGCGCAGGTCGTCCCAGCTGATGTCGGTGCCGATGTCGACGCCCGCACGGAAGCGGGTGCCCTCGGCCATCATCTGGTTGAGCCGCGCCTCCAGGTGCTTCTTCTCCATCTTGAAGTCCGGGATGCCGTAGCGCAGCAGGCCGCCGATGCGGTCGTCGCGCTCGTACACGGCCACCGTGTGGCCGGCACGGGTCAGCTGCTGGGCGGCGGCGAGGCCGGCGGGGCCCGAGCCGACGACGGCGACGGTCTTGCCGGTCAGGCGCTCCGGCGGGTGCGGCTGCACCCAGCCGTTCTGCCACGCCTGGTCGATGATCGAGACCTCGACCTGCTTGATCGTGACGGCCGGCTGATTGATGCCGAGCACGCACGACGACTCGCACGGCGCCGGGCACAGGCGGCCCGTGAACTCCGGGAAGTTGTTGGTCGCGTGCAGGCGGTCGATGGCCTGACGGCCCTCCCCGCGCCACATGAGGTCGTTCCACTCGGGGATGAGGTTGCCCAGCGGGCAGCCCGAGTGGCAGAACGGGACGCCGCAGTCCATGCAGCGGCCCGCCTGCCGGCGCAGCTGCGCCGGGTCCTGGGCCTCGTAGACCTCTTTCCAGTCCATCAGCCGGACCGAGACCGGGCGGCGCTTCGGCAGCTCGCGCTCGGTCACCTTCAGAAAGCCCTTCGGGTCAGCCACCGGTCACCTCCAGAATCCTGTTCCACACGATGTCGCCGTCGGGGTCGAGTCCCTCGTCGACGGCTTCTTGACGCATCTGCAGCACGGCCGCGTAGTCGCGCGGCAGCACCTTGACGAACTTCGCGACGGTCGCGTCGAAGTCCTCGAGCATCCCCGTCGCCAGCGCCGAGCCGGTCTCCGCGACGTGCTGCTCGAGCAGGTCGCGCACGATCTCGATGTCGGCGCTGCCGAGCGGCAGGAGCTCCAGCTCGCCGCTCGCGAGCGCGTCGCGGTTCACGCGCTCGGGCTTCAGGTCGTAGACGTACGCCGTGCCGCCGGACATCCCGGCGCCCAGGTTGCGACCCGTCCCGCCGAGGATCACGGCGAGGCCGCCGGTCATGTACTCGAGCGCGTGGTCGCCCACGCCCTCGACGACCGCGGTCGCGCCCGAGTTGCGGACCAGGAACCGCTCCCCCACGATGCCGCGGATGAACATGCTGCCCTGCGTCGCGCCGTAGCCGATCACGTTGCCCGCGATGACGTTGCGCTCGGCCGGGAACACGCTGTCCCGCGGCGGGCGGACGACGATGCGGCCGCCGGACAGGCCCTTGCCGACGTAGTCGTTGGAGTCGCCCTCCAGCCGCAGCGTGATGCCCGCCGGGAGGAACGCACCGAGCGACTGGCCGGCCGAGCCGGTCAGCGTGATGTCGATCGATCCCGTCGGCAGCCCGTTCTCGCCGTGGCGCAGGGTCACCTCATGGCCGAGCATCGTGCCGACGGCGCGCTCGGTGTTGCGGATCGGGAGGGACAGCTCCAGGTGGCCGCCGTGCTCCAGCACGTCGTGTGCCGCCTCGATCAGCTGCACGTCGAAGTGCCGCTCCAGCTCGTGGTCCTGCGTGCGGCCGTTGCGCCGCGGCGCCTCCGGACCGAACGCCGGGCCGTGCAGGATGGGCGACAGGTCGAGGCCGGACGCCTTCCAGTGGTCGATCGCGCGGTCCACGTCGAGAAGCTCGGCGTGGCCGATCGCCTCGTCGAGCGAGCGGAAGCCGAGGGCGGCGAGGTACTCGCGCACCTCCTCCGCGATGAACTCGAAGAAGTTGACCACGAACTCCGGCTTGCCCGAGAACCGGGCACGGAGCTCCGGGTTCTGCGTGGCGACGCCGACCGGGCAGGTGTCGAGGTGGCAGACGCGCATCATGATGCAGCCCGAGACGACGAGCGGCGCGGTCGCGAAGCCGAACTCCTCCGCGCCGAGCAGCGCACCGACGATGACGTCGCGGCCGGTCTTCAGCTGGCCGTCGACCTGCACGACGACGCGCTCGCGCATCCCGTTCAGCATCAGCGTCTGCTGGGTCTCGGCGAGGCCCAGCTCCCACGGCGTGCCCGCGTGCTTCAGCGAGTTCACCGGAGAGGCTCCCGTGCCGCCGTCGTGCCCGGAGACCAGGATGACGTCGGCCAGCGCCTTGGCGGTGCCCGCCGCGACCGCGCCGATGCCCGACTCGGAGACGAGCTTGACGTGGATGCGGGCGCCCGGGTTGGCGCGCTTCAGGTCGAAGATGAGCTGCTTGAGGTCTTCGATCGAGTAGATGTCGTGGTGCGGGGGCGGCGAGATCAGACCGACGCCCGCGGTCGCGTGACGGGTGCGGGCGACCCACGGGTACACCTTGGTGGGCGGCAGCTGGCCGCCCTCCCCCGGCTTCGCACCCTGGGCGAGCTTGATCTGGATGTCGTCGGCGTGCGTCAGGTACATCGACGTCACGCCGAACCGGCCGGACGCGACCTGCTTGATCGCGCTGCGGCGCTCCGGGTCGAGCAGGCGGTCGAGGTCCTCGCCGCCCTCACCGGTGTTCGACTTGGCGCCGAGCCGGTTCATGGCGATCGCGAGCGTCTCGTGCGCCTCCTGCGAGATCGAGCCGTAGCTCATGGCGCCCGTGGAGAACCGCTTGACGATGGACTCCACCGACTCGACCTCGTCGATCGGGACCGGGGGCCGCTCGCCCGTCTTGAGCGAGAACATCCCGCGCAGGGTCATCAGCGACTCGGCCTGGTCGTCGACCAGCCGGGTGTACTCGCGGAAGACGTCGTAGCGCCGGGTACGCGTCGCGTGCTGCAGGCGGAACACCGTCTCCGGGTTGAACAGGTGCGGCGAGCCGTCGCGGCGCCACTGGTACTCGCCGCCGGTCGCCAGGCGCTCGTGCGCCAGCGCGGCGCCCTCCGCCGGGTAGGCGCTCTCGTGGCGTGCCAGGTTCTCGGCCGCGATCACGTCGATCCCGACGCCGCCGAGCTTGCTGGTGGTGCCGGTGAAGTACTGGTCGACGAACTCCTGGCTGAGGCCGACGGCCTCGAACGCCTGGGCGCCGGCGTACGACGAGACGGTCGAGATGCCCATCTTGGACATGATCTTGAGCACGCCCTTGCCGAGCGCCTTGATCACGTTCTTGACGGCCTTCTCGGGCGTGACGCCGGTGATCATGCCGCTGCGGACGAGCTCCTCGCAGGTCTCCATCGCGAGGTACGGGTTGATCGCCGAGGCGCCGTAGCCGATCAGCAGCGCGACGTGGTGCACCTCGCGCACGTCACCCGCCTCCACGATGAGACCGGCCTTCATGCGGGTCTCGGAGCGGATCAGGTGGTGGTGCACCGCGGCGAGCATGAGCAGCGACGGGATGGGCGCCAGGTCTTTCGTGGAGTCGCGGTCGCTCAGCACGATGAACTGCGCGCCGGCCGCGATCGCCTCGTCGACCTCGTCGCACATCTCGGCCAGCCGGCGCTCGAGCGCGTCCGGTCCGGCGTCCGACCGGTACAGGCCGCGGACGGTCGTGGTCAGGCGGCTGCCCGGGCGCGGGTCGATGTGCTGGATCTTCGCCAGCTCGTCGTTGTCGATCACCGGGAAGTCGAGCACGACCTGCTTGGCGTGCTCGGGACCGGCGGTCAGCAGGTTCCGCTCGGGGCCGAGGCCCAGCTTGAGCGAGGTGACGACCTCTTCGCGGATCGAGTCGAGCGGGGGGTTCGTCACCTGGGCGAACTGCTGCGTGAAGTAGTCGAAGAGCAGGCGCGGGCGCTCGGAGAGCACCGCGACCGGCGTGTCCGAGCCCATCGCGCCGAGCGGCTCCGCGCCGGTGGTCGCCATCGGCTTCAGGAGGATGCGGACCTCCTCCTCGGTGTAGCCGAACGTCCGCTGGCGGCGCACGATCGACGCCGGGGTGTGGACGATGTGCTCGCGCTCCGGGAGGTCCTTGAGGTTGATCCTGCCCTCGTCGAGCCACTCCCCGTAGGGCGCGCCGGCGGCGAGCTCGGACTTGATCTCCTCGTCCTCGATCAGCCGGCCGGCGACCGTGTCGACGAGGAACATGCGACCGGGGCGGAGGCGGCCCTTGCGGACCACGCGGCTCGGGTCGATGTCGAGCACGCCGATCTCGGAGGCGAGCACGACGAGCCCGTCGTTCGTCACGACGTACCGGCCGGGACGCAGCCCGTTGCGGTCGAGGGTCGCGCCGACGAGGGAGCCGTCGGTGAAGACGATCGCGGCGGGGCCGTCCCACGGCTCCATGAGCATCGAGTGGTACTCGTAGAACGCGCGGCGGACCGGGTCGATCTCGGTCTGGTTCTCCCACGCCTCCGGCACCATCATCATGACGGCGTGCGGCAGCGGGCGGCCGCTCAGCGAGATGAGCTCCACGACCTCGTCGAACGAAGCCGAGTCGCTCGCGCCCGGCGTGACGATCGGGAAGATCGGGCGCAGGTCGCCGAGAAGCTCGCTCTCCAGCTGCGACTGGCGCGCGCGCATCCAGTTGCGGTTGCCCTGCACGGTGTTGATCTCGCCGTTGTGGGCGATCATCCGGAACGGCTGCGCCAGCGGCCACGACGGGAACGTGTTCGTGGAGTAGCGGGAGTGCACCAGCGCGAGCTTGGAGGCGAAGCGCTCGTCCGACAGGTCGGGATAGAACGGCTCCAGCTGGAGCGTCGTCACCATGCCCTTGTAGACGAGCGTGCGGCTCGACAGCGACGAGAAGTACAGGTCGAGCTCGCGCTCGGCGCGCTTGCGCAGAAAGAAGGTCTGCCGATCGATCGCGATGCCGGAGACCGGCTCGCCGTCGTCCCCCACCCGCGTGGAGGCGACGAACAGCTGCTCGATGGCGGGCATGGCCTGCCGCGCGAGCGTGCCGAGCTCCTCGGGACGGACCGGCACCTCGCGCCAGCCCAGCACCGTCAGCTCGTGCTCGCCGGCGATCGCCTCGATGGCCGCCTTGACCTCGGCGCGCTCGGCGTCGTCGTTCGGGAGGAACGCGTTGCCGACGGCGTAGCGACCGGCGGCCGGCAGCTCGAACCCGGCGACGGCGCGCAGGAACGCGTCCGGGACCTGGGTGATGATGCCCGCGCCGTCACCGGTGCCGGCGTCGGAGCCGACCGCGCCGCGGTGCTCCAGGTGACGCAGCGCCTCGAGCGCGGCGTCGATGATGTCGTGCCCGGCCGTGCCGCGGAGGGTCGCGACCATGGCGAGACCGCAGGCGTCCTTCTCGTGGGCAGGGTCGTACAGGCCCTGCGGGCCTGGCACGGTCCCGAAGCGGGAATGGGGAGGCGTGAGCGCCATCTGTCGACCGTCCTCACAGTGTCGTGGATGTGGGGATGTTGGGTGCGGGGACGCCATCGGCCCGGGCTGTGGATTCCGCCGCTCGCCGGGGGCCGTGTGTGGCCCCGTCCGGTGCGGTCAGGTGCGTGGGATCGCCTCGACGGTGGTTACTTCGAGCCGTCGGGTTTCATCCGTTCGTGGGGCTTGTGGCCTTGGCCGAAGCGGACCCGGCAGGCACACCGTCGTCGTCGGTGGTGTCCTTCTCGTCCAGGTCCGTGTCGTCAGAGTCTACCTCAGCATCCGGCCGCACCCATTCACGACCCGGCCGGTACGGGCTGGGCTCGATTCCGGGGTGACGGCCGGACTGCACGTAGAAGATCACGAGGCCCAGCACGACCGCGACGAAGGCGGCCCAGACGTTGGTCGGGATGCCGAGGAGCGAGAACTCGCTCGGGTCGATGCGGATCGACTCGAGGTAGGACCGGCCGACGCCGTACCAGACCAGGTACAGAGCGAACAGCTTGCCCCACTGCAGGTGCCACTTCCGCTCGATCAGGACGAGCAGCACGACGCCGATGACGTTCCAGATGATCTCGTACAGGAAGAGCGGCTGGAACAGCGTGCCGTCGGGCAGCCCGACCGGGATGGCCTTGTTGCCGGAGTCGATCTGCAGCCCCCACGGCAGGTCGGTCGGGAGGCCGAACAGCTCCTGGTTGAACCAGTTGCCGAGGCGTCCGATCGCCTGCGCGAGCAGCAGCGCCGGGGCGAGGGCGTCGGCGAAGGTCCAGAAGCGGATGCCCGTCCAGCGGCAGCCGATCCAGGCGCCGACGGCGCCGCCGAGCAGCGAGCCGAAGATGGCGTTGCCGCCCTCCCAGATCGCGAAGACCTTCCAGAGGTCGGCGCCCGGGTAGAAGTAGTCGCCGGGGTGCGTGACCACGTGGTAGAGGCGGGCTCCGACGATGCCGAGCACGACCACCGGGATCAGGATGTCGAGGATGACACCCGGCTCGGCGCCGCGCTTGGTGAGGCGGCGGGAGGTCCACATCGCCGCGATGACGATGCCGATCAGGATCATGATGGCGTACGTCTGGATGCGCCAGTGCAGCCCGAAGATGTCGATCGGGATCTGCTGCCACTCCGGCCCGGGGCTGGGGATGCTGGCGAACCAGCTGCTCATGGTCAGGGCCACCGGATGACTACCTTTCGATCATGGGGATGCGACGCGGAACGTCGCGCGTCGCCCGTTCAGTCTAGAACGCGGTCAGGAGCGGCTCGTGCCACCGGCCAGGGCCGCGGCCACGCGGCCGGCCTCGGCGACGCCGCCGTCGCCGAGCGCCTTGACCAGCGCCGATCCGACGATCGCGCCGTCGGCGTACTCGAGCACCTCGGCGACCTGCGCCGCGGACGAGATGCCGAGCCCGACGCACGCGCTGGTCGCGCCCGCGTCGCGGAGGCGGCCGACGAGCGTGCGCGCCGCCGCATCCACATCCGTCCGGGCGCCCGTGATGCCCATGGTCGAGACGGCGTAGACGAAGCCGCGGCTCGCGTCGACGGCCTGCTTGAGCCGCGTGTCGGTCGAGCTGGGCGCCGCGAGGAAGACGCGGTCGAGCCCGGCGCGGTCGGAGGCGGCGAGCCAGTCGGCGCCCTCGTCCGGGATGAGGTCGGGCGTGATCAGCCCGGCTCCCCCGGCCTCGACGAGGTCGTCGGCGAACCGGTCGACGCCGTACTGCAGCACCGGGTTCCAATAGGTCATCACGAGGACGGGGATGTCGACCCGGGCCGTGATCTCGCGCACGGCGGTAAAGCCGTCGCGCAGGCGGAAGCCGGCGCCGAGCGCCTGCTGGGTGGCGGCCTGGATGACCGCGCCGTCCATCACCGGGTCGGAGTAGGGCAGGCCGAGCTCGATGACGTCGACGCCGTTCTCCGCCAGGGCGACCGCCGCGTCCACGCTGGTGCGCAGGTCGGGGAAGCCCGCGGGCAGGTAGCCCACGAGGGCGCCGGCGGCCTCGGCGTTGCGCCGGGCGATGACGTCGGCGACACGGCTCCCGACGACCGCGCTCACGACTGCACCGCGCCGGCGTCGAGGAGGTCGAAGTAGCGGCCGGCGGTCTCCATGTCCTTGTCGCCGCGGCCGCTGAGGTTCACCAGGACGATCCCGTCCGGGCCGAGCTCGCGCCCGAGCGCCAGCGCGCCGGCCAGGGCGTGCGAGGACTCGATGGCGGGGATGATGCCCTCGGTGCGGCTGAGCAGGCGGAGCGCCTCCATCGCGTCGGCGTCGGAGACCGGGCGGTACTCGGCGCGGCCGATCTGGGCCAGCCAGGCATGCTCCGGACCGACGCCCGGGTAGTCGAGGCCCGCCGAGATCGAGTGCGATTCGATGGTCTGGCCGTCCTCGTCCTGCAGCAGCATCGAGCGGGCGCCGTGCAGCACGCCCGGGCGGCCCTTGGTGATCGTGGCCGCGTGGCGCGGGGTCTCCGCGCCCTCGCCGCCCGCCTCGAAGCCGAGCAGGCGCACATCCTCGTCGTCCAGGAAGGCGTGGAAGATGCCCATCGCGTTCGAGCCGCCTCCGACGCACGCGGCGACCGCGTCCGGGAGCCGGCCGGTCAGCGCGAGCACCTGCTCGCGCGCCTCCTCGCCGATGATCTTCTGCAGATCGCGCACCATCGCCGGGAACGGGTGGGGGCCTGCGACCGTGCCGAAGATGTAGTTGGTGTGCTCGACGTTGGTGACCCAGTCGCGCATCGCGTCGTTGATCGCGTCCTTCAGGGTGCGCGAGCCGGTCTTGACGGCCACCACCTCGGCGCCGAGCAGGCGCATCCTGGCGACGTTGAGGGCCTGGCGCTCGGTGTCGACCTCGCCCATGTAGATGGTGCACTCGAGGCCGAACAGCGCGGCCGCGGTCGCGGTGGCGACGCCATGCTGGCCGGCGCCGGTCTCCGCGATCACGCGGGTCTTGCCGATGCGCTTGGTGAGGATGGCCTGGCCCAGCACGTTGTTGATCTTGTGCGACCCGGTGTGGTTGAGGTCCTCGCGCTTCAGGATGATGCGCGCGCCGCCGGCGTGCTCGGCGAAGCGCGGCACCTCCGTGATGATCGACGGGCGGCCGGTGTAGCTGCGGTGCAGCTCGTCCAGCTCGGCATGGAACGCGGGGTCGGCCTTCGCCTCCTCCCACGCCGCCGACAGCTCGTCGAGCGCTGCGACCAGCGACTCGGGGACGAACCGCCCGCCGAAGTCGCCGAAGTACGGACCCTGCTCAGTGCGGAGGGACATCAGACTCCCAGGAACTCTCCGAGCGTCGCGACGGGGTCGCTCGTGACGAGCGCCTCGCCGACGAGCACCACATCGGCGCCCGCCGCCCGGTAGTGCGCGACGTCGCCGGCCGTCTTCACGGCAGACTCCGCCACGCGGATGACGCCGGACGGGATGCGGTCGGCCAGGAGGCCGAACAGGTCCCGATCCAGCTCGAACGTTGTGAGGTCGCGGGCGTTGACGCCCACGAGACCGGCGCCTGTGTCGAGCGCACGGCTGAGCTCGTCGGCCGTGTGCGCCTCCACCAGGCTGGTCATGCCGAGCTCGGTGATCAGCCCGTGCAGCTCGACGAGCCGCTGCTGGTCGAGCGCGGCGACGATGAGCAGCACCAGGTCGGCGCCCGCGGCGCGGGCTTCGAACACCTGGTACGGATCGGCGACGAACTCCTTGCGGAGCACCGGGATCGAGACCGCCTCACGGACGGCCTCGAGATCGGCGAGGGAGCCGCGGAAGCGGCGCTCCTCGGTCAGCACGCTGATCGCGCTGGCCCCGCCGGTCTCGTACGAGACGGCCAGTGCGGCCGGGTCGGCGATGTCGGCGAGCGACCCGCGGGACGGGCTCGCGCGCTTCACCTCGGCGATGATCTTGACGCGGTCCGCCGGAGCGAGCGCCGCGAGGGCGTCGAGGGCCGCGGGACGCGCGAGCGCCTCGGCCTCCACCTGGGCCAGCGGCCGCTCGGCGCGGCGCCGGTCAGCGTCTTCCAGCGCGCCGGCGACGAGGTCGGCGAGCACGGATCAGTGGCCCTTCGGGGTGTACTTGGAGCCGCCCACTCCGTAGCCGGCGCGCTTCATGATCCAGCCGACGATCAGACCGATGATGGCGAGACCGGCCGCCGCCCACACGATGATCGGCGCGTCGAAGAAGAACGCGACGGCGCCGATGGTGAAGGCGACGAGCATGATGATCACGGCCGTCCATGCCGCCGGCGAGTGACCGTGACCGGGCTCGACTGACTCGCTGCTCATGGGACTCCTGCATGTCGGGTGCGCGCCCGACGGCACGCACGAGGGGATGGAACGCGTCCAGTCTAGTGGTTCGCGGCGGGGCTCACTTGGTGGGGTCGTCGCCGCGGGTGAGCTCGTCCCAGCTGTCGATCGCGGTGTCGCGGTCGAGCGTCCTGGGCTCGTCGGGCGTGTCGGCGTCCGTCTCGTCGTCGCCGCGCGCGGGCGCCTCCGCGGGGTGCGCGGCGCGATCTGGGCCGGCCGCATCCGCCATCTCGTCGGCGTCCCCGGCACCGGTGGAGGCGATCTCCTCGACCGAGCGGCCGTCCTCGCCGGCGAACCGGGTCTGGTACTTGCGCGACGCGCCCGGCCAGAGCCGGGAGAAGACCACCGCGGCCGCCGAGGCGAGCACGATGAGCACCCCGCCGGCCACGGCGACCCACGGCCACAGCTGGGTGTCGACGGAGTGCACCAAGCGGCGGATGGACGCGTCGCCCGCCACCCCGGTCGCCGTCGTGATCGCCGACACGGACGCGCGCACCGCATCCGACACCGCGGTGATCGCCGAGATGAGCACCGAGACGCCGAGCAGGACCCCCAGCAGCGCCAGGACGATCCGGAACACCGGCCCCGCGATCGCCAGCGCGGCGGTCAGCGCGAGGCCGGCCAGTGCCAGGGCCGTGAGCGCCGGAGCGGCGGTCGACCCTGCCACGGCGACGGTGCTCGAGTGCTCGGCCGTGTCGGTGAGCCGGATGGTGAACCACGGCTGCGTCGCCGCGAGGAGGGCGAGACCGCTCCCCACGACGAGGAGCAGCATCGTCGAGTACTTGGCGCGGCGGCCGGTCACCGGTCGCCGTCCCGCGGCACCGGGCGCATCGCGTTGGCGACCGCCACCGCGCGCAGCGGCGCCGCCGCCTTGTTCTGCGACTCCTGGAACTCGCTCTCCGGCACCGAGTCGGCGACCAGTCCCCCGCCCGCCTGGACGCGCGCGACGCCGCCCATGATCGTGGCGGTGCGGATGGCGATGGCCAGGTCGGCGTCGCCGGCGAAGTCGAAGTAACCGATCACGCCGCCGTAGACGCCGCGCTGGGCGGGCTCCAGCTCGTCGATGATGCGCAGCGCCATGGGCTTCGGCGCACCCGACAGCGTCCCGGCGGGGAACGTCGCCCGGAAGGCGTCGACGGCTGTGGCGTCCGGCCGCAGGTCGCCCTCGACGGACGACACGATGTGCATGATGTGGCTGAACCGCTCGATGCGCATGAACTCGGTGACCTCGACCGTGCCGGCCTCGCACACCTTGAGCAGGTCGTTGCGGGCCAGGTCGACGAGCATGAGGTGCTCCGCACGCTCCTTGTCGTCGGCGAGGAGCGACGTCTCAAGGTCGAGGTCCTCCTCCGGGGTCGCGCCGCGCGGCCGGGAGCCGGCGATGGGATGCGTGAACGCGCGTCCCTCCTGCACCTTCACCAGCGCCTCGGGCGACGACCCGACGATCTCGTACCGCTCGCCGTCCGGCTTCTCCAGCGACAGCAGGTACATGTACGGGCTCGGGTTCAGCGCCCGCAGAACCCGGTACACGTCGAGGGCCGGAGCAGTGCACTCCAGCTCGAACCGCTGCGAGATGACGACCTGAAAGATGTCGCCGTCCACGATCCGCTGCTTGGCGGTCACGACCGACGCGAGGAAGTCCTCCCGCCGGGTGCGCGACACCGGGTCCGCGGGCGTGGCGAGGTCGACGTGCGCGAGCCAGGCCTCCGACGGCTGCGCGAGCTCGCGCTGCATGCGGTCCAGCCGCTCCTGCGCATCCCGCCACAGGGCGTCGGTCTGCTCCGCACCGTCGGCGAGGGCGTTGGCGATCAGCTTCACGGTGCCGGTGCGGTGGTCGATCACCACGAGGTCGGCGACGAACGCCAGCGCCTGACCCGGGACGTCCATGTCGGCCGGCGGGGCGTCGGGCAGGCGCTCGATCTGCCGGATCGCCTCCCAGCCGATGAAGCCGACGAGACCGCCGGTCAGCGGCGGCAGGCCCGGGATGCGCGGAGTCTGCCAGCGCGCGTGCAGCGCCGCGAGGGCGTCCAGCGGCCGCAGCGCACCATCGGTCCCGACGGCGTCACTCCCGAGCGCACGCTCGGCGGGCAGTCCGTAGTCGAGCCAGCGGACGTCGTCCCCCTGCTGCGTCAGCACGCCGAACGAGGCGGCGCCGACGAAGGAGAACCGGGACCAGATGCCGCCCTGCTCGGCCGATTCCAGCAGGAAGGTGCCCGGCCGGCCGGCGGCGAGCTTGCGGTAGATGCCCACAGGAGTCTCGCCGTCGGCGAAGAGCTCGCGGACGACCGGGACCACGCGGTGCTCGGCGACCAGGGCGTCGAACGCGGCCCGGGTGGTCGTCGCGGCATCGGTGTCGATCGCGGCGCCGGTCACAGGTCGGCCGCCTCGATCTCGGGACTCGCGCCCAGCGCAGGCTCCAGCACATCCGCGTCGAAGCACGTCCGCGTGCCGGTGTGGCAGGCGGCGCCGATCTGGTCGACGGTCACCAGGAGGGTGTCGCCGTCGCAGTCGAGCGCGACGCCCTTCACATACTGCACGTGACCGGAGGTGTCGCCCTTGCGCCAGTACTCCTTGCGGGAGCGCGACCAGAAGGTGACGCGGCCCTCGCTCATCGTGCGGCGGAACGCCTCCGCGTCCATCCAGCCCATCATGAGCACCTCGCGGGTGTCCCACTGCTGGATGATCGCGGGCACCAGACCGGCGTCGGTGAAGCGGATGCGCTCCAGCACGGCCTCCGGGTCGGTGATGTTCGTGGCGTTCGTCCCGCTGGCGTTCGCGCCGTTCGTGGCGTTCGTGGCATTCATCGGCGGACCTCCATCCCGGCCGCGGCCAGTTCGTCCTTCACCTGTTCGATGGTCAGCTCGCCCTGGTGGAACACGCTCGCGGCGAGCACCGCATCCGCCCCCGCTTCGATGGCGGGCACGAAGTCCTGCACGCGGCCGGCCCCGCCCGAGGCGATCACCGGGACGCTGCTGATCGCACGCATCTCGCGGATGAGCTCCAGGTCGAAGCCCTCCTTGGTGCCGTCGGCGTCGATCGAGTTGACGAGCAGCTCCCCCGCCCCCAGCTCGATCGCGCGAGCCGCCCACTCCAGGGCGTCGAGGTCGGTCTCGGTGCGGCCGCCGTGCGTCGTCACGACGAAACCGGACGGCGTCGCCGCCGAGCGCTTCACATCCAGCGACAGCACCAGCACCTGGGCGCCGAAGCGGTCGGCGATCTCGGCGATCAGCTCGGGACGGGCGATGGCCGCCGAGTTGACGCCCACCTTGTCGGCGCCGTGGCCGAGCAGCTTGGCCACGTCCTCCGGGCTGCGGACGCCGCCGCCGACCGTCAGGGGGATGAACACCTGCTCGGCCGTGGCGCGCACCACGTCGTAGGTGGTGGCGCGGTCGTCGACGGTGGCCGTCACATCCAGGAAGGTCAGCTCGTCGGCGCCCTGCTCGAAGTACCGGCGCGCCAGCTCGACAGGGTCGCCCTGGTCGCGCAGGTTCTGGAAGTTGACGCCCTTCACCACGCGGCCGGCGGCCACGTCGAGACAGGGGATCACCCGGACCGAGACGCTCATCAGATCCGCGCAGCGTGGATGGACGTGACCAGGATGGCGCGGGCGCCCAGCTCGTACAGGTCGTCCATGATGCGGTTGGTCTGCTCCCGCTTGATCATCACGCGGACGGCCACCCAGTCGGGCTCGCCCAGCGGCGACACGGTCGGCGACTCGACGCCCGGCGTGAGCGCGACGGCCCGGTCGAGCAGCGCCACCGGGAGGTTGTAGTCGACCAGCACGTACTGGCGGGCGACCATGACGCCCTGCAGGCGGCGGACCAGCGTGTCGACGCCCGACGCCGGCGCGGGCGACGAGATGAGCACCGCCTCCGACTCGAGGATCACCGGGCCGAAGATCTCCAGGCCCTGCTTGCGGAGCGTCGAGCCGGTCTCCACCACGTCGGCGACCGCATCCGCGACGCCCAGGCGGACCGCGGACTCCACCGCGCCGTCCAGCTTGATCAGGGTGGTGGAGACGCCGTGCTCGCCGAGGAACGCGCCGACGAGTCCCGGGTAGCTGGTGGCGACGCGCTTGCCCTCCAGGTCGGCGAGCTCGGAGAACACGCCGGCCGGACCGGCGAAACGGAACGTGGACGCGGCGAAGTCGAGCGCGCTGATCTCCGCCGCCGACGATCCGGAGTCGAGCAGCAGGTCGCGGCCGGTGATGCCGACGTCGAGCGCGCCGGAACCGACGTAGGTGGCGATGTCGCGCGGGCGCAGGTAGAAGAACTCGACGCCGTTGCGGGCGTCGGTGACGATGAGCTCCTTGGGGTCGCGGCGGCCGACGTAGCCGGCTTCGTGCAGCATCTGCGCCGCGGTCTCGGAGAGGGAGCCCTTGTTGGGGACGGCGATCTTCAGCATGGGGGGATCTTTCGTGACGTGAGAGGACGACGGGATGGGGTCAGGCCATCACAGATGTCGGTACACGTCGGCCGGGGTCAGCCCCTTGGCGAGCAGCAGGACCTGCAGGTGGTAGAGCAGCTGCGACGCCTCTTCCGCCAGGGCCTCGTCGGACTCGTACTCGGCGGCCATCCAGACCTCGGCGGCCTCCTCGACGATCTTCTTCCCGATGCCGTGCACGCCGCTGTCGAGCTCGCGGACGGTGCCCGAGCCCTCCGGACGCGTGCGGGCCTTCTCGGTGAGCTCGGCGAAGAGGTCGTCGAAGGTTTTCACCCTGCTACCCTACCGTCCCCGCCCGCGGCGCCGCGCGCCGGGCGGCCCGGGCGCGGGTCGGTGCGCCGACGCGACATTCGTGACGAATGTGCGCACGTCACGGAAGCGCCATTCGTCACGAATGTGGGATGCGGGGCGCGATTTCGGTGCATTCAGCACGAATGTGCGCCGGGGCGGAGGCGCGGGAGAGGCTGAACGGGCTGGAGGGGCCGGCGCGGGTCAGTGGGCGTGGGCGGAGGCGGCGTCGCGGAGCGCGGCGATGCGCTCCGCGGGCTCGCCGCGGAAGACGCTGGAGCCCGCGACGAACGTGTCGGCGCCCGCGGCGGCGGCCGTGACGATCGTCTCCTCGGTGATCCCGCCGTCCACCTGCAGCCAGACGTCGAGCCCGCGCGCCTCGACGGCGGCGCGCAGCGCCTGCAGCTTCGGCATCGTCTCGGGCATGAACGACTGGCCGCCGAACCCGGGCTCGACGGTCATCACGAGCACCTGGTCGAACTCCTCCAGGAGGTCGAGGTAGCGCTCGACGCCCGTGCCGGGCTTCACCGCGATGCCGGCGCGGGCGCCGATCGCCCGCAGCTTCCGGGCGAGGGCGACCGGGTCGTGCGCCGCCTCCGCGTGGAACGTCACCGAGTACGCCCCGAGCTCCGCGTAGCCGGGCGCCCAGCGGTCGGGGTCGTCGATCATGAGGTGCACGTCCAGCGGGATGGGGCTGACGTCCTGGATGCGGCCCACCATCTGGGGGCCGAAGGTCAGGTTGGGGACGAAGTGGTTGTCCATCACATCCACGTGCACCAGATCGGCGGTGCGGATGCGCTGCACCTCGCTCTGCATGTTGACGAAGTCTGCGGCCAGGATGCTCGGATTGATGCGGACGTGTCCCATGCTCCCAGCCTAGGCGGCGGCTACGCGGCGCGTTTGCGGAGCAGCGCGATGAACATGGCGTCCGTCGTGTGGCGGTGCGGCCAGAGCTGCACCGTCGCCGGGTCGCCCGCCAGGTCGAGCCGCTCGTTCGCGAGCGCCTGCACCGTCTCGGCCGTGGCCTCCTGCTCGAGCACGTCGCCGTGCCGTTCCAGCGCGGACGCGACGATGCCGCGGGTCTCGCCGAGGTGCGGCGAGCAGGTGACGTAGGCGAGCAGTCCACCCGGCTTGAGCGCCGCGATCGCGGAGTCGAGCAGCGCGGTCTGCAACGTGGTCAGCTCGGCGACGTCGCGCGGCGTCTTGCGCCAGCGCGCCTCCGGGCGGCGGCGCAGCGCGCCGAGGCCGGTGCAGGGCGCGTCGAGCAGGATGCGGTCGAAGGCTTCGGGATGCTCGGTACCTACTACGACGCCGTCGAGCTCCCACACCGGCACATCGAGCGGCACGGGCGCGAGCGCCCGGCGCACCAGCTCCGCCCGAGCCGGGACGAGCTCGTTGGCGACGAGGGTCGCACCGCCGGCCAGCGCCTCCGCGGCGAGCAGGGCGGCCTTGCCGCCGGGACCGGCGCACAGGTCGAGCCACCGCTCCCCCTCGAGCACCGGCTGCGCCCGCGTCAACGCGAGCGCCGCGAGCTGCGACCCCTCGTCCTGCACGCGGATGCGGCCGCCGGACTCCTCGACCAGCCCCTGCGGGTCGCCGCCGCCGACGGTGAACCCGGGCGGAGAGAACCGGTCCGGGCGCGCATCGTCCGGCTCGGACGCGAGTCCGGGCAGTGCGATCAGGTTGACGCGCGGAGCGGTGTTGTCGGCCTTCAGCAGCTCCTCGAGCTCCTCGACGCGTCCCTCCGCCTCGAGGGACCGCCGCAGTGCGCGCACGACCCAGACGGGATGCGACGCCAGCGCCGCGATGCGGTCGTCCTCGTTCTTCGCCCGGCTCGCGACCTGGTCGCGCCACTCCTCGGGCGTGTGCCGGCCGATCTCGCGCAGCACGCCGTTGACGAAGCCGGTGCCGGAGCGGCTCCCCACCTCGCGCGCCAGCCCGACGGACTCGTTCACCGCGGCGTGGGCCGCGACGCGGGTCGACAGCAGCTGGTGCGCGCCGAGCCGCAGCACGTCGAGCAGCGGAGGGTCGATGCGGTCGACCGGGCGACCCGCGGCGATGGCGATCACGCGGTCGTAGTAGCCCTGCATGCGCAGGGTGCCGTACGTGAGCTCGGTCGCGAGCGCCGCGTCGGCGGTCGACAGCGCCGCGCGGGCGATCCGGGTCGGGAGCAGCAGGTTGGCGTAGGCGTCGGACTCGCGCACGGCGGTGAGCACATCCAGGGCGACCCGACGGGCGGGCTGCACCGCGGTGTGCTGCGGCCGGGACGGTCCGCGCCGCTGCTGCGCGCTCACGAGAGCACCACCGCAGCGCCCGAGGCGCCGGCCGCGCCGCGCAGCCAGTCGGCCGCGGGCATCGCGCGCTTGCCGGCGGGCTGCACCGTGATCAGTTCCAGCGGGTCCGTGCCGGTCCCGACGAGGACGCGGCGGTCACGCGCCTCGACCGCTCCGGGCGGCAGCGGCGGCTCCCCTGTCGTGCGGTGCGCCTCGTGGATCTTGAACCGCTCGATCCCGAGCAGCACGAACGCGCCCGGCTCGGGCGTGACGCCGCGAAGGCGCGCGTGCACCCGGTCGGCGGGCTGGGTCAGGTCGAGCCGCGCATCCTCGATCGTCAGCTTGGGCGCGAGGGTGACCTCCCCGGCCTGGGGCGTCGCCCGCGCCGTGCCCGCCGCGAGCGCATCCGTCGTGTCGGCCAGGAGGGCCGCGCCGTCGACGGCCAGCGCGTCGAGCAGGTGCCCCGCGGTCTCCTCCGGACCGATGGGACGCCGCAGCTCGGCGTACACGTCGCCCGCGTCCAGTTCGGGCACCAGGTGGAACACCGCGGCGCCCGTCTCCGTGTCGCCCGCGATCACGGCGTGCTGCACCGGCGCGGCGCCCCGCCAGCGCGGCAGCAGCGAGAAGTGGAGGTTCACCCAGCCGAGGCGCGGGAGCGACAGCAGCGGCTCGCGCACCAGTCCCCCGTACGCGACGACGACGCCGAGGTCCGGTTCGAGCGCGGCGATGCGCTCGGTGACCTCCTCGCGCAGCCGGTTCGCCTTCAGTACCGGCAGGCCGAGACGCTCGGCCGCCTCGGCGACCGGCGACGGCGTGAGCACGCGCTTACGGCCGAGCGGCGCATCCTCGCGCGTGATGACGGCGACCACCTCGTGCCGGGCCGCGACGGCCTCGAGCGACGGGATGGCCACGGCGGGAGTGCCGGCGAAGACGATGCGCATGGGGAAGGTTCTTTCGGTCGGGACGGCGATCCAGCCTACTCCGCCCGCGCGTCCATCCACCGCTGAGGTCGACCGGAGGTCAGAGGATCTCGGGGTCGTCGAAGCGCACCCGCAGCGTCGGCGCCGGCCGGTAGCCCGGCTTGCCTGCCGGCGCGCGGCGCCGCCGGGTCGCGTTCTTCACGACGGCGGCCCGGACGGCCGCCGCCACGTCGCCGCCGTGGGCGTACTCGAACCGGAGGACGGCGCGCACCAGGTCGGGTCCGGAGCGGGCCGTGCGCGAGGCCGGCTCGACCGGGGCCGGACCCAGCACATCCACGAGCAGCGCCGGATCGACGGCGGCGATCACCTCGTTCACCGTCGCCTCCGTGCCGGTGACGGATGCCAGGCGCACGGCGGGCGGGAACCGCAGCTCCCGCCGGTCGACCAGCTCTTCGTGGGCGAACTCGACGAGGCGGCCGGTGGCGAAGTCGCGCGCGAGCGGCCCGGACACGCCGACCAGCACCGTCGGCGCACCGGGCGCGGCAAGACCGGCGGCGCTCTGCCACCAGCGCAGGCAGTCCTCGGCGACGTGCAGGCTCTCGCGGGCGAGCATCCGTTCGCCGTCGAGCAGCAGCACCGCCTGATACCCGCCCTCCGCGATCGGCTCGGCCCCGCGAGTGGCAACGACGAGGGCGGGCGCCGATCCGATGCGCTGGACGGGGTGGTCGCCGTCGGCGAGGATGACCCGCGTGCCCGGGAACGCGCGCCCGAGCTCCTCGGCCGTCCGGCCGGAGCCGACCGTCACCATCCGGAACCGGCGGTGCTCGCAGTGCTCGCACTGCCAATCGGTCGCGAGCCGCCCGCACACGGTGCACGACGGCGGGGAGCCGGCGCGCGTCTGGTGCAGCGGCCCCTTGCAGTTCATGCACCGGGCGGCCTGGCCGCAATTCGCGCACGCGATCACGGGCGCGTAGCCGGGACGCGCCACCTGGACGAGCACCGGGCCGCGCGGCCGGCCGCTGTCGCCGTTCAGCGCCTCACGCGCGGCGCGCCAGGCGGGCGACGGGATGCGCGCGGCCCGCGCCATCGGCTCCGGTGCCTGCTGGTTCGCGGTCAGTACGACCTTCGGCGAGGTGACGCGCTCGGGCCCGACATCCCGCAGCCAGCCGAGCTCCACCAGCCGCTGGGTCTCGACGCTGCGGATGTTGCCGCTCAGCACGAGCGCGCATCCCTCGAGCTCCTGGCGCACGAGGGCGGCGTCGCGCGTGTGCACGTACGGGCTGAGGGGTTCGGCGTGGAGCGGGTCGCTGTCCTCCCAGACCACCAGCAGCCCCAGCCGCTCGGCGGGCGCGTAGACCACGGAGCGGTTGCCGATGATGATGCGCGGACCGGACAACGCCTCCAGGAACCCGCGGTACCGCTCGGTGTTCGCCTGCCCGGCGTCCGCGCGCACCACCGCGGCCGGCGGGGCGACGACGGCCAGGGCGGCGGCCAGCTGCTCCAGGTCGCGATGGTCGGGTACCGCGACGATCGCCGTGCGGCCGCCGCGCCAGCAGTCGGCCGCCAGGGTCGCGAGGGTGACCGCCCACTCCCCGACCCACGTGCCGTCGGGCAGCGGGACCAGGCGCGGGATGGCGCGCAGCGCGATCCGCTCGTCGAGCGCGACCGCATCCTCCAGCACCCGCTCGCCGTACCCGCGCACCGCGACGGGCGCGGGCGCGGGTGCGGGCGCCGCCGCCGCAGGCGCCGCGGCCGCATCCCGCGCCGCAGCGCCGAGTGGCGACATCGACTCACGACTCGCGCCCGATTCCGACAACGACTCACGACTCGACGCACCGGGAGCGGCGTGTGCGGCCAGCCACGCCTTCTCGACCCGCACCATGCGGCCGGGCACCGCGAGGCGGAGGATGTCGCTCGCCGTCCCCGCGCTGCGGTCCGCCAAGCGTCGCGCCAGCCGCCAGACGCCCGGCGTGAGCACGCGCGCGGGCGAGACGACGGCCTCCAGCGGGCTCAGCGTCCCCTCGAACCCGTCGTCCGGGTCGCCCACCTCCACGAGATACCCGTCGGCCACGCGACCCGCGGAGCGCAGCGGCACACGCACGCGCACGCCGGGCACCGCGTCGGCGGCGAGCTCCTCCGGGATGGCGTAGTCGAAGAGGTGGTCGAGCTGCGGGAGCGGCGAGTCGATGACCACCCGGGCGACCCGTGCGGCCGCCGCCACCGCTAGATCCCCGCGGCCGAGCGCAGGTCGTCGACGCGGTCGAGCCGCTCCCAGGTGAACTCGGGCAGCTCGCGGCCGAAGTGGCCGTAGGTCGCGGTGCGCGCGTAGATCGGGCGCAGCAGGTCGAGGTCGCGGATGATCGCGGCCGGCCGCAGGTCGAAGACGTCGCGGATGGCGGCGATGATGCGCTCCTCGGGCACCTTCGCGGTGCCGAACGTCTCGACGTACAGCCCGACCGGAGCGGCCTTGCCGATCGCGTACGCGATCTGCACCTCGAGCCGGTCGGCGAAGCCCGCGGCGACCGCGTTCTTCGCCACCCAGCGCATCGCGTACGCGGCGGAGCGGTCGACCTTCGACGGGTCCTTGCCCGAGAAGGCGCCGCCGCCGTGGCGGGACGCGCCGCCGTAGGTGTCAACGATGATCTTGCGGCCGGTCAGCCCGGCGTCGCCCTTGGGGCCGCCGATCTCGAAGCGCCCGGTCGGGTTGATGAGGGTGCGGATGTGCGAGGTCTCGAGCCCGGCCGTGTGGAGCACCGGGTTGATGACCTCCTCGACGATCTCGGCCTGCAGCTGCTCGTTCGACACCTGCGGGGCGTGCTGCGTCGACAGCACGACGGTCTGCACCGACTTGGGAACGGATCCCTCGTAGCCGATCGTGACCTGGGTCTTGCCGTCGGGCCGCAGGTAGTCGAGCGTGCCGTCCTTGCGCACGGACGCCAGGCGCTCGGCGAGACGGTGGGCCAGCCAGATGGGCAGCGGCATGTACTGCGGCGTCTCCGTGGTGGCGTAGCCGAACATGATGCCCTGGTCGCCGGCGCCCTGGCGGTCGAGGTCGTCGTGGCTCTGCTCGGCGCGCGTCTCCAGCGCGTTGTCCACGCCCTGCGCGATGTCGGGCGACTGGGCTCCGATCGAGACGGACACGCCGCACTGGGTGCCGTCGAAGCTGACGTCGGACGAGTCGTACCCGATCTCGACGAGCTTGTTGCGCACCAGCGCCGGGATCTCGACGTAGCCGCTGGAGGTGACCTCGCCGGCGACGTGGACGAGTCCCGTCGTCACCAGGGTCTCGACGGCGGCGCGGCTGTGCGGGTCGACGGTGAGCAGGGCATCCAGGATGCTGTCGGAGATCTGGTCGCAGATCTTGTCCGGGTGGCCCTCGGTGACGGACTCGGACGTGAAGAGACGCAGATCTGCCATGGTTCTCCCTGGTCGACGACGGGCGTAAGAGTCGCGGCCGGATCGTCTCGGACGCGCCGGCTAGGCGATGACGTCGAGGATACGGTCGGCCACCGACAGCTTGCTGCCCGAGGCCTCCATCACTATATCGCCGCCCTTTCGCAGGACGACGACCTCGTTGCTCTCCGTTGCGAAGCCCTGCGACCAGCCCACCTGGTTGAGCACGAGGAAGTCGCTGCCCTTCGCTTCGAGCTTCGTGCGCCCGAGGTGGATGAGCGCCTGCGGGTCCGGCTCGGTCTCGGCGGCGAAGCCGACGACAACCTGGCCGTCGCGACGGTTGGCGGAGAGCCCGGCGAGGATGTCCGGGTTGGCGACGAGCTCGAGGGTGAGCGTGTCCCCGTGCTCGGACTTCTTGATCTTCGCGTCGCGCGTCTCCGCGGGGCGGTAGTCCGCGACGGCGGCCGTCATGACGACGATGTCGGCCGCGCGGGCGGCCTCCTGCACCGCCTCCTGCAGCTCGAGCGCGGTTTGCACCGGGATGAGCTCCACCCCCTCGGGCGGTTCCACCTCGAGGTGCGCCGCGATGAGCACGACGTCGGCGCCGCGGGCCTGCGCGGCGGCGGCGATCGCTACGCCCTGACGCCCACTGGAGCGGTTGCCGAGGAAGCGCACCGGGTCGAGTGGTTCGCGGGTGCCCCCGGCGGTGACCACGACGCGCTTGCCCGCGAGGTCGACGCCGCCCCGGGGCCGCTTGGCCGCCTCGTTCGCGCGGCGGCGCTCGGAGAGCACCACGACGTCGTTGACGGCGGCGTCGGATGCGGTCAGCGCCGCAGGCGCGGGCGGCTCCACGGCGCGCGGGACGATCCCGGCGGCGCGCAGCGCGGACCGGACGATGACCTCCGGCTCCTCCATCCGGCCGGGGCCGGAGTCGCTGCCGGTGAGCTGGCCGCTGGCGGGGCCGACCACCGTGACACCGCGGCTGCGCAGGGTGGCGATGTTCGCGACGGTGGCCGGATTGCGCCACATCTCGGTGTGCATCGCCGGGGCGATCACGAGCGGCGCCGTGGACGCGAGCACCGTGTTGCCGAGGAGGTCGTCGGCGATGCCCGCCGCGAGCTTGGCGATCGTGTTGGCGGTGGCCGGTGCGATGACGATGAGGTCGGCCGACTGCCCGATCGCCACGTGCCGCACCTCGGCGACGCCCTCGTAGAGGTCGGTCGCGACGGGGTTGCGGCTGATCGCCTCCAGCGTCGGACGCCCGACGAACCGCAGCGCCGCCTCGGTCGCGACCACGTGCACGGAGTGGCCTTCGAGGACCAGGGCCCGGATGACTCCGACGGCCTTGTACGCGGCGATGCCGCCGGTCACTCCGACGACGATGGTCAATCGTGGGCTCAACGGCGGCACCTCTCCTCGGCCGGGGCGCTGCCCGGCTGCGGTCGTCTGCGGCTCTACTGCTGCGTGCGGCGGATGCTGCCTACTCGGCGGCGGCGATCGGCTTCAGGACGAGCTTGTCCTCGTTGATCTCGTGGAGGGCGACCGAGAGCGGCTTGTCGTCGACGGAGGAGTCGACCAGCGGGCCCACGTTGTCGAACAGGCTGCCCTCGTGCAGGTCGGCGTAGTAGTCGTTGATCTGGCGGGCCCGCTTGGACGCGAAGATCACGAGGGCGTACTTCGACTCGACGCGCGACAGGAGGTCGTCGATGGGCGGGTCGATGATGCCGTTGTTGCTGGTTGCCATGCGGGGTGCTCCTTGTTCTGGGCGACCGGGCGCGGTGGCCCGATCGACGGCCGCGTCAGGCGGCCGGGGACAGTGGGCGCGCCGGTGACGGCGCGGAGAGACGGCTCACGGACGCGACGGCGCCGCGCGGACCTTCATCAAGTCTACGACCTCGCGGGCCGCCTCGGCGACGTCGTGGTTGACCACCTTGTAGTCGAACTCGTCCTGGGCGGCCAGCTCGACCTTGGCGGTCTCCAGCCGGCGCTGCTGCTCCGCGGTGTCCTCGGTGCCCCGGCCGATCAGCCGCCGCACCAGCTCCTCCCACGTCGGCGGGAGCAGGAAGATCAGCCGCGCCTCCGGCATGGAGGCGCGCACCTGGCGGGCGCCCTGCAGGTCGATCTCGAGCAGCACGCTCCGGCCGGCGGCCAGCGCCTTCTCGATCGGGGCGCGGGGCGTGCCGTAGCGGTAGGCGTTGTGCACGGTCGCGTGCTCGAGCAGCTCGCCCTCGACGATCATCCGGTCGAACTCGGCGTCGTCGACGAAGTAGTAGTTGACGCCGTCGACCTCGCCGGGGCGCGGCTTGCGCGTCGTCGCGGACACGGAGAGCAGCACGTCCGGGTAGTGCTCGCGGATGTACGACGACACCGTGCCCTTGCCCACGGCCGTGGGACCGGCGAGCACGACCAGGCGGTTGCGCTGGCGGCCGGTGCGGTTCTCCCGCTCGATCAGGAACTGGCGGAGGCGCAGTCGCTGGTGGCGGCCGAGACCGCCCAGCCGCTTGGCGGGCGAGATGGCCAGCCGGTCTAGCGCCTCCTGCATCTTGGTGGTGCCGATCGCGGGCACGCTGAGCAGGAACTCGGTGACCCGCAGCCGGCCCTCGACCCCCTCCGGGTCGGCGGTCGCGCGGTCGAGCACTGTCAGCGGCGACACCTCGCGGGAGGCGATGGACGCCTTCACGGCGGCACGGGCACGGCGCGCGGCGACGGCGGCCTGCGACGCGGCCTGGCGGTCGACCTCGGGCGGTGCGGGGCGGCTCGAGGTCTCAGCCATGGCTGGCGCGCACCTCCTCGGCGCGGCGGCCGATCGCGTCCGCCAGGCCGGAGGGACCGGCGGAGAGCAGCCCGCGGGACTCGCTGACGATCACGCCGGATGCGAGCGAGCCGAACAGCCGCGACACGTCCTCGACCCGCGCGCCCTGGTGGCCGAAGCCTGGCGCCAGCACGGGCAGTGCGGGGGTGCGCTCCCCCGCCGTCGCCACATCGATCCCGTAGTCGGCGAGCTCGACGGTCGCGCCGAGCACCAGCCCGACCGATCCGTACGCGGCACGCGCGTCCTGCTCCTGATTGAACGAATGCACGTCTTCGATGATCGCACGAGCGACGGACAGGCCCGTCCGCGGCCCGCTCTGGACGATGGCCTGCTGCACCGCAGCCGCCTCGGGATTCGAGGTCGCGGCGAGCACGAACAGGCCCTTCCCCGCGGCCGCTCCGAGCGCCATCGCGTCCGCGAGCGAGCCGACGCCCTGGTAGGCGGCGACCGTCATGGCGTCCGATTCCAGCGGCGAGCCGGGCGTCAGCCAGGCCTCGGCGTACGCGGTGACACTGGTGCCGATGTCGCCGCGCTTGACGTCCGCGATCACCAGCAGCCCGGCCGCACGCGCGGCCGCGAGCACCTCCTCCAGAGCGGCGTACCCCGCCGCGCCGAATCGCTCGAAGAACGCCACCTGCGGCTTGACGATGCCCGCCCGGCCAGCGGCGGCCTCGACCACCGTCAGGCCGAACGAGCGGAGGCCGTCGGCCGAAGCCGGCAGCCCCCACTCCTCGAGCAGGTGCGCGTGCGGGTCGATGCCGACGCACAGCCGCCCGCGCTTGGCGAACGCGCGCGCGAGCCGGTCGCCGAACGCCGGCGTCATACGCGAGCGGCCCTCTCCTGCGCGTACACCTGCAGCGACTTCACGTCGAAGCCCTCGCGGATGGCGTCCAGCGACGCCACGGCCGCGCTCAGCTCCGCGATGGTCGTGAACAGCGGCTTGTCCGCGGCGACGGCCGCCGCGCGGATCTCGTAGCCGTCGGCACGCGCCGACCGTCCGCTCGGGGTGTTGATCACCACATCCACCTCGGCGCGGTTGATGATGTCGACGATCGAGTCGCCGCCGCTCTCCTGCGCTTCGCTGTGCTTGCGCACGATGCGGGCCGCGATGCCGTTGCGGTTGAGCACCTCGGCGGTGCCCTCGGTCGCGACGATCTCGAAGCCGAGCTGGTGCAGGCGGAGGACCGGGAGGACGACGGCGCGCTTGTCGCGGTCGGAGACCGAGACGAACGCCGTGCCGCCCAGCGGCATGCCGCCGTAGGCCGCCGACTGGCTCTTCGCGAACGCGGTCGGGAAGTCCTTGTCGATGCCCATCACCTCGCCGGTGGAGCGCATCTCCGGGCCGAGCACCGAGTCGACGACCGTGCCCTCCTTGGTGCGGAACCGCTTGAAGGGCAGCACGGCCTCCTTCACGGCGACCGGCGAGTCCATCGGGATGCGCGATCCGTCCTGCGCGGGCAGCAGCCCCTCGGCGATCAGGCCCTCGATCGTCTCGCCGACCATGATCCGCGACGCGGCCTTGGCGAGCGGGATGCCGAGCGCCTTCGACACGAACGGCACGGTCCGGGAGGCGCGCGGGTTGGCCTCCAGCACGTAGAGCACGCCCGCGCCGATCGCGAACTGCACGTTGAGCAGGCCGCGCACGCCGATCCCCTCGGCGATCTTCAGGGTCGCCTCGCGCACCCGGTCGATCTCGCGGCGGCCGAGCGTGATCGGCGGCAGGGTGCACGACGAGTCGCCGGAGTGGACGCCGGCCTCCTCGATGTGCTCCATGACGCCGCCGATGTAGAGCCGCTCGCCGTCGTAGAGCGCGTCCACGTCGATCTCGATGGCGTCGTCGAGGAAGCGGTCCACGAGCAGCGGATGCGACGGGCCGACGATGCCCTGCCCGGCGACCCGCTCGAAGTAGTCGGCGAGGGAGGCGTTGTCGTAGACGATCTCCATGCCGCGGCCGCCGAGCACGAAGCTGGGGCGCACGAGCACCGGGTAGCCGATCTGCTCGGCGACGTGGGCGGCGCTCGGGTAGTCGACGGCGGTGCCGTTGCGCGGCGCGACGAGACCCGCCTCATCCAGGATGCCGGAGAACAGTCCGCGCTCCTCGGCGAAATCGATCGCCTCCGGGGTGGTGCCGAGGATGGGAACCCCGGCCGCCTCCAGGCCCTTCGCGAGCCCGAGCGCGGTCTGGCCGCCCAGCTGGACGACGACGCCGACCAGTTCGCCGGTCTGCGACTCGGCGTGGATGACCTCGAGCACGTCCTCCAGCGTGAGCGGCTCGAAGTAGAGCCGGTCGCTGGTGTCGTAGTCGGTCGACACCGTCTCCGGGTTGCAGTTGATCATGATCGTCTCGAAGCCCGCGTCGTGCAGCGCGAACGACGCGTGCACGCACGAGTAGTCGAACTCGACGCCCTGGCCGATGCGGTTCGGACCCGAGCCCAGGATGACGACCTTGCGCTTGTCGCTCGGCTCCACCTCGGTCTCCAGGTCGTAGCTGGAGTAGTGGTACGGCGTGAGGGCGGGGAACTCGCCCGCGCAGGTGTCGACCGTCTTGTAGACCGGACGCACGCCGAGGATGTGGCGCACCTCGCGCACGTCGGCCTCGCCGAAGCCGCGCAGCTCGCCGATCTGGGCGTCGGAGAAGCCGTGGTCCTTCGCGAACCGCAGCGTCTCGGTGTCGAGGGTCGGCGCATCCCGGATCTGGTCGGCCACCTCGTTGATCAGCGCGATCTGGTCGATGAACCACGGGTCGATCTTGGTCGCCTCGAAGACCTGCTCCGGCGTCGCGCCCAGGCGGAGCGCCTGCTGCACGTCGACGATGCGGCCGTCGGTGGGGGTCGCGATGGAGGCGAGCAGCTCATCCACCGTGCGCCCGGACCCGTCGGCACTGGGCGGGCCCCAGTGGAACGACGAGCCGCGCTTCTCGAGCGAGCGGAGCGCCTTCTGCAGCGCCGAGCTGAAGCTGCGGCCGATCGCCATGGCCTCGCCGACCGACTTCATGGTGGTGGTCAGCGTCGGGTCGGCGGCCGGGAACTTCTCGAACGCGAACCGCGGCACCTTGACGACGATGTAGTCGAGGGTCGGCTCGAAGCTCGCCGGCGTCACCTTCGTGATGTCGTTCGGGATCTCGTCCAGCCGGTAGCCGATGGCCAGCTTCGCCGCGATCTTCGCGATCGGGAAGCCGGTCGCCTTCGACGCGAGGGCCGACGAGCGGGAGACGCGCGGGTTCATCTCGATGACGATGATCCGTCCGTTCTCCGGGTTCACCGCGAACTGGATGTTGCAGCCGCCGGTGTCGACGCCCACCGCGCGGATGATGTCGATGCCGATGTCGCGCAGCTTCTGGTACTCGCGGTCGGTCAGCGTCAGCGCGGGCGCGACGGTGATCGAGTCGCCGGTGTGCACGCCGACCGGGTCGACGTTCTCGATCGAGCAGACGACCACCGTGTTGTCGGCGGTGTCGCGCATCAGCTCGAGCTCGTACTCCTTCCAGCCCAGGATGGACTCCTCCAGCAGCACCTCGCTGGTGGGGCTCTGGTGGATGCCGTCCCCGGCGATCCGGCGCAGCTCCTCCGGCGTGTACGCGAAGCCGGAGCCCAGACCGCCCATCGTGAACGACGGACGGACGACGAGCGGGTAGCCCAGGTCCTCCGCGAACTCCAGCGCCTCCTCGACGGTGTGCGCGATGTGCGACCGCGCGACCTCGGCGCCCGCCTCCACGACGAGCTCCTTGAAGATCTGGCGGTCCTCGCCCTTCTGGATGGCCTCGAACTTCGCGCCGATCAGCTCGACGTCGTACTTCTCGAGGATGCCGTGCTCGTGCAGCTGCATGGCCGCGTTGAGCGCGGTCTGACCGCCCAGGGTCGGCAGGATGGCGTCGGGGCGCTCCTTGGCGATGATCGTCTCGATGACCTGCCAGGTGATCGGCTCGACGTAGGTGGCGTCGGCGAAGTCGGGGTCGGTCATGATCGTCGCCGGGTTGGAGTTGACGAGGATGACGCGCACGCCCTCCGCCTTCAGCACCCGGCAGGCCTGCGTGCCCGAGTAGTCGAACTCGACCGCCTGGCCGATGACGATGGGTCCGGAGCCGATGACGAGGACGGACTGGATGTCGTCGCGTTTGGGCATCAGACGTTCTCCTGGCTGTTCGAGGTGGACGGATCGGCGGCGCCGTGCTGCGCGCGGATCATGTCGAGGAAGCGGTCGAAGAGGTAGTTGGCGTCGTGCGGGCCGGCCGCCGCCTCCGGGTGGTACTGCACGCTGAAGGCGTTCAGGTCGAGGCAGTTGAGCCCCTCGACGACCTGGTCGTTGAGCGAGAAGTGGCTGACCTCGACGCGGCCGAAGCCGGCCGGGGAGTCGAAGGAGGCATCGATCGGCGCCTTGACGGCGAAGCCGTGGTTCTGCGCGGTGATCTCCACCCGGCCGGTGCGCTTGTCGAGCACCGGCTGGTTGATCCCGCGGTGGCCGAACGGCAGCTTGTAGGTGTCGAGCCCGAGCGCGCGGCCGAGCAGCTGGTTACCGAAGCAGATGCCGAAGTACGGGAGACCTGCACGCAGCGTCTCCTGCAGCAGGGCGACGTGCTTGCCGGAGGCCTGCGGGTCGCCAGGCCCGTTCGAGAAGAACAGCGCGTCGACGCCGAGCCCGAGCACATCCTGAGCGCTGACCTGCTGCGGGAGCACGTGCACGTCGAGCCCGCGCGCCGCCAGGTTCTCGAGGGTGGACTTCTTCACGCCCAGGTCGAGCACCGCGACGGAGCCGACCTTCTCGCCGACCGCGGGAACCGTGTACGGCTCGACGGTGGACACCTCGGCGGACAGGTTGCGGCCCTTCATCGGCGCGCCGGCGAGCACCAGGTCGAGCTGCTCGCCGTCGCTCAGCCCGAAGTCCTCACCGGAGAAGATGCCGGAGCGCATGGCGCCCGCCGAGCGGATGTGGCGGGTCACTGCACGGGTGTCGATCCCGCTGATGCCGACGACGCCCTGCGCGACGAGGTCGTCGTCGAGGCTGCGCTGCGCGCGGAAGTTCGACACGACGCGGCTGGGCTCGCGGACGACGTAGCCCGCCACCCAGATCTGCCGGGACTCCATGTCCTCGTCGTTTGTGCCGGTGTTGCCGATGTGCGGCGCCGTCTGCAGCACGATCTGGCCGGCGTAGGACGGGTCGGTCAGCGTCTCCTGGTAGCCGGTCATGCCGGTGGCGAAGACCGCCTCGCCGAGGGTGCGCCCTCGCGCGCCGTAGGCCCGGCCGACGTAACGGGTTCCGTCTTCGAGGACGAGCACCGCGGGTTCTGTTGCGAGCACGTCACACCTCCTTGTCGTTCGGGCGGGACGGGCCCGCCGCATCCGGGGCATCCGCCCGCGGGACGGTTGCTTCGACGGCCGCGATCAGCTGCGCGCGGCCGGCCGGGTCGACGACCCGGAAGTAGCTGTCGGCGGCCGTGCCGCCGCTGGTGGTCCAGCCCAGCCGGACCAGGCCGTCGCGCTCGACCGCCCGGTCGATCGCGACGCTCGCGACGCCGACTCCGGTGAGGACGGACGCCGGGACGAAGACCGCCGGCTCGCCGGTGACGGCGATGGACACGCCCTCCGGCCGGACGGCGACCGTCGCGTTGCCGCGGAACGACAGTCCCGGCAGGGCGAGCCGCTCGAGGTGCTCGCCGCCGCGCGTGGTGGCGACGTACAGCGCCTCCACCTCGGCGACGGGAGCGCTCAGCGTGCCGGGGGTCGAGTACCCGCCGCCGGCCGGGCTGTCGCGGCGCACGCGCCGGCGCCAGCCGAGCACGGCGAGCCCGATGACGATGGCGAGGACCGCCAGGATTCCGATCGTGGGGAGCACCTTATCCACGGGCGCTCACCTCCTCGGCGTCGCGCACCGCGCCGTCGAGCACCGTCGCACGGCCCTGGTGGAAGGTCGCGACGACCCGGCCGGGCAGCGTGAGCCCGAGGTAGGGCGAGTTGACGCCCTTGCCGGCGAGGTCGGCGGTCGAGAACGTCCGCGAGGCCGTCGGGTCGTAGAGGAAGAGATTCGCCGGGGCGCCCTCCGCAAGCGCACCGCCGTGGCCGTCCAGCCGGCCGATCCGGGCCGGGGTGGCGGAGAGGACGCGGGCGATGTCGGCCCAGCCGAGCATCCCGTTGTCGACAACGCTGGCCTGCACCACCGAGAGCGCCGACTCCAGCCCGACCATGCCGAACGCGGCGGCGTCCCACTCGCAGTCCTTCGACTCGATGGGGTGCGGCGCGTGGTCGGTCGCGACGATGTCGATGGTGCCGTCGGCGAGGCCGGCGCGCAGCGCCTCCACGTCCTCGCGGCTCCGCAGCGGCGGGTTGACCTTGTAGCGGGCGTCGTATCCGGTCGCCAGCTCTTCGGTGAGAGCGAGGTGGTGCGGGGTGACCTCGGCGGTCACGGCGATGCCGCGGGCCTTCGCCCAGCGGATCACGTCGACGCTGCCCGCGGTGGAGACGTGGCACACGTGGAGGCGCGAGCCGACGTGCTCGGCGAGCAGCACATCCCGGGCGATGATCGACTCCTCGGCGACCGCCGGCCAGCCCGCCAGCCCCAGCTCGCCGGACAGCGCGCCCTCGTTCATCTGCGCGCCCTCGGTGAGCCGCGGCTCCTGCGCGTGCTGCGCGATGACGCCGTCGAACGCCTTGACGTACTCCAGCGCCCGGCGCATCAGCAGCGGGTCGGAGACGCACCTGCCGTCGTCGCTGAACACCCGGACGCGGGCGCGGGACTGCGCCATCGCGCCCAGCTCGGCCAGCCGCTCTCCCGCCAGCCCGACGGTGACGGCGCCGATCGGCCGCACGGTCGCGTAGCCGGCCGCCTCGCCGAGGCTCAGCACCTGCTCGACCACCCCGGCTGTGTCCGCCACCGGCGACGTGTTCGCCATGGCGAACACCGCGGTGAATCCACCGGCCGCGGCGGCGCGCGTGCCGGTCAGGACCGTCTCGCTCTGCTCGTACCCGGGCTCGCGCAAGTGCGTGTGGAGGTCGACCAGACCGGGCAGCGCGAGCAGCCCGTCTGCGTCGATCGCCGTCGCACCCGCGGCGCTCAGCCCGGCTCCGGTCGCGGTGATCACGCCGCCGTCGACCAGCAGGTCGGTCCGCGAGCCGTCGGCCAGCGTCGCGCCGCGGATCAGGAACTTCTCGTCCACACTCACCTCACACCGCCTGGCCGTACCTGCTCGGAACCGGCACCCGACAGCAGCAGGTACAGGGCTGCCATCCGCACGGAGACGCCGTTCGCGACCTGCTCCCGGACCGTCGAGCGCGGGGAGTCCGCGGCCGCGGCCGAGATCTCCAGCCCGCGGTTCATCGGTCCCGGGTGCATCACAATGCTATCGGGCTTCAACCGGGCCAACCGCTCCTCGTCCAGCCCCCACCGCCGCGTGTATTCGCGCGTGGTCGGGAAGAACGCCGCGTTCATCCGCTCGGCCTGGATGCGCAGCATCATCACCACGTCCGGACCGGCGGCGATCGCCGCGTCCAGGTCGTAGCCCACCTCGGCCGGCCAGCCGGAGACGTCCACCGGCAGCAGCGTCGGCGGCGCGACCAGCGTGACGTGCGCACCGAGGGTCCGCAGCAGCCAGACGTTGGAGCGCGCGACCCGCGAGTGCAGGATGTCGCCGACGATCGCGACGCTCACCCCGTCGAGGTCGCGGCCGCGCGAGGCCGTCCCGTGGATGCGGCGGCGCATCGTGAACGCGTCCAGCAGCGCCTGGGTCGGGTGCTCGTGCGTCCCGTCGCCGGCGTTCAGGATGCCCGCGTCGATCCAGCCGCTCGTCGCGAGCGTCTGCGGGGCGCCCGACGAGCCGTGGCGGATCACCACCGCATCCGCCCCCATCGCCTGCAGCGTCTGGGCCGTGTCCTTCAGGCTCTCGCCCTTGGAGACGCTCGAGCCCTTGGCGGAGAAGTTGATGACGTCGGCGGAGAGCCGCTTCGCCGCCGCCTCGAACGAGATGCGGGTGCGCGTGGAGTCCTCGAAGAAGAGGTTCACGACGGTCTTGCCGCGCAGCGTCGGGAGCTTCTTGACCTCGCGCTCCTGCACATCCGCCATGTCCTCGGCGACATCGAGCAGCTGGATGGCGTCCTCACGCGGGAGGTCGCGGGTCGAGAGCAGGTGCCTCATGCGTCGGCCCCCGGCTCCTCGATCGTGACGGCCTCGGTGCCGTCGACCTCGTCCAGACGCACGAAGATGCGCTCGGAGGCCGCCGACGGGAGGTTCTTGCCCACGAAGTCCGCGCGGATCGGCAGTTCGCGGTGGCCGCGGTCCACCAGAACGGCGAGACGGACAGCCCGCGGCCGGCCGATGTCGCTGACCGCGTCGAGCGCGGCCCGGATCGTGCGGCCCGAGAACAGCACATCGTCGACGAGCACGACGGTCTTGCCGTCGATCGGGCCCGGGAGCGACGTGGGCTGCGGGGTGCGCGTGGGATGCCGTGACAGGTCGTCGCGGTACATCGTCACGTCGAGCGCGCCCACGATGTCGGCGGGCGAGCCGACCGCGGCCGGCTCGATGCGCTGGATGGTGTCCGCGATCCGCCGCGCGAGCACGACGCCGCGGGTCGGGATCCCCAGGATCACCAGATCGTCGGTTCCCCGGTTGGACTCCAGGATCTCGTGGGAGATCCGAGTCAACGCCCGGGCGATGTCAGCCTGCTGCAGCACGGTACGCGCCGTCATGCCGACCTCCTTCCCCGCCTCACAGGACGGCTGTTAAAGGATGCCTAACGCTTCTCACCCTACCAGGCCAGGTGCCCGCTCCCCCGCAGACGCCGTCGAGGGGTCGCAACACGCCGTCATGGCGGGCCGATAACGGCGTGTTGCGACCCCTCGTTGCGCTCAGTGGCCGGCGAGGAAGCGCGAGAACGCCTTGGCGTCGTCCACGCCGCCGGGGTACTGCTCGCCGTTCACGAGGACGGTCGGCGTTCCCTTGATCGTGTCGAGGACCTTCTTTCCGTCGACCTCGATCGGGCCCTTCTGCGAGTTCGCGGTGTTGCCCTGCGCCCACGCCTGGTACGGGCCGCTGTCCGACAGGCAGCCGGAGATGTCGCTCGCGCCCGCCTTCGACGCGCGGGACGCCAGCTCCTTGTCCGTCAGTCCGTTGGAGTTCTCCTCCGGCTGGTCGGTGAAGAGCGCCTGGTAGAACGGCAGGATGGCCGTGCGGTCGGACACGGCGACGCACGTCAGCGCCGCAGCCGCCCGGGTGGAGTAGCCGGTCCCGTTCGACACCGCGTCGAGGAACGTCAGCGGGTGCAGCCGGAGCGTGATCGACCCGTCGTCGACGGCCTTCGCGAGCGTGGCGCCATTGGCCTTCTCGAACGCGCCGCACACCGGGCACATCGCGTCGAACCAGATGTCGACCTTCTTCTGCCCGTCGCCGACCGTGATGAAGCCGCCGTCGAAGTCGACGGCGCCGTCGGTGCCCTTCGGGGGCGCGTCCGTCGCCACGGGGACGTTCGAGGCGCCGCCGAGCAGCGAGCACCCCGCCGCGGCGAACACCACGCCGAGCGCGAGCGCCGTCGCCGCGGCGATCCGCCGCATGCGGCCCGTCACGCGCGTGCCCGTCACGCGGTCCTCGTCTGGGCGATCTTCGCCAGGAGCCCGTTCACGAAGCCGGCCGAGTCGTCGGTCGAGAGCACGGTCGCCGCCTCGACGGCCTCCGAGATGGCGACGCCGTCGGGCACCTCGTCGTTGAACAGCACCTCCCAGACGCCGATGCGCAGGATGGCGCGGTCGACGGCGGGCATGCGGGCGAGCGTCCACCCCTGGGCGTACGTCTCGATCTGCTCGTCGATCTCGTCCTGGTGCTCGATCACGCCGTCGAGGATGTCGCGGGCGTACAGCCACGACGCCTCGCGCGCCGGCTGGGTCGCCGCGCGCTCGGCCTCGGTCGCCAGCGCCTGGCGCAGCGGGATGCCGCGCAGGTCGGCGCTGTAGAGCACGTCGAGCGCGCGCTTGCGTGCCTTGGTCCGCGCGCTCATCTAGTCGTTGACGCGGCCGAGGTAGTCGCCCGTGCGGGTGTCGACCTTGACCTTCGTGCCGGTCTCGAGGAACAGCGGGACCTGGATCTGGTAGCCGGTCTCCACGGTCGCCGGCTTGGTGCCGCCGGTGGAGCGGTCGCCCTGCAGGCCCGGCTCCGTGTAGGTGATCTCGAGCACGACGGAGGCCGGGAGCTCGACGTAGAGCGGCAGGCCCTCGTGCAGCGCGACGGTGACGTTCTGGTTCTCGAGCATGAAGTTGGCGGAGTCGCCGACGATCGGGCCCGGGATGGTGATCTGGTCGTAGTCCGACGTGTCCATGAAGACGAAGTCGGCGCCGTCCTGGTACAGGTACTGGTAGTCGCGGCGGTCGACGTTGGTGATGTCGATCTTCGCGCCCGCGTTGTAGGTGCGGTCGACGGTCTTGCCGGTGGTGACGTTCTTCAGCTTGGTGCGGACGAACGCGCCGCCCTTGCCGGGCTTCACGTGCTGGAACTCGATCACGGTCCAGAGCTGGCCGTCGATCGAGAGGACGACGCCGTTCTTGATGTCAGCGGTTGAAGCCAAGGGGATGTTCCGTTCGTTCGATGAGAAGATGCGGGTGGACGCCGCACGCGCCGGTCTCGGGGAGACGGAGCGGATGCGGCCCACGGCGGACCGCGCGGCGGTCCCAGAAGATTCTAGACGTCAGCGGGCGTTTCGGCGAATGAACGCCAGCGCCAGCCGGTACGACTCGAACCCGAACCCGGCGATCACTCCGGTCGCCACCGCGGTGATGACGCTGGTGTGCCGGAACTCCTCGCGGGCGTGCGGGTTCGACAGGTGCACCTCGACCACCGTGCCGCCGGCCTTCGTGACCAGCGACACCGCGTCCCGCAGCGCGTACGAGTAGTGCGTCCACGCGCCGGCGTTCAGGATGACGGGGGCGCCCGAGTCGGCCGCCTCGTGCAGCCAGCGCAGCAGCTCCGCCTCGTCGTCGGTCTGGCGGAGGTCGATCCGGTCGTCGCCGGCGTCGTCCTGCAGGAGTGCGCGCAGGGCGTCCAGCGTCCCCGACCCGTAGACGTCGGGCTCGCGGGTTCCCAGCCGGCCGAGGTTCGGTCCGTTGAGGACGAGGATGTCCGCCATCACTCCTCGCCGTCCTTCAGCGGACGCACGCGGACCGCGGACCACGTGTCGTCGACCGAGATGTTGCTGATGCCGCGCCACCCGTAGGCGCGGGCCTCGCCCGCGACGACGTCGCGGTTCACGTCCGCGCGTCCGCCCTTCGGGTAGACCACCCACAGCGCGCGGGCGGACTCCGCGACCGGCAGCTGCTCGGCGTAGCGCGCCAGCAGCTCCTCGCGCGAGCGCACGACGGTGGCGATGACGGCCGCCTCGGCGATGCCCGCTTCGGTCGCGCCGTCGGGGAGCGGTCCGAGGAGGTCGCGGTCGCCGTCCTGGGCGATCACCACCGCGACGCCGTCGCCCGGCTTCGCCTGGAACCGTTGCAGCACGGTCTTGTCGGTCACGAACCCACCTCCTGGTATGCGGCGAACAGCAGGCTCTGGTCCGGGCCGGCGAGCACCGTCGGACGCGCCACGTCGTCGAGCACGATGAAGCGCAGCATACTGCCCCGCGCCTTCTTGTCGCGCTGCATGGTGGCGAGCAGCGTCTGCCAGCGCCCGAGCGGGTAACTCACGGGCAGCGTCAACGACTCCAGGATGCGGCGGTGCCGGTCCGCGACCTCGTCGCTGAGCCGTCCGCTCAGCCGGGCGAGCTCCGCCGCGAACACCATGCCGACCGAGATCGCCGCGCCGTGGCGCCACTGGTACCGCTCGGCGTGCTCGATCGCGTGCCCGAGGGTGTGCCCGTAGTTGAGGATCTCGCGCAGCCCCTGCTCGGTGAAGTCCTCCCCCACCACGCGCGCCTTGATGCCGATGGACAACTCCACCAGGCGCCGGAACTCCGGCGTCTCCGGGTCGGTCGCCCGGTCGACGTCGGCCTCGATCGTGTCGAGGATCTCGGGCTCGGCGATGAAGCCGTACTTCACGACCTCGGCGAATCCGGCCAGCAGCTCGTTGCGCGGCAGCGAGGTGAGCGTGTCCAGATCGCAGACCACCGCGGCCGGCGCGTAGAACGCCCCGACCAGGTTCTTGCCCTCGGCGGTGTTGATGCCGGTCTTGCCGCCGACCGCCGCATCCACCATTCCGAGCAGCGTCGTCGGCACCTGCACCAGCCGCACACCGCGCAGCCACGTCGCGGCCACGAATCCGGCCAGATCGGTGACAGCGCCGCCGCCGAAGCCGATCACGGCGTCCGAGCGCGTGAAGTCGGCCTGCCCCATGATCTGCCAGAGGAACGACGCCACCTCGACGCGCTTGGCGGCCTCCGCATCCGGCACCTCGGCGAGGAGCACCTCGTAGCGGCCGAGCAGCGACTCCCGCAGCTCCGCCGCCGCGGCGCCCAGGCTCGGCTGGTGCACGAGCAGGACCTTGTTCACCGCGGTGCCGAGGTGGTCCGCCAGCTTGAACCGCAGGCCGCGACCGACCACCACCGGGTACGGGTGCGCTCCGGAGACGGTGATCTCGGTGGGGGCGTCGGTCATGCGTGTCCTTCCTTCTGCGCCCACTGGGCGATCTCCTCGACGATCGTGTCGATCGGCCGGGACGACGTGTCGGCGGTGTAGTCCGCGAGCGACCGGTAGAGCTCGCTTCGGGATGCGACGAGCCGCTTCCAGGACTCGAGGTCGGTGATCAGCGGCCGCTTGCCGTTGGTGATCCGCTTGGCGATCGCCTCCGGGCGGACGGTCAGCAGGACGACGCGCGCGCCGGCCAGGTCGGACTGCGTCGCCGGGTCGAGCACCGCGCCTCCGCCGAGGGAGACGATGCCCGGACGGCGGAGCGCCTCGGCGACGGCCGCGCGCTCCAGCACCCGGAAGTGGGCTTCGCCGTGCGTCGCGAAGATTTCGGAGATCGGCCCGTGCTCGGCGACCACCACGGCGTCCGTGTCCACGAACGGCAGCCCGAGCAGCTTCGCCAGCCGCTTTCCGACACGGGACTTGCCCGCCGCGGGAGGCCCGATCAGAGCGATCGTCGCGGGCGATCCGCCGGCTGCGCCGGGCTCAGGCGCTCCGGCCTCAGACGCTCGGGGCTCAGGCGTAGGGAGCACTGGCGCGTTCGGTGGTGAGGTTCGCGGGGATGGCGTCGAGGTAGCCCTGCAGGTTGCGCGACGTCTCGGCGATCGAGTCGCCGCCGAACTTCTCCAGGACGGCGTTCGCGAGCACGAGCGCCACCATCGCCTCCGCCACGACGCCGGCGGCGGGCACCGCGCAGACGTCGGAGCGCTGGTGGTGGGCCGGTGCGGCCTCGCTGGTGGCCACATCCACCGTCCGCAGGGCGTGCGGGACGGTCGCGATGGGCTTCATGCCGGCTCGCACGCGCAGCACGCCGCCGGTGCTCATGCCGCCCTCGGTGCCGCCCGCCTTGTCGCTGGTGCGGAGGATGGTGCCGTCGTCGGCGACCAGTTCGTCGTGCGCCTCGGAGCCGCGGCGGGTGGTGGTGAGGAAGCCGTCGCCGATCTCGACGCCCTTGATCGCCTGGATGCCCATCAGGGCGGCGGCGAGCTGGGCGTCGAGCTTGCGGTCCCAGTGCACGTGCGAGCCGAGCCCGGGCGGCAGGCCGTACGCGAGCACCTCCACGACGCCGCCCAGTGTGTCGCCGTCCTTGTGCGCGGCGTCCACCTCGGCGACCATCCGCTCGGACGTCGCCGGGTCGAAGCAGCGCAGCGGGTCGGCGTCGAGGGTGTCGACGTCCGAGGGACGCGGCAGCGGCGAGCCCTCGGGGACGCGCACCGGGCCGATCGACAGCGTGTGGCTGACGAGGGTGATGCCGAGCTCGTCGAGGAACGACTTGGCGACGGCGCCGAGCGCGACGCGCGCGGCGGTCTCACGGGCGCTCGCGCGCTCCAGCACGGGACGGGCCTCGTCGAAGCCGTACTTCTGCATGCCCACCAGGTCGGCGTGGCCGGGACGCGGACGCGTCAGCGCCGCGCCGCGGCCCGAGTTCAGCACCTCGGGGTCCACGGGCTCGGGGCTCATCACGTCGACCCATTTCGGCCACTCGGTGTTGCCGATGCGCAGGGCGATCGGGCTGCCGAGGCTGAGCCCGTGGCGGACGCCGCCCGAGATGTCGAGGGCGTCCTGCTCGAACTTCATGCGGGCTCCGCGGCCATAGCCGAGCTTGCGGCGCGCCAGGTCGGCGCGGATGGCGTCGAGCGACACCGGGACCCCGGCGGGAAGTCCCTCCAGGACGGCGATGAGTTCGGGGCCGTGGGATTCCCCGGCCGTGAGCCAACGAAGCATTCTTCGATTCTGGCATAACGGCAACGGCCGTCAGACCTCCACTGGTGCGCCCTGCTCGTCGATCCCGACGGCCTCGAGCATCGCCGCGAGCACCTCGTCCTCGTCCTGGAGCGGCTGCAGCGGGTCGCCCGAGACGAAGATGCGCACCTGCAGCAGCGCCTGGTGGGCGAGCATCGCCAGCCCCGACACCACGCGGCCGCCGACGGACTCCCACTGGCGCGCGAGCGGCGTGGGCCACGGCTCGTACGCGACGTCGAAGAGCATCGAACGGCGGCGGGTGGAGTCCGTGTACACGGCCTCCGTCGCCGTTCCTCCCGGGAGGGTGCTGATGACCAGATCCGGGACGTCGAGCGAGCGGTCGGCCTGCGAGAACGGGCGGATGCGCACGCGCAGACCCAGGTCGGAGGCCAGCGGCTCGATCCACGCGCTGCGCGCGAGATCGCGGACGTGCACGTCCACGCGCTCGGCGCCGAGGTCGGCGGCGGCCACGAGGGCCGAGGCGGCGGTCGCTCCCCCACCCAGGATGTGGACGTAGCGGGCCTGCTCGAGCCCGGCGGCCTGCAGGGCGCGGACGATGCCGGGCACGTCCGTGTTGAATCCACGGAGCTCGTCGCCGTCGAGCAGCACGGTGTTCGCGCCGCCGGTCTGGTCGCTGATCCGGTCCGTCTCGCTCAGCAGCGGGAGCACGGCCTTCTTGAGCGGCATGGTGAGCGACAGGCCGCGCCACTCGGGTCCGAGGCCGCCGATGAAACCGGGCAGCGCCTCCTCGGTCACGTCGACGGCCTCGTACGCCCAGTCGAGCCCGAGGGCGTCGTACGCGGCACGGTGCAGCTCGGGCGACCGGGAGTGGCCGATGGGCGAGCCGAGGACGGCCAGCCGACGGCTGGGCGCCTTCTTCGCCGCCGGTTTGGCGGGCGACGCCTTCTTGGCGGCCGGCTTCGCGGCGGACTTGGCCGGCTTCTTCTCCGCCTGCAACGGCGCGGGCTCGAGCGGATCCCCGGCCTCGGCGGAATCGTCGGGCGTGGCCGAATCGTCGGGCGCGGCGGCTTCGACCGCTGCCGGCTCCTCGTCCGCCGGCTCCTCGTCGTCCTCCGGCTCCTCGCGCTCCGCCGCCTCCTCGGCCTCGGCGACCGCGGCCTCCTCGGCTTCGAGCTCGCGCTCCCGCTCCACCAGCTCAGCGATCGACGCCTCCGCCGACGCCTCGGAGACGCCGTCCTCCACGGCCGCGTCGGTCGTCTCGTCGTCGCCCTGACGCGCGCTGGATTCACTCATAGCCGGGGTTGTCCTTCATCCACTGCTGCCATTTCTCCACCGCGGCGTCGTGCTCCGCCTGCGTGGTGGAGAAGATCGTCTCGCCGGTCTGGAGGTTCCAGGTGACGAAGTACATCCACGTGCCGTCGGCGGGATGCTGCACCGCGTTGATCGCCAGGTCGCCCGGGTTCGAGATCGGTCCGACCGGCAGCCCGGGGTGCACATAGGTGTTGTACGGGTTGTTCGCGTCGGCGCGCTCGGCGTCCGTCGTCTCGACCCGGTCGGTGTGCCCGGTGCCGTAGGCGACCGTCGCGTCGGACTGGAGGTCCCAGCCCTGCGCCAGGCGGTTGAGGAAGACGCGGGCCACCTTCGGGTAGTCGTCCTTGAGGCCGGCCTCGCGCTGCACGACCGACGCCAGGACGACCGTGTTCCACCGGTTCTCCGGGGCGACACCGGCGTCGTCGAGCGCCTGGAACATCCGGTCGACCATCGTCTTGATCGCGTCCTGCGCCGTCGTCCCCGGGGCGAACGTGTAGGTGGCCGGGAACAGGAAGCCCTCCAGGGACTTCGCCTGCGCGGGCAGACCGTACGCGGCCGGGTTGGCGGCCGCCGCCTGCAGGTCGGCGAGCGGGATCTTCGTCGCGTCGGACACCGTCTGCAGGATGTCCTTCTCCGGCGTCCCCTCCGGGATCACGGCGGTGTTCTCCACGCGCGACGACGGATCCTGCAGCGAGGCGAGCGCGGCGGCCGCGCTCATCTTCTTCGCGAGCTTGAACACGCCGGGCTGGAACTGCGCCTCCGGCTTCTGCCGGAGCAGCAGCGAGTAGAAGGCGTCGTACGTCTTCACCACGCCCGCCTTGGCCAGGTTGTTCGCGATGGTCGAGCCGTCGTCGCCCGACGTGATCGTGAACATCACCTCGCCGGTGCCGCTGCCGCTGTAGTCGTTCGCGGGAGGGAACAGAGCGTCGTGGACCTTGGCGATCTGGGGCTGGAAGATGGCGTATGCGCCACCCGCCATCCCGCCCAGGATGCCGAGCACGACGATGGTGACGATGAGGCGCTTGACCCAGCGGCGCTTCTTCGGGGGCTCGTCGTGCGACAGGTAGTTCTGCTGTCGCCAGACGAGGGGATGCCCCTCGTCGACGGACTCGTCTTCGGTGTCCTCCAGCACTCCGAACACAGTACGCGCAGGATGATCGTGATGCGAGGACGGCTCCTCGGCCTCGTGCCGCACGGCCGCGCCGACGGGGGCGGGCTCCTCCACCTGCGCGATCGGGCCGGTGATCACCGCGTCGAAGTCCAGGCCCGCCAGGGCCGCGAGGTCGGAGGGCGACTCCTGGGTCGGCGTGGGCGACGAGATGGGTTCGCGCAGCCCGCCCTTCTCAGCCGCCTCCCGGGCGGCACGCGCCTCGCGACGGGTCATCGGCGGACGGTCCGCGGCCGGCTGGCCCTGCTGCGGCGCCGGCTCATGCTGGTCGCCCGCCGGCCGCTGCTCCTGCGGCACCGGCGGACGGTTCACCGCCGGGAACACGGGCGGCTCGGGCCGCTGCTCGGGGTTCTGAGACACGCTACTGTCCAATGCTCGTTTCGACGGGGTCACCCGGCGGACGGCCTGTGGCCCGTTCCGCATCGAGGGCGTGCTGCAAAATTATCGTGGCGGCCACCTGATCGACGACCGGACGCGCCTTCTTCGCGTTCCTGCCCGACGCCCGGAGCGCCGAGGCCGCCGACACGGTGGTGAGGCGCTCGTCGATCAGGCGGACCGGGACGCCGGCCTCGGCGGCCAGCGCCTCGGCGAAACCGATCGCGTCCGCCGTGGAGGCGGTTTGCGCGCCCGAGAGCGCCAACGGCAGTCCGACGATAACCTCGAACGCTCCGAGTTCCCTCACGATCTCCGTGATGCGGCGACGATCCGCAGCATCCTCGGAGCGCGCGACCGTCTCGACCGGTGTGGCCAGCATCCCGTGCAGGTCGGACCGGCTCACGCCGATCCGCACCTTGCCCACATCGATGCCCAGCCGCACCCCGCTGCGCACGGGACTATCCGATCGCCGACACGACCGCAGTCAGCGCCGCCGGGATCGCTTCGGCATCCGTGCCGCCGCCCTGTGCGAGGTCGGCCTTGCCGCCGCCTCCACCGCCGAGCACGCCGGCCGCGGTCTTCGCGAGGGCACCCGCGTTGACGCCCGCGTCGCGCGCCGCCTGGTTCGTCGCCACGATGACGACGGGCTTGCCGCCGGCGCGCGCCGCGAGGGCGACCGCCGCCGGGTCGGAGCCGAGCCGTTCGCGGACCGTGGTCGCGAGCAGCCGCAGGTCGTCGGGGGTGTTGAGCGTCCCGGCGTCCTCGGCCACGACCGTCACGGCACCGCGACGCGACGCGGACTCGAGCAGCCCGGGCACCTTGTCGAGCACCGCGCGCGCTTCGAACGCCTGGATGCGCTTCTCGGCCGCCTTGAGGTTCGCCATGAGGTCGGCGATCTTCTCGGGCAGCTGCTCGCGCGGCGTCTTCAGCGAGCTGGAGAGCTGCGACACGATGGTGCGCTCGACCGCCAGGTCTTTGAAGGCCTCGAGGCCGACCAGGGATTCGACGCGCCGGTTGGTCGAACCGACCGACGACTCGCTCACCAGGTTGATCATGCCGATCTCCGAGCTCGTCGCCACGTGCGTGCCGGCGCACAGCTCGCGCGACCACGGGCCGCCGATGTCGACCACGCGGACCACGTCGCCGTACTTCTCGCCGAACAGCGCCATCGCACCGAGCGCCTTCGCCTCGGCGAGCGGCAGCTCGCGCGTGGTGACCTCGAGGTTCTGGCGGATCGCGTTGTTCGAGATCTCCTCGATCTCGCTGCGGGTCTCCGCCGAGAGCGCCTGGTTCCACGAGAAGTCGAGCCGCAGGTAGCCGGCCTTGTTGTAGGAGCCGGACTGGTGCGCGTTGGGGCCGAGCACCTGGCGAAGTGCCGCGTGGATGATGTGCGTGCCGGAGTGCGCCTGTCGCGCCCCGCGGCGGTAGTCCGCATCCACGAGGCTGGTCGCGGGCGCGCCGACGCCCACCTCGCCGCTGCGCACGAGCACCTTGTGGCTGATCAGGCCCTTGACCGGCTTCTGCACGTCGAGCACGTCGAGCTCGTAGCCCGGGCCGACGATGCTGCCCGCGTCCGCATCCTGACCGCCGGACTCCGCGTACAGAGCGGTGGCGCCGAGGATGATCTCGGCGACCTGACCCTCGCGGGCGCGGTCGACCGAACGGCCGTCGACGATCAGGCCGAGCACGCTCGACTCGGTCTCGAGCTCGGTGTAGCCGGTGAACACAGTCTCGCCCAGCGAGCGGAAGGCGCTGTAGACCGAGAGGTCGGCCAGTGCCGTCTTCTTCGCCTTGGCGTCCGCCTTCGCGCGGGCGCGCTGGTCGGCCATCAGGGTGTCGAATGCGGTGCGGTCGACGCTGAGGCCGGCCTCCTCCGCCATCTCGAGCGTGAGGTCGATCGGGAAGCCGTAGGTGTCGTGGAGCAGGAAGGCGGTGTCGCCCGCGAGCTGCTTGCGCCCCTCCTTCTGCGTGGTGGCGACCGCCGTGTCCAGGATGGTCGTGCCCGCAGCGAGCGTGCGCAGGAACGTCTCCTCCTCGGCGTACGCCAGCTGGGAGATGCGGTCGAACTCGGTCTCGACCTCCGGGTACGCCGCCTTCATGGCGTCGCGCGACGCCGGGAAGAGCTCCGGGAAGGTCGCGGTCTCAACGCCCAGCAGGCGCATCGCGCGCACCGTGCGGCGCAGCAGGCGCCGCAGCACGTAGCCGCGGCCCTCGTTCGACGGGGTCACGCCGTCGGCCATCAGCATGAGCGCGCTGCGGACGTGGTCGGCGACGACACGCAGCCGCACGTCGTCCTCGTGCGCCTCGTTGCCGTACGGCTTCTTCGCGAGCTCGGCCGCGCGGTCGAGGACCGGACGCACCTGGTCGATCTCGTACATGTTGTCGACGCCCTGCTTGATGAACGCGACGCGCTCGAGCCCCAGGCCGGTGTCGATGTTCTTCTTCGGCAGGTCGCCGAGGATCTCGAAGTCCTTCTTGCCGTCGCCCTCACCACGCAGGTACTGCATGAAGACGAGGTTCCAGATCTCGACGTAGCGGTCGTCGTCGGTCGCCGGTCCCCCGTCGGCGCCGTAGGCCGGGCCGCGGTCGAAGAAGATCTCGGAGCACGGGCCCGCGGGACCGGGCTGTCCGGTCGACCAGTAGTTCGTGTCCTTGCCGAGGTCCTGGATGCGCTCCGGCGGGAGGGTCGAGACGCGGGTCCAGATCTCGCGCGCCTCGTCGTCCTCCTCGTACACCGTGACCCAGAGGTCCTTCGGGTCGAAGCCGAGGCCGCCCTCGTCCTCGGAGGTGGTGAGCAGCTCCCACGCGAACGTGATGGCCTGCTCCTTGAAGTAGTCGCCGAACGAGAAGTTGCCGGCCATCTGGAAGAACGTGCCGTGACGCGGCGTCTTGCCGACCTCGTCGATGTCGAGCGTGCGGATGCACTTCTGCACGCTGGTGGCGCGCGGGAACGGCGCCGGCACGACACCGGTCAGGTAGGGCACGAAGGGCACCATCCCGGCCACCGTGAACAGCAGCGACGGGTCGTCGCTGACCAGGGAGGCGGAGGGGACGACGGTGTGGCCGCGCTGCGCGAAGAAGTCGAGCCAGCGGCGGTGGATTTCAGCGGTCTGCATGGGTTCCGGTCGATCGAGGTCTGCGAGGTGGGAGAAGGGCGTCAGTCGCCCTGGATGGCCGAGCGGATCTCGGCCTCGCGCTGGCGGTAGCCGTCGGAGACGGCCTCGCCGAAGTCACGCGCCTTCTGGTCGATGTTGCTGAAGAATTCGCGACCCTTGGCGGTCTCGTTGACCTTGTGGGCGACGGCGAAGCCGATGGCGACCCCGACGAGCAGCCACAGGAAACTCTTCATGCTTGATCCTCCCTCTCTGGATGCCGCCGCGGGCGAGCCCCGGCGCACGGTACCCAAGTCTAGTGGGAGTCGGTGCGACGTCTCCGGGAGCGGGACGAACCGGTGGACGACCCGCCGCCTGTGGAGGACGTGCGCGAGGCGAAGCCCCCGGCCGCCATGAACGCGGCGCGCGCCGCGGCGCTGAATCCGGCCAGTTTGATGAGCGGACCGCCGACCGTCGCGGCGAACAGCGCGACGAGCGCCGACACGTTTCCGGTGACATCCGCGACGTTCTTGGTGATCACATCCACCCGCGCCAGCTGCTTATTGGTCTCTTGAAGGGTGGTCGCCGTCTCGTCGAGGATCGGCGTGATGCCGTCGCTCGCCTCCTTGATGGCGTCCCGCGTCGAGTCCAGCACGCGGCCGAGCTTGATCAGCGGGATGGCGATGAAACCGACCAGGACCGCGAACACGACGGCCGCGATCAGGCCTGCGATGTCTCCACCGGACACGGTGACTCCTTCCATTCCGCCACGGGCATACCGCTCAAGCGTAGCCGGAAGAGGCGCCGCCGGGAACGCGGAACGGGGCCGCGGCGTGATGCCGCGACCCCGTTCCGGGAGCGTTGACGCTGAGCGCCTGTGCTGCGAGTGTCAGCGAGCCGCGTAGTACTCGACGACCAGCTGGACCTCACAGGTCACGGGGACCTCGGCGCGCTTCGGGCGACGCACCAGGCGGGCCTGGAGCTTGTCGATCTCGACGTCCAGGTAGCCCGGGGTCTTCGGCAGCACGTCCAGGTGACCGCCGGCGGCCGCGACCTGGAAGGGCTCGGTGCCCTCGGAGCGGGCCTTGACGTGGATGAGCTGGCCCGGCTTCACGCGGAAGGACGGACGGTCGACGATCTTGCCGTCGACGAGGATGTGGCGGTGCACGACGAACTGGCGGGCCTGCGTGATGGTGCGGGCGAAGCCGGCGCGCAGCACGAGGGCGTCGAGACGCATCTCGAGGAGCTCGACCAGGTTCTCACCGGTCAGGCCCTGGGTGCGACGGGCCTCCTCGAAGGCGATGCGGAGCTGCTTCTCGCGGATGCCGTACTGGGCGCGCAGGCGCTGCTTCTCGCGAAGACGCACCGCGTAGTCGGAGTCGGCCTTGCGCTTGGTGCGGCCGTGCTCACCCGGAGCGTAGGGGCGCTTCTCCATGTAGCGCGCCGCCTTCGGGGTGAGCGGGATGCCCAGGGCCCGCGACTCGCGGGTCTTGCTGCGGGAACGTGAAGACACGGTTTCCTTTCGGTTTTCTCTCTGAAGTGATGGATGCGGGCGCACACGCGCTGTTCATAGGCACAGTGCGCCGCAGAGAGAGGGATTGTCGCCAGGGAAGCCCGGCTACAGGGCCGTTCCCGTCGAGTCGTGTCCGCGGCAGCCGCACCTCGGACACGCTTCTAGGCGCAGAAAGTCTAACAGATCGCGGTCAGCGCCCGCGCACGATGCGGCGGAGCTTGGCGAGGCGTGCGGAGACGTCGCGCTCGTTGCCGTGCTCGGTCGGCGTGTAGTAGGTCGTGCCCTGCAGCTCGTCGGGCAGGTACTGCTGCTCGAGCACGCCGAGGGCGTCGTCGTGCGGGTACTTGTAGCCCTTCCCATGGCCGAGGCGCTTGGCCCCCGGGTAGTGCGCGTCGCGCAGGTGTTTCGGCACGCGGCCGATCTTCCCGGCGCGCACGTCGGCGATCGCGGCGTCGAGCGCCATGTAGGTCGCGTTCGACTTGGGCGCGGTCGCCAGGTGCACGACCGCCTGGGCCAGGGGGATGCGTCCTTCCGGCATCCCGATGTACTGCACGGCGTCCGCCGCGGCGATGGCGACGCCGAGCGCCTGGGGGTCGGCCATCCCGATGTCTTCGGAGGCCAGCACGATGATGCGCCGGGCGATGAACCGCGGGTCCTCCCCCGCCTCGATCATGCGGGCGAGGTAGTGGAGCGACGCATCCACGTCGGAGCCGCGGACCGACTTGATGAACGCGCTGATGACGTCGTAGTGCTCGTCGCCGTTGCGGTCGTAGCGCAGGAGCGCGCGGTCCACGGCCTGGGCGACCAGCTCGGCCGTGATGACCGGCTTCTTCTTGGAGGTGGCGGGGGTGGACGACGCCGCGGTCACGGATGCCGCTTCGAGCGCGGTCAGCGCACGCCGGGCATCGCCCGACGCCAGCCGGATCAGCGCCGCGCGCGCCTCCGGGTCGAGGGTGTACTGCCCGCCGAGCCCGCGCTCGTCGGCGACCGCGCGGTCGATCACCACGCCCAGGTCGTCGTCGCTCAGCGTCTCCAGCGTCAGGAGCAGGCTGCGCGAGAGCAGCGGCGAGATGACGGAGAACGACGGGTTCTCGGTGGTGGCCGCCACGAGGATGACCCAGCCGTTCTCAACGCCCGGGAGCAGCGCATCCTGCTGCGCCTTGGTGAAGCGGTGGATCTCGTCGAGGAACAGCACCGTCGAGACGCCGTACAGATCGCGGGTCGAGAGGGCCTCGTCCATCACGAGCCGCACATCCTTCACCCCGGCCGTCACGGCGGAGAGCTCGACGAAGCGCCGCCCCGACGAGTGCGCGATGGCCTGCGCGAGCGTGGTCTTGCCGGTGCCTGGAGGGCCCCAGAGGATGACGGAGACCGATCCCGACTGCCCCTCCTTGTCGGAGGCCAGGGCGACGAGCGGCGAGCCGGGCTTCAGCAGGTGGCGCTGGCCGGCGACCTCGTCGAGCGACTTGGGGCGCATCCGCACCGCGAGCGGAGTCGCTCCCGTCCGGAGCCCAGGTTGCACGTCGACCACCTGACAAGCGTAGTCGCGGCCACCGACACTCCGGCTGGGAGGGGCGGAATGCTGGGAACGGCGAGTTGGTCGTGCATAGCGGCGACGGATAGGGTTCTCCATGATCCAGCGGGCGACGCCTCGCGGACATCCCCCGTACGGACCGCCGGAGGACACACGTGGCACCGAAGCAGAACGACCGCGAAGCGCGACAGGCGCGGGAACGGCTCCGCGCGTACCAGGCGCGCCAGACCGTCCACGAGCACAAGGTCAAGCGCCGCAAGCGTGACAACTGGGTGGCCGGAATCGCGGCCGTGGTGATCGTGGCCCTCGCGGTCGGCACCCAGCTGCTGTACTTCTCCGCGGGCCCCGGCGCGGCGAAGGCCTCGGCCTCGTCGTCGGCGTCCCCCTCCGCGTCGGCGTCGGCAGCCGCCGTGCCGCCCAAGACGCTCGCCGAGGACCGCACCTGGACCGGGACGATGACGATCAACGGCATCCCCCTCGGCGTCTCCCTCGACGGCAAGGCCGCACCGCAGGCCGTGTCGTCGACCGTGTCGCTCGTGCAGAAGAAGTTCTACGACGGCCTGACCTGCCACCGCCTCACGAACGGCGGCTTCTACGTGCTGCAGTGCGGCGACCCGAAGGGCGACGGCAGCGGCGGCCCCGGGTACTCCTACGGCCCGATCGAGAACGCGCCGTCCGACAACATCTACAAGGCCGGCACGATCGCCATGGCGCGCCAGAGCAACAACGCATCGAGCCAGGGCAGCCAGTTCTTCATCGTCTACGAGGACACGCCCATCCCGGCCGACCAGGCGGGCGGCTACACCGTGATCGGCGAGGTCACCTCGGGGCTCGACCAGCTCAAGACGCAGGTGGCCGACAAGGGCGTGCAGGGCGGCGGGACCGACGGCAAGCCCGCGGTCGCGACCACCATCGACAGCTTCAGCCTGCAGTGATCCCAGCACGTGCAATAGGCTGATTCCCAAACGTGGGGCGGCATCCCGCCCGTAACGCGCAGCAGCAAGGTGAGGCTCTTGGCTACTTCTGAACAGCACCCCTGGGGACGTGTCGACGAGACCGGCACCGTGTACGTCCGCGAGGGCGATGGCGAGCGTGTCGTCGGCGAATACCCGGACGGTTCCGCCGAGGAGGCGCTCGCGTACTTCGAGCGCAAGTACAACGATCTCGCCGGCCAGGTCGGCCTGCTGGAGCAGCGCGCCCGGCGCGGCGCACCGGCCGCCGACGTGGCGAAGTCGGTCGCCAACCTCCGCTCCGCGGTCGAGGGCGCGAACGCGGTGGGCGACCTCGCGTCGCTGCAGAAGCGCCTGGATGCGCTGGGCGGCACGGTCGAAGAGCTCACCGAGCAGCAGAGCGCCGAGGCGAAGGCCGCCCTCGAGGGGGCGATCGCCGAGCGCACCGCCATCGTCGAGGAGGCCGAGGCGCTGGCCGCGCAGGATCCGGCCCGGACGCAGTGGAAGTCCACCAGCACGGCGCTCGACGCGCTCTTCCAGCGGTGGCAGGCGCACCAGCACGACGGTCCGCGCCTCCCGAAGAACGAGGCGAACGAGCTGTGGAAGCGGTTCCGTGCCGCGCGCTCCACCATCGAGCACAACCGCAAGGCGTTCTTCGCCGAGCTCGACACGCAGCACCGCGACGTGCGCAACCGCAAGACCGCCCTGATCGAGCAGGCCGAGAAGCTCATCCCGCTCGGCGCCGACGGGGTGCCCGAGTACCGCCGCCTCCTCGACCAGTGGAAGGCGGCCGGCCGCGCGGGCAAGAAGAACGACGACGCGCTGTGGGCCCGCTTCAAGGCGGCCGGCGACGCCATCTACTCCGCCAAGGCCGAGGTGGATGCGCGCGACAGCGAGGAGTACGAGGCCAATCTCCAGGCCAAGCTGGCCCTCCTCGACGAGGCGGAGCCGCTGCTGAAGGCGACCGACCGCGAGTCGGCGCGTGCGGCGCTGCTCTCGATCCAGGAGCGGTGGGACCAGATCGGCCGCGTGCCCCGCGAGCAGGTCCGGCCCATCGAGGACCGCCTTCGCCGCGTGGAGGCGGCCGTGCGCCGGCTCGACGAGGAGCACTGGGAGAAGAACAACCCGGAGAAGAAGGCGCGCTCGGAGGGTCTGGCGAGCCAGCTCAACGCGGCCATCGCCAAGCTGGAGCAGGAGCTCGCGGACGCGCAGGCGTCCGGGGACAGCGCGAAGGTGAAGGCGGCCCAGGAGGCGCTCGACGCACGCAAGATCTGGCTGGACGCGCTGGGCTGATCCGCCTGGTAATCGTCCACAACGCCAGACTCTGACGACTTCTCCCCCGATCCCGGGGAGGAGCCCGGCCGCGCCCACGCCTCGGCGAGGCTGGAGGCATGACCACGATCACGCCGCCCCTGCTCGATTCGAGCGTCCTTCCTCTGCCCGAACTCCTCTCCCTGTGCCTGGACGGCCAGCTCTACCGGGTGGGCGACGCGTTCGCGCCTTCTGGTGAACCCGATGTGCCGGAGCTGCGCGCGCACGCCCTGAGCCCGACACTGCCCGGATGGGCGATCGCCGACCGTGGGTCCGCCGCCTGGGTGCACGGCACCCGGGCGATGATGCCGCCGCTCCCGCAGGTCTGCATCCCGCCCCACCATCGCGGCGGGCTCGGCGCGGCCGGCTTCGACGCCTGGCACCGCTCGCTGCAGCCGGACGAGGTCATGACGGTCGGGCCGATCAGCGTCACCACGCCGCTCCGCACCGCGATCGATCTGCTGAGCGATCCCAGCGGGTTCGGTGACGCCGCCGCGCTGGAGATCCGTCACCTGCTGGCGCTGGCCGAGCTGACACCGGCGCAGCTCGATGCGGCCCTGCGGTCCCGACGGCGCAAGGGATGCGCACTGGCGCGCAGCCGCCTGCCCGCGGTGGCGCGTACGCGGCTGCCGGCACCCGATGCCGTCCGGGCGGCCTGAATGCGTCGGTCAGCCGCCGGTGACGCGGTACACGTCGTAGACGCCGTCGATGCGGCGCACGGCGTTCAGCACACGGTCGAGGTGCGTCGTGTCGCCCATCTCGAAGACGAACCGGCTCAACGCCAGGCGGTCGCTCGACGTGGTGACCGTCGCGGAGAGGATGTTCACATGGTGCTCGGAGAGCACACGCGTCACGTCGCTGAGGAGCCCCGAGCGGTCGAGCGCCTCGACCTGGATCTGCACCAGGAAGACGCTCTTCGAGCTGGGCGCCCACTCGACCTCGATCATGCGATCCGGCTCCTGCAGCAGCGACTGCACGTTGTGGCAGCTGGCCTGGTGCACGGAGACGCCCTGGCCGCGCGTGATGAAGCCGACGATCGGGTCACCGGGCACGGGCGTGCAGCACTTGGCCAGCTTGACCAGGATGTCCGGCGCACCCCGCACGAGCACGCCCGAGTCGCTGTTGCGCAGCTGCCGGCGGCCCTTGACCGGGATCTCGAGCTCTCCGTCCGACTCCGCCTCGGTCTGCAACGACGCCACGATCTTCTCGATCACGGACTGGGTCGAGATGTGGCCCTCGCCGACGGCCGCGTAGAGCGCGGAGACGTCCGGGTGCTTGAGCGACGAGGCCACCTCGACCAGCGCATCCTGCGTCATCAGCTTCTGCAGCGGCAGGTTCTGCTTGCGCATCGCGCGGGCGATCGCATCCTTGCCCTGCTCGATCGCCTCGTCGCGGCGCTCCTTGGTGAACCACTGGCGGATCTTGTTGCGCGCACGCGGGCTCTTGACGAAGTTCAGCCAGTCCTGGCTGGGGCCGGAGTCCGGGTTCTTCGACGTGAAGATCTCGACGACGTCGCCGGTGTTCAGCGTGCTCTCCAGCGGCACGAGCCGACCGTTGACCTTGGCGCCCATGGTGCGGTGGCCGACCTCGGTGTGCACCGCATACGCGAAGTCGACCGGGGTGGCGCCGGCGGGCAGTCCGATCACGCGGCCCTTCGGCGTGAAGACGTAGACCTCTTTGGCGCCGATCTCGAAGCGGAGCGAGTCGAGGAACTCGCTCGGGTCGGCCGTCTCGGCCTGCCAGTCCGAGATGTGGGCGAGCCAGGCCAGGTCCGTGTCGACCTTGGCCGGACCGCCGGAGCTCTTGCCGGTCGTCTGCTCCTTGTACTTCCAGTGCGCCGCGACACCGAACTCCGCCCGCTGGTGCATCTCCTCGGTGCGGATCTGGATCTCCACCGGACGGCCCTGCGGGCCGATGACGGTGGTGTGCAGCGACTGGTACAGGTTGAACTTCGGGGTGGCGATGTAGTCCTTGAACCGGCCGGGCATCGGCGTCCATCGCGCGTGGATCTGGCCGAGCACGGCGTAGCAGTCGCGCACGGTGTTCACCAGCACGCGGATGCCCACCAGGTCGTAGATGTCGTCGAACTCGCGCCCGCGCACCACCATCTTCTGGTAGATCGAGTAGTACTGCTTCGGGCGGCCGACGACCTTGCCGCGGATCTTCGCCGACTTGAGGTCGTCGTTGATGGTGTCGATGACCTGCTGCACCAGGCGCTCGCGCTCCGGCGTGCGCTGCTTCACGAGGCTCTCGATCTCGGCGTACAGCTTCGGGTACAGCACCGCGAACGAGAGGTCTTCCAGCTCCCACTTGATCGCCTGGATTCCGAGGCGGTGGGCGAGCGGCGCGTAGATCTCGAGGGTCTCGGTGGCCTTCCGGGTCGCGGACGCGGCCGGGACGAAGCCCCACGTGCGCGCGTTGTGCAGCCGGTCGGCGAGCTTGATGATCAGCACACGGATGTCTTTTGACATCGCGACGATCATCTTGCGGACGGTCTCCGCCTGGGCGCTGTCGCCGTACTTGACCTTGTCGAGCTTGGTGACGCCGTCGACGAGCATGGCGATCTCGTCGCCGAACTGGTCGCGCAGCTCGTCGAGCGTGTACTCGGTGTCCTCGACGGTGTCGTGCAGCAGGGCAGCGGCGATGGTCTTCGCGCCGATGCCGAGGTCCGCGATGATCTGCGCCACGGCCACGGGATGCGTGATGTACGGCTCCCCCGAGCGTCGCTTCTGACCCCGGTGCGCCCGCTCGGCGACGGCGTACGCGCGCTCGATGAGCGAGAGGTCGGCCTTGGGGTGGTGCATGCGCACCGTGCGGATGAGGGTCTCCATGGCGCCGGTCGGCTGAGCGCGCGAGAAGATGCGCGGCACCAGACGGCGCAGAGAGGCGCTCTGCGATGTCGTCGTATCAACCATTCGCGCGCCTCCTTCCGTCCATTATGACGGTTCCGGAACACCGTTCTGTCACGGTCAACGTCGCCGGGACTAGACGATCGCTCCTGGCGTACCGTCGTCGCGCTGAACCGGACCGCCGCCGGCCTGCCAGGCTCCCATGCCGCCGTCGACGTTGGCCGCCGGATAGTTCGCCTCGTTCAGGGCGTCGGTCACCATCCGCGACCGGGCGCCGCTGCGGCAGATCACCAGGATCTGCCGGTCCTCCGGCAGCTCGTGCTGGCGCTCGCTCAGCTCACCGAGAGGGATGTGGTGCGCGCCGGGCGCGTGCCCGGCCTCCCACTCGTAGCCCTCGCGCACGTCGAGCAGCCAGGCCGCGTCCTGATCGGTCAGCTCGCGAGCGCGCGCAGCGGAGACCACGTCCTCGGCCAGGAAGCCGGAAGGTGCGGAGGCGTCGGACATACGTCGGGGTTACTCCGCAGCGGTCGCGACGACGTCGGCCTTGACCGCGGCCTTCGGCCGGATCGAGCGCACCTTCTGGTCGTGCTTCTTGATCGCGGCCTCGCCCTCACGGAACTGCGAGTACATCGGCGCGGCCAGGAAGATCGTCGAGTACGTGCCGACGATGATGCCGATCAGCAGCGCGAGCGAGATGTCGCGCAGGGTCGCCGCACCGAACGCGTAGGCGCCGATGAAGAGGATGGACGCGACCGGCAGCACGGCGACGACGGCGGTGTTGATCGACCGGACGAGCGTCTGGTTGACGGCGAGGTTGACCGCCTCCGGGAACGTCCGCCGGGTGAGCTCCAGCTCCTCCTTGGTGTTCTCGCGGATCTTGTCGAAAACCACGACGGTGTCGTAGAGCGAGTAGCCGAGGATGGTCAGGAAGCCGATCATCGTCGCAGGCGAGACCTCGAACCCGACCAGCGCGTAGACGCCGGCCGTGATGATGAGGTCGTGGAACAGCGAGATGATCGCGGCCGCCGACATCTTCCAGGTGCGGAAGTACAGCGCCATCGCGATGAACGCGAGCAGCAGGAACACGACGAGACCCTGGATGGACTGCTGCGTCACGTCCGCACCCCACGAGGGGCCGATGAACGTCGCGGACACCTCCGACGCGTCGACGTCGTAGGCCTTCGCCAGCGCCTCCGACACGTCGCGCGTCTGCGTCTCGGACAGCTGGTCCGTCTGCACCCGGACGGCGTTGTCGCCGACCACGCTGACGTGCGAGACCGCATCCGGCACAACGCTCGTGACGGCGCTCTGCGCCTTCGACGTGTCGGTGCTCGACACATCGCTGATCTGGAACTGCGATCCACCGCGGAACTCGATCGAGAAGTTGAACCCGCCCTTGACGATGGGGACGAGGATCGACAGCACGACCATGACGGCCGCGATGGAGTACCAGATCTTGCGGCGGCCGACGAAGTCGACCGACCGCGCCCCGGTGTAGAGGTCGTTGCCGAATTTCACCAGACGACTGGCCATCAGGAGTCCTTCCCCTCGGTCGAGCGATCCGAGGACGTCGTCGCGCCGGCGAGCTCCGCCGCCTTGCGCTCGGCGATGGTCTGGCGGCGCGCCGCCTCCTTGCTGCTGCGGACGGCGGTGCCGACCGGGACCGGGACCGTCGGCGCGCGGAACTTCGCGGCGCCGCGGTAGACGGCTCCCAGCGCCTCCGGGTCGAGACCCGACATCGGGTGACCGGAGCTGAAGAACCGCGTGCGGGCGAGCAGCTGCAGGGTCGGGTGGGTGAACAGGAGCACGACGATGACGTCGATGATCGTCGTCAGGCCGAGGGTGAAGGCGAACCCGCGCACGTTCGCCGCGGCGAGCACGTAGAGCACCACGGCCGCGAGCAGGTTGGTGGCCTTCGACGCGTAGATCGTGCGCCGCGCACGTCCCCAACCCGCTTCGACCGCGGACTCGAGTCCGCGCCCGTCGCGCAACTCGTCTCGGATGCGTTCGAAGTAGACGATGAACGAGTCGGCCGTGAATCCGATCGCGACGATCAGACCCGCCACACCCGCCAGGGACAGCCGGTAGTCGTAGTGCCACGACAGCAGCGAGATCGTCAGCCAGGTGAGCACGCCGGCGACCACGAGCGAGAAGATCGTCACGAAGCCGAGCAGGCGGTACTGGAAGAAGGTGTAGATGCCGACCAGGATCAGACCGATGAGGCCCGCGATCAGGCCGCTCAGCAGCTGCGAGGTTCCCAGCGTCGCCGAGATCGTGTCCTGGCTCTGCACCTTGAAGCTGAACGGCAGCGCGCCGAACTTCAGCTGGTCGGCGAGTGCCTTCGACGTGGTCTCGGTGAAGTTGCCGGTGATCTGCGGCTTGCCGTCGGTGATCGCCGCCTGGGTGGTCGGAGCGGAGATGACCTTGCCGTCGAGGACGATGGCGAACTGGTTCTGCGCGCCCTGCAGCGCCACGAGACGGGTCGTCACGTCGGAGAACGCCTTGGTGCCGGCGTCGTTGAAGACGATGTTGACCGCCCACTGACCCGTGGTCACGCCCTGCGAGCTCTGCACGAGCCCGGCGCTGGCGTCCTTGATGTCCTGGCCCTTCACCTCGACCGGACCGAGCAGGTACTTGACCTGGTTCTGGTCGTCGCAGGTGATCAGCGGCTCATCGGTCGGCGCGGAGCTCGACGTCTTGCTCGCGTTGGCCTTGCAGTCGTACGCGTCGAACTCCGCCTGGAGCTTCGGCGTCACCCACGCGAGGTCGCTGCCGTTGGTCGGCTTGGTGGACGGCGTGGACTGCAGCCCCGGAGCCGGCGACGGCGCCGGGGTCGACTTGCCGTCGGCTCCGACGACCTCGTTGGTCGGGCCGCCGGCGACGAGCACCGGGCGGAAGTCGAGGCGGGCGCTGGACTTCACGCGGTCGAGCGTCGCCTGGTCCGGCTTGCCGGGCAGCGACACCACGATGTTGCGCGAGCCCTCGGTGGAGATCTGCGCCTCGGACACGCCGGACGCGTCGATGCGCTGGCGGATGATCGAGACCGCCTGGTCGAGCTGCTCCTGCTGCACGGACTGACCGTTCTCGACCTGCGGCGCGAGGATGATCTGTGTGCCGCCCTCGAGGTCGAGCGCGAGCTTGGGCAGCCAGGTCGCGTTGCTGAACAGGACGCCGGCCGTGAGGGTGCCCAGGAGCACCACCACGATGACGCCGAGCCATGTCAGCGAACGCCAGGCTTTCTTGACCGGGGTCGACTTTGCCACCTAGGTACTCAGCTTTCTACGAGTGACCGGCTCAGCGAGAGCGCCGGGTCACAGGGAATGTGTCAGTCGTCGCTCTTGCGCTTCTTGGCCTCGTCGACCCGCTCGCCGTACTCCGGCGTGGTGGCGTCGGCGTCGGCGGCGATCGCGTGGTCCTCGTTGAGCTCGACACCCGGGGCGGCGGCGACGTCGCCCTCGGTCGCGGCGGCCGGCTCGGCCACCTTCGGCTCGACCACGCGGGCGAGGACCTGGCGGTGCACCTTCACGACGTGGCCGGGGCTGGTCTCGATGAGCGCGGTGTTGTCGTCCTCGTCGACGGACAGGAGCGTGCCGTAGAGGCCGAAGTTGGTCATGACCTCGGCGCCGGGCACCATCTTCGAGCGGGTCTCGTCCTGCTCGCGGCGCCGCTTGCGGCTGTTGCGGAACATGAAGAAGACGAGTGCCGCCAGGATGACGATCATCACGATGGTCAACGGGTCAAAGACCATGGGGAGTTGCCGAACCTTTCATCGGGGGCAAGGGGGTTGGCCGAACGGCCAGCTTGGATTATATGTCATCGATCAGCGACGGAGGCTGGGAGGAATCCCTCGCCGGGCTGGGGATGCCCAGGTGCCTCCACGCCGCGGCGGTCGCCATCCGCCCCCGGGGCGTCCGCGAGAGCAGTCCGATCCGCACCAGGAAGGGCTCGACGACGGACTCGATGGTCTCCGCCTCCTCGCCGACCGAGACCGCCAGGGTGTTCAGACCCACCGGTCCCCCGTCGAAGCGCTCCAGGAGGACATGGAGCACGGCGCGATCGAGCCGGTCGAGTCCGAGCGGGTCGACGTCGTAGAGCTCGAGGGCGGCACGCACCGCATCCACATCGCCGCGGCCGCCGTGCACGAGTGCGTAGTCGCGCACGCGGCGCAGCAGGCGGTTGGCGATGCGCGGGGTGCCGCGGCAGCGGCCCGCGATCTCGGCCAGCGCCTCCCGGTCGATGTCGAATTCGAGCATCGAGGCGGCGCGGCTGAGCACCTGGGTCAGCTCCGCGTCGTCGTAGAACTCGAGGTGCGCAGTGAAGCCGAAGCGGTCGCGCAGCGGGTTCGGTAGCAGGCCGGACCGCGTGGTCGCGCCGACCAGCGTGAAGGGCGCGAGGTCGAGCGGGATGGACGTGGCGCCCGCCCCCTTGCCGACCATGATGTCGATGCGGAAGTCCTCCATGGCGAGGTAGAGCATCTCCTCCGCCGAGCGCGCCATACGGTGGATCTCGTCGATGAACAGCACTTCTCCCGGCGTGAGCGAGGACAGCAGGGCTGCCAGGTCGCCCGCGTGCTGGATCGCCGGACCGCTGGACAGCCGCAACGGGCGCTCGCTCTCGTGCGCGACGATCATCGCCAGGGTGGTCTTGCCGAGCCCGGGCGGCCCGGCCAGCAGGATGTGGTCGGCGGTCCGCTCCTGCATGCGTGCAGCGGTGAGCAGCAGCTGCAGCTGGCCGCGCACCTTCGCCTGCCCGACGAACTCCGCGAGCGAGCGGGGGCGCAGCGCGCCCTCGAACGCGAGCTCCGACTCCGACTCGAGTTCGGGCGCGGTCAAGTCGTCGCTCATCGCGCTCCCTGCGGAGCCGCGGGACCGAGCCGGGCCAGGGTCAGGCGGAGGAGGGTCTGGACGCTGTCGCGCTGAGCCTCGTCGGTGTCCGCGACGACATCCGCCACCGCCTCCGCCGCGACGCGCTCCGGCCAGCCCAGGCCGACCAGGGCGACGAGCACGCTGTCGGAGACGGACGACGGCGCCCGCGTGGTCTTCGCGACCGGTACCGGGCGGCGCACCGCCGCCAGCTTGCCGGTGAGGGAGACGACGATCAGCTTGGCCGTCTTGGGCCCGATTCCGGACACCTTGCGGAAGGGAGCGTCGTCGTCCGCCGTCACGGCGGCGGCGATGTCGTTCGGTGAGAGCACCGAGAGCACGCCGATCGCGGACTTGGGGCCGACTCCCGAGACGCCGTTGAGGAGCTCGAAGACCTCCAGCTGCTCGCGGTCGGCGAAGCCGAAGAGCTGCAGCGCATCCTCCCGCACGATCAGGGAGGTGTGGAGGAACGCCTCCTCGCCCACCCGCAGGGAGAGCACATGGTCGGGGGTGAGCTGCACGGCGAAGCCGACGCCGCCCACCTCGATGACAGCGGTTCCGCCGCTCGCCGAGAGCACGGTACCGCGGAGGGAGGAGATCACCGTGCCAGCCTACGGGGAGCCGCCGACGCCCGGGTGGAGCGCTCCGCGGCGCGCCACGCGGCCTGCGCCGGGGTCAGCCCGCCTGCCGCTCCCCCGGCATCCGCGGCGACCGGTCCGCCGCGCCAGGCGTGGCAGATCGCGATGGCCAGCGCATCCGCGGCATCCGCCGGCTTGGGCGCCTCGTCCAGACCCAGGATGCGCGCGACCATCGCCTGCACCTGCTTCTTGTCGGCGGACCCGTACCCGGTGACCGCGGCCTTCACCTCGCTCGGAGTGTGGAGCCCTACGGGGAGGCCGCGCTTCGCCGCCGCATGCAGGGCGACGCCGCTGACCTGGGCGGTCCCCATCACCGTGCGGAGGTTGTGCTGGGCGAACACGCGCTCGATCGCGACCACGGCCGGGCCGTGCTCGTCGATCAGGCGCTCGATGCCCGTCCCGACGGCAAGCAGCCGCTCCTCCAGGGGCATGCCGGGAGGCGTGCGGATGACGGCGACCTCGACGAGCGCCGCGCGGCGGTCGGGACGCACATCCACGATTCCGACGCCGCAGCGCGTGAGACCCGGGTCGATGCCGAGCACCCGGATCGTCACGGTCGCGGCCTACTCGTCGTCTTCGTCGAGCTGCGCCTGCACCTCAGGGCTGATGTCGAGGTTGGTGTACACGTTCTGCACGTCGTCGGAGTCCTCGAGGGCGTCGATGAGGCGGAAGACCTTGCGGGCGACCTCCGCGTCGGCCTCGACGTTCACCGTCGCGACGAACTCGGCGTCGGCGGAGTCGTAGTCGATGCCCGCATCCTGCAGTGCCGTGCGCGCGGCGACCAGGTCGGACGCCTCGGTCAGCACCTCGAAGCTCTCACCGCGGTCGGTGACCTCCTCGGCGCCGGCGTCGAGGACCGCCGCGAGCACCGTGTCCTCGTCGACGCCGTCGGCGTGCGGGACGACGATGACGCCCTTGCGGTGGAAGTTGTACGCGACGCTGCCCGGGTCGGCCATGGTGCCGCCGTTGCGGGTCATCGCGGTGCGCACCTCGGCCGCGGCGCGGTTCTTGTTCTCGGTGAGGCACTCGATGAGCAGGGCGACACCGCCGGGGCCGTAGCCCTCGTACATGATCGTCGTGTAGTCGATCGACTCACCGGTGAGCCCGGCGCCGCGCTTGATCGCGCGGTCGATGTTGTCGTTGGGGACCGAGGTCTTCTTGGCCTTCTGCACCGCATCCACGAGCGTCGGGTTGCCGGACAGGTCGGCGCCGCCGGTCTTCGCCGCCACCTCGATGTTCTTGATGAGCTTGGCGAAGGACTTCGCGCGGCGGGCGTCGATCACCGCCTTCTTGTGCTTGGTCGTTGCCCACTTGGAATGCCCGGACACTGCTGCTCCCTCGGATCACTTTCTGAACCCGTCCATAATAGGCCCTCGCCAGCGCTCGGCCCGGGACGACGCGGCGGCTCAGCGCACCGCCAACGCCCGGTGCACCGACGCCACGGCGCTCGCGCCCTCGCCCACGGCGGCGGCGATCCGCTTCATCGAGCCGTGACGCACGTCGCCCGCGGCGAAGACCCGGGGCAGGCTCGTCTCGAACGGCAGCGGGCCGCGGCCGCCGTCCGCGGGAGCGGGCAGGTCGACGTCGGTGAGGAGGAATCCGCTCGCGTCGACGGCCGCCCCGGAGAGCCAGGACGCACCGGGTTCCGCACCGACGAAGCAGAAGAGCGCGGCGGCGGTGACGCGCTCCGTCTCGCCGGTCGCCGAGGAGGTGATGGTGACCTCCTCCAGCTGCTCGCCGCCGTGAAGTCCGGTGACGTCGGAGGAGACGTGCACCCGGATCCGCTCGTGCGCGACCACCCGGTCGACCAGGTAGGTGGACATCTTCGCCTCGATGGACGCGCCGCGCACGACGAGCGCGACGTCGCCGCCGAGCCCGGCGAGGTACAGGGCGGCCTGCCCGGCCGAGTTCGCGCCGCCGACGACGACCGACGGGCGCCGCGCGACCGTCCGCGCCTCCAGCTCCGTCGTGGCGAAGAAGATGCTGCCGCCCTCGAACTCCGCCCAGTTCTCCAGCGGCAGCCTCCGGTAGCGGGCGCCGGTCGCGACGACGACCGAGCGGGCGCGGATGCTGTCGCCGTCGCCGAGTTCGAGCACGATCCTGTCCTCCTCGTGGCGCAGCTCGACGACGTCGGCGGGTGCGGACAGGCGGACGCCGAACTTGAGCGCCTGGATGAGTCCCAGCTCGGTCAGCTCGGCGCCGGAGAGGCCCGAGGGGAAGCCCAGGTAGTTCTCGATGCGGGAGCTGGCGGCGGCCTGGCCGCCCGGGGCGAGCGCGTCGAGCACGAGGGTGCTGAGACCCTCGGAGGCGCCGTAGATGCCCGCAGCGAGGCCGGCCGGCCCGGCCCCGACCACGACCAGGTCGAACGAGTCGCCGTCCCGGTAGCGGAAGGCGAGCCCCACGGTCTCGGCGAGCTGGCGGGGCGTCGCGTTCGGCAGCGCGGTGCCCCGGGTCAGGACGAGCGGAAGGTCGGCCTCAGTGTGGCCCGCCTCGGCCAGCGCCGCGCGGCCCACGTCCGTCCCCACGTCGATCCAGCGGTGCGGCAGCTCCATGCGCGCGGCGTAGCGGCGCAGGGCGAGCGCGCCCGCGCTGCCTTCCCGGCCGAAGAGCTCGAGGGTGCGGTCCGCCGCGGCCATCAGCAGCCTCCGGCGGGCCCGGAACGCTTCGAGCAGGGTCTCCGAGAGCCCCGCATCCGTCGCCATGATCTGCTTGAACAGCGCGTTCGGGATGCGCAGCACCCGCCCCGGCTCGGTGATCAGCGCCGTGAGCAGCGACGCCTGGCCGGTGAGCATGCTCAGTTCGCCGAGGAACTCCCCCGCCTGCCACTGCGCGACCGTCCGCGCGCGCGACCCGATCGTCGCCTCCCGGATGATGTCCACCCGGCCGGCCTCCATCACGAAGAAGTCGAGGTTCTCGTCACCCGCGCGGAACAGCGTGTCCCCCGCGGCGACCTCCTCGGTCATCCCGAGAGAACGCAGGCGGTCGAGGGACTCCCGGTCGAGCACCGGGTTGGCGGCGCTTCCGACCGGGACACGGAAGGGCGGACGGTCGGTCATGCGGTCCTCGCAGGCTCGGGTGACTAGGGACTCGCCGCGATCCTAGGGTCGCGGCGGCCCGGCGCGCCATGCCCCTCGCGTCTCAGCGGGCGGCCGCTAGTCGCCGGCGACCAGGCCCGCGTCGGCGATGATCCGCTCGGCGACCTGCTCGGCCGTCGCCTCGGGCCCGATCAGCTGCTCGACCGGCCGGCCGTCGTGATCGCGGAGCAGGTCGTCGCCGGGCCACCAGCGCCGGAGCTCGTCCTCGCCGAACGAACCCGCCTTCTCCCGGGTCGCGTGGCGGGCCACCGTCTCCTCGAAGGGGAGGCGGAAGCGGTACAGCCACGACGACACACCGGGGATGCCGCGGAGTCCTTCGATCACGGCACCGTAGCGCTCGGACGAGAGGATGCCCTCGACGAGCACGGCGGGAGCGGTCCGCAGCGCCGCGCGGGCCAGCGCATCCAACGCATCCGCGCTGGTGCCGTCGTCCGTGGCCCGGAGCCCGAGGACGACGCGACCCAGGTAGTCCTGCTCCACCAGCGCGATGCCGGTGCCGAGCCGCTGCCGGAGCAGGGCCGCGACCGTCGACTTGCCCGAACCGGAGGCGCCGCGGAGAACGATCAGCTTCACGCCGCGCCCCTACGCCGCGCTCAGCGCCGCGTCGCGCACCTTCGACAGGAAGTACTCGTGGAAGCGCGTGTCGCCGGTGATCTCGGGGTGGAAGGACGTTCCGAGCAGGTTGCCCTGCTCGACCGCCACCACCCGGCCGTCGCCGACGCGGGCCAGGGCCGTCGCCTTCTCGCCGACGCTCTCCACGATCGGGGCGCGGATGAACACCGCGTGCATGGGCGCGTCCCCCACCGCCGGGATGTCGAGGTCGGTCTCGAACGAGTCCACCTGAGAGCCGAACGCATTGCGCCGCACCGCCACATCCAGGCCGCCCAGCGTCTGCTGACCGGCGATGCCGTCGAGCACACGGTCGGCGAGCAAGATCAGCCCGGCGCACGTGCCGTACACCGGCAGACCGCCCGCGATCGCCTCGCGCAGCGGCCCGGCGAGACCGAACGAGCGCGAGAGCTTGTCCATCACGCTCGACTCGCCGCCCGGGATGACCAGGCCGCCGATCTCATCCAGCTCGGCGGGCCGGCGGACGGGGACGGCGTCGGCGCCCAGACCGCGCAGGACCGCGAGGTGCTCGCGGAAGTCGCCCTGCAGCGCGAGGACGCCGACCCGCGGGCCGTTACCAGCCACGCTCGGCGAGGCGGTGCGGGGCGGGCAGGTCTGCGACGTTGATGCCCACCATGGCCTCCCCGAGTCCGCGGGAGACCTCGGCGATGACGCTCGGGTCGTCGTAGAAGGTGGTGGCCTTCACGATCGCGGCGGCGCGCTGCTCCGGGTTGCCCGACTTGAAGATGCCGGAGCCGACGAACACGCCGTCCGCGCCCAGCTGCATCATCATCGCCGCGTCGGCCGGGGTGGCGACACCGCCGGCGGTGAAGAGCACGACCGGGAGCTTGCCCGTCTCGGCGATCTCACGCACCAGCTCGTACGGCGCCTGCAGCTCCTTCGCGGCGACGTACAGCTCGTCCTTGGTCATCGACTTCAGGGCGTTGATCTCCGAGGTGATCTTGCGGATGTGCTTGGTCGCCTCGGAGACGTCGCCGGTGCCGGCCTCGCCCTTCGAGCGGATCATCGCCGCGCCCTCGTTGATGCGGCGCAGCGCCTCACCGAGGTTGGTGGCGCCGCACACGAACGGGACGGTGAAGCGCCACTTGTCGATGTGGTTCACGTAGTCGGCGGGCGACAGCACCTCCGACTCGTCGATGTAGTCCACGTCGAGCGCCTGCAGCACCTGCGCCTCGACGAAGTGGCCGATGCGGGCCTTCGCCATGACCGGGATGGACACCTCGGCGATGATGGCCTCGATGAGGTCCGGGTCGCTCATCCGGGCCACGCCGCCCTGGGCGCGGATGTCGGCGGGCACGCGCTCCAGCGCCATGACGGCGACCGCGCCGGCGTCCTCGGCGATGCGAGCCTGCTCGGGGGTGACGACGTCCATGATGACGCCGCCCTTCAGCATCTCGGCGAGGCCGCGCTTGACCCGGCTCGATCCGAACGTGCCCTGCTCGCTGTCTGTCATCATCGCCCTCTCGTCGTACAAAAACGGTTTTGGCCTATGCCGAACGATAGCATCCTCGCCGCGGCTCGCTAGACTCGCAAGCCGGAGGGACATGGACGAGCAGACCATCACGGGCAGCACCGCGTCCGAGATCGCGGCGAGCGTGCGCGCGCTGCACGAGCGGGGCGCCCTGCGGACCGGGGATGCGCTCCCGCCCGTCCGCGAGCTCGCCGCCCAGCTCGGAGTGAACCGCAACACCGCCGTCGCCGCGTACCGCCTGCTCGCGCAGGCCGGCGTCGTGACCGCCCGCGGCCGGGCCGGGACCGTCGTCGCCGGGGTGACCGCCGTCGCCCAGGAGGGCTACGCGCCCGACAGCGTGCTTCGCGACATCGGGACGGGGAACCCGGACCCGCGACGCATCCCGGACCTCTCCGGCGCACTCGCGACCGCCGTCGGGCGCCCCGTGCTCTACGGCGAGCCCGTCATCGACCCGGCCCTGGAGGAGCGCGCCCTCGCCTGGGTCAGCGCCGACCTTCCCGGCCGCCCCGTGCGCATCACCGTCACCAACGGCGCGGTGGATGCGGTGGAGCGGCTGCTCGCGCAGGCCCTGCTGCGCGACGACGCCGTCGCGCTCGAGGACCCGTGCTTCCTGGCGAGCATCCACACCGTCCGGCTGGGCGGCTACCGAGCGGTGCCGGTGCCCGTCGATGCGGAGGGCATGACCGTCGACGGTCTGCGTGCCGCGCTCGAGTCCGGCGTGCGCGCCGTCATCTGCACGCCGCGGGCGCAGAACCCCACCGGCGCGACGCTCTCCCCCGCTCGCGCCGCGGCCCTGCGGGCCGTGCTGGCCGAGCATCCGTACGTCCTGGTGATCGAGGACGACCACTTCTCGATGCTGTCCCAGCGGCCCTACGAGACGCTGATCGGGCCCGAGCACCGGCGGTACGCCCTGGTCCGCTCGGTCTCGAAGTCGCTCGGACCCGACATGTGCCTCGCCGTCGCGGCCACCGACCCGGAGACGGCGGACCGCCTCGCGATGCGGCTGAGCCCCGGCACGACGTGGGTCAGCCACATCCTGCAGCGACTGGTGCTCGCCCAGCTGACCGACGAGGCGGTGCTGGCGGAGGTCGCCGCCGCCGGCCGGCACTACGCGGAACGGAACGCCGCCTTCGCCGCCCGGCTGACCGAGCGCGGCCTGCCCACCCAGGCCCGCGACGGGCTCAACCTCTGGGTCCGCCTGCCGGTCGAGGCGAAGGTGGTCGCCGACCGGCTGATGCGCCGCGGCTGGCTCGCGCGCACCGGCGACGAGTTCGTGCTGGGCGAGCGTCTCTCCCCCTCGCACCACCTCCGTCTCACGGTGCACGACCTCGAAGACGACGACGCCGCGCGCCTGATCGACGACCTGGTGGACGCCGCCCGCTGACGGTCGCGGCAGGACCCGCTCGTGCGAGGTGAGAGGATCGAAGGATGAAGATCCTCTCGATCCAGTCCGCGGTCGCCTACGGTCACGTCGGCAACTCCGCCGCCGTGTTCCCGCTCCAGCGCATCGGCGTCGAGGTGCTGCCGGTCTACACCGTCAACTTCTCCAACCACACCGGCTACGGCGCGTGGCGCGGCCCGCTGATCTCGCCGGACGACGTCCGCGACGTGATCACCGGCATCGAGGAGCGCGGCGTGCTCGGCGAGATCGACGCGGTGCTCTCCGGCTACCAGGGCAGCGAGGGCATCGGCGACGTCATCGTCGACGCGGTGGCGCGCGTGAAGGCGGCCAACCCGGACGCCGTGTACGCCTGCGACCCGGTCATGGGCAACGCGAAGTCCGGCTGCTTCGTCGCCCCGGCCATCCCGGTGCTGCTCCGCGAGCGTGTCGTCCCCGTCGCCGACATCATCACGCCGAACCAGTTCGAGCTCGGGTTCCTCACCGAGACGTCGCCGGACACGCTCGAGTCGACCCTGGAGTCGGTGGATGCGGCCCGCGCGATGGGCCCGCGCACGGTCCTCGTGACCAGCGTCGAGCGCCCGGATGCGCCGGCCGACACGATCGAGATGCTGGCCGTCGACGACGCGGGCGCGTGGATCGTGCAGACGCCGCGCCTCCCGATGAAGGCGAACGGCTCGGGCGACGTCACGGCCGCGCTGTTCACGGCGCACTACGTGCGCACCGGCGACGCCGAGCTGGCGCTGCGGAAGACGGTCTCGAGCGTCTTCGACCTGCTGACGCGCACCCTGGAGTCGGGCGAGCGCGAACTCAAGCTCGTCGAGTCGCAGGACTCCTACGCCAACCCCCGCGAGCAGTTCCCCGTCACCCGGGTGCGCTGACCCGCTCCCCCTCCATCGCTTCCTCAGTTGATCCGGTTTTCGACGGCGTGTCGGCGGATCAACTGAGGAAGCGATGATCAGGGGTGGGGCCAGGCGTTCGCCAGGGACGCGCGGACCTCGCCGAGGAGCTGGGGCAGGGCCTTCGTGCGGGCGATGATCGGGAAGAAGTTCGCATCCTGCGCCCACCGCGGCACGATGTGCTGGTGGAGGTGGGCCGAGATGCCGGCGCCGGCGACGGCGCCCTGGTTCATGCCGATGTTGAAGCCGTCGTTGTGCGACACCTCGCGGATGACGCGCATCGCGGTCTGGGTGATGCTGCCGATCTCGGCGACCTCCTCCGGGGTCGCCTCGTCGTACATCGCGATGTGCCGGTACGGGCACACCAGCAGGTGGCCGCTGTTGTACGGGAACAGGTTGAGCAGCGCGTACGCGTACTTGCCGCGGGCGACGATCAGCGCATCCTCGTCGCTCATGCTCGGTGCGACGCAGAACGGGCAGTCGTCGTGACCGGGGTCGCCCTGCTGGATGTAGACCATGCGGTGCGGGGTCCACAACCGCTGGAACTCGTCCGGGACACCGACGAGGTACGACGGGTCGTCGACGCGGACGGGACCGTCGTCCCCGCCCGTGCCGGCGCCCTCGTCGTACGAGCCGAGGTTCAGGCGGGCCATGCCGTGTCGACCAGCTCGTGCGAGCGGATGCTCTCGACGATCCGCTCGATCGCCTCGTCCACTGTCACACCGTTGCGCTGCGTGCCGTCACGGAAGCGGAAGCTGACCGTGCCGGCCGACGCGTCCTCCTCGCCGACGATCAGCTGGAAGGGGACCTTCGCCTTGGTGTGGGTGCGGATCTTCTTCTGCATGCGGTCGTCCGAGTGGTCGACCTCGGCGCGAACGCCGCGTGCCTTCAGGCGCGAGATCACGTCGTCGAGGAAGGGCGCGTACTGGTCAGCGACCGGGATGCCCACGACCTGCACCGGGGACAGCCACACCGGGAATGCCCCGGCGTAGTGCTCCAGCAGGATCGCGAAGAACCGCTCGATCGACCCGAGCAGCGCACGGTGGATCATCGCCGGCTGCTTGCGCGTGCCGTCCGCCGCGTTGTACTCCAGCTCGAACAGCTCCGGCTGGTTGAAGTCGAGCTGGACGGTGGAGAGCTGCCAGGTGCGGCCGATGGCGTCGCGCGCCTGCACCGAGATCTTCGGACCGTAGAACGCGGCCCCGCCCGGGTCGTCCACGAGTTCGAGGCCGGACTCGATCGCGACCTCGCGGAGGGTCTCGGTCGCCGTCTCCCAGCTCTCGTCACTCCCGACGTACTTGTCCGGGTCCTTCGTCGAGAGCTCCAGGTAGAAGTCGGTCAGGCCGTAGCCGCGCAGCGTCTCGAGCACGAACTCCAGCTGGCGCGCGACCTCGTCCTTGATCTGCTCCTCGGTCACGTAGATGTGCGCGTCGTCCTGAGTGAGGCCGCGGACGCGGGTCAGGCCGGAGAGCGTTCCCGACTTCTCGTAGCGGTAGACCGTGCCGAACTCGCTGAGCCGCAGGGGCAGCTCGCGGTACGACCGGCCGCGCGCCCGGTAGATCAGGTTGTGCATCGGGCAGTTCATCGGCTTGAGGTAGTAGTCCTGCCCCTGCCGCGTGATGTTGCCGTCCGCGTCGCGCTCCTCGTCGAGGTGCATCGGCGGGAACATGCCCTCCTTGTACCAGTTGAGGTGCTGACTGGTCTCGAAGAGGTGCGCCTTGGTGATGTGCGGCGTGTTCACGAGCTCATAGCCGTTGGCGATGAGCCGGTCGCGCATGTAGTCCTCGATCTCCTTGCGGATGATCCCGCCCTTGGGGTGGAAGACCGCGAGGCCCGAGCCGATCTCGTCCGGGAAGCTGAACAGGTCCATCTCGGCGCCGAGCTTGCGGTGGTCGCGCTTGGCGGCCTCCTCCATGCGGGTCTGGTACGCCCGCAGCTCGTCCTTGCTCGCCCAGGCGGTGCCGTAGATGCGCTGCAGCTGCTTGTTCTTCTCGTTGCCGCGCCAGTACGCGGCGGCGACGCGGGTGAGCGCCCAGCCGTTGCCGATCATCCGGGTGTTCGGGAGGTGCGGGCCGCGGCAGAGGTCCTTCCAGACCGTCTCGCCCGACCTGGGGTCGACGTTGTCGTAGATCGTCAGCTCGCCCGAGCCGACCTCCACGCTCTCGCTCTCGTCGAAGGCGGCCGTGTCGCCGTGCTGCGTCCCGCCCTTCAGGCCGATGAGCTCCAGCTTGTAGGGCTCGCCGGCGAGCTCGGCGCGCGCCTCGTCGTCGGTCACGACACGGCGCACGAAGCGCTGGCCCGCTCGGACGATGCGCGACATCTCCTTCTCGAGCGCCTTCAGGTCCTCCGGGGTGAACGCCTCGGCGACGTCGAAGTCGTAGTAGAAGCCGTCCGTGATGGGCGGTCCGATACCGAGCTTGGCCTCAGGATTGACCGCTTGCACCGCCTGCGCGAGGACGTGCGCGGTGGAGTGGCGCAGGATGCTGAGCCCGTCCGGCGAGTCGATCGTGACCGGCTCCACGGTGTCCGTAGTCGTGACGGTCGTCGCGAGGTCTTTCAGCTCGCCGTTGACGCGCATCGCGACAACGGAACGGTCGGTGAAGAGCTCGAAGCCGTCGGCCACCTGTCCACTCCTTGATCGGGGTCGTATTCAGAACCCTCCAACTCTAGCCGGGTGCGGGCGGGGCCGTCCGCGCCCTCGTCCGCAACGACATGGCACTTGTAGCCCATACGGGTGCATGCGCTCGCATCGACCCTCGTCGTACACTGGACCGGCCTGCCCTGCCCCACAGCCTCCGGACGGACCCGACCGACTGGACACCACACCTCCGAGAAGAAGAGCGGATGTCCACCCCATGAGAATCGGTATCCTCGCGACCGGAGCGCTGCTCCTGTCCCTCATCGGCGCCTCGCCCGCAGTGGCGGCGCCCGAGCCGGTGCAGACGCCGGCCGCGACGAGCACGTCCTCCCCGGCGGCGACCTCCGACGACGCGGGGACGCCCGCCGGCACGGCGACGCCCGCTCCCACGGCGAGCCCGGCTCCGACGGAGACGCCCGCTCCCACGGCGCCCGCACCCTCCGCCTCCACGCCGGCCGCCGATCCGTCCCTGGCCGTGCAGGACGCCGCGGGCGACCACGCGATGGGTTCGACGATCGAGGCGGTCGAAGGCCCCGCGGCCGGCGCCCGCACCGTCGCGCCGAAGGCGTCGCTCGGCGTCGGCGGCATCCTCGGCATGGACGTCAGCGGCTGGCAGCCCACTGTCGACTGGAACGCCATGTGGGCGAACGGCGCCCGCTTCGTCTACATCAAGTCGACGGAGAGCACCGACTACGTCAGCTCGCACTTCCCGTCGCAGTGGGCCGGTGCGACGAGCGTCGGAATGATCCGCGGCGCGTACCACTTCGCGACGCCGAACACGACGGACGGCGCCACGCAGGCCCGCTACTTCGTCGCCCACGGCGGCAACTGGGCCCCGGACGGGCGCACGCTTCCTCCGCTGCTCGACATCGAGTACGCCACCGACGGCAGTGGCACGTGCTGGGGTCTGTCGACGACGGCGATGTCGGTGTGGATCGCGGACTTCGTGCACACGATGAAGGCCCTGACCGGGATCGAGCCGGCCATCTACTCCACCGCCAACTGGTGGAACCAGTGCACCGGCTCCAACAACACCTTCGGCGCCTACCCGCTCTTCGTCGCCCGCTACGGCACCTCGACGCCGGGCGCCCTCCCCGCGAGCTGGCTGAACTGGACCATGTGGCAGTACGCCAGCTCCGGCGTCTTCGCCGGTGACCAGGACATCTACAACGGCACGTACGCCCAGCTGCAGGCGTTCGCGTACGGCGCGCAGAGCCACCCGCCGATCGGCTCCCTCGACACGGCGACGGTCAGCGCGAACGGACCGTTCACGATCACCGGCTGGACGATCGACCTGACCAACCTGGCGGCGTCGACCCAGGCCCGCATCACCTGGAACACCCCGGGCGGGATCAGCACCACGACCGTCACGGCCGGGGCCAGTCGGCCGGATGTCGGCAACGTCTACCCGTCCGCGGGCGCGGCGCACGGCTTCACCGCCCAGGCGCCCTGGACCGGGTACGGCCAGTACGGCGCCTGCGTGACCGCCGTCGCCCTGCCCGGCGACCGTGCCGGTGACGGCAACCTCGGCTGCAAGACCGCGTTCGTCTCCCCCGCCTCGGCGTCGGCTCCGGCATCCACCCGCCTGGCCGGTTCCGACCGGTTCTCGACCGGCGTCCAGGTGTCGCAGAAGGCCTTCCCGACGCCCGGCGTCCCGGTCGTCTACATCGCCTCCGGCCTCGACTTCCCCGACGCGCTCTCTGCTGCTCCCGCGGCCGGTGCGCAGCACGGTCCGGTCCTCCTGACCATGCCGGGTGCGATTCCGGACACGGTGCTCGCCGAGGTGCAGCGTCTCAAGCCCGCCAAGATCGTGGTGGTCGGCGGGACCGCCGCGATCGCGGACTCGGCCGTCAACCAGCTGAAGGCGGTCGCCCCGGTGACCCGCATCGGCGGGGTCGACCGGTACGACACCTCGCGCCTGGTGGCGGCCTACGCGTTCCCCAACGCGACCTCCGCCTACGTCGCCGCGGCGAACAGCTTCGCGGACGCCCTTTCCGCGGCTCCGGTGGCCGCTAAGAAGAACAGCCCCCTGCTGCTCGTCAACGGCGGCACCATCGACGCGCCGACCCAGGCCTACCTGGCCGGCAAGTCCATCCACAGCCTGACGCTGATCGGCGGCACCGCGGTGGTCGGGGACGTCTGGATCACGCAGCCGCAGAGTTCCGGCTCGAGTGTGACCCGCATCGGCGGGTCCGACCGCTTCGGCACCAGCTCGCTGCTCGCGGCGTCCGCGTTCTCGTCCAACAGCGCACCGACCGTGTACGTCGCCTCGGGCATCTCCTGGCAGGATTCGCTGGTCGCCGCGGCCGCGGCGGGTTCCGCCTCCCGCCCGCTGCTGCTGGCCCGTCCGGGATGCGTGCCGCGCCTGATCGGCGACCAGATGGTCCGCCTGGGCACGACCGCGATGAACATCACGGGCGGCACCGCGGTGCTCACCTCCGACGTGGACAGCCTGCAGGTCTGCTACTGATCTCGCTCTCCGTGCGCTGACGACGCGGCACCCGGCCTTCGCCGGGTGCCGCATCGTCGTTCCGGAGCGCGCCCGTCGTGCCCGGACGCCGGTCGTGCACCACACTGAGGGCATGCGAACACGTCGCCCAACGGGCGCCCGTCCCGGGCCGGCGGCATGAGCCCGTCCGCTCTGGCGCTCGTCGTCGCCGTCGGCCTTCTGGGGCCGCTGCTGTCGGCGCGCAGCATCTGGCGCGTGCCGGTGGTCGTCGGCGAGATCGTGGGCGGCATCCTGATCGGCCAGACCGGCTTCCGGCTGATCGATCCGCAGGCGGACGGCCTGCGGCTGCTCGCCGACATCGGTTTCGGGCTCACGATGGTGGTGGTCGGCTCGCAGATCCCGGTGCGCGACCACCGGTTCCACACCCGTACGGGACTGCTGGGTCTCGCCGGTGCGGCGATCGCCGGTGTCGTCGCCGCGGCGCTCGGGACCGGCCTTGCCACGCTGTTCGGCACCGGCCACGCCCTGGTCTACGGGATCGTGCTCGCCTCGTCGTCGGCGGCGATCGTCCTGCCCATGCTGACGTCGCTCGGCTACGACCTCGGGATGCTGGGCCAGCTCGTCACGCAGATCGCCGTCGCCGACATCGTCTGCGTCGTCGCCCTCCCGTTCGCCGTCGCGCCGTGGCGGGCGGGAAGCGCCGCGGTCGGCGCGCTGATCATCGCGGCGGTCTCGGTCGGCCTCGTGCTCGTCCTGCGCCGCGTCGGCCGGAGCGGACTCCGGCGCAGAGCCCACGCCTACTCGGAGCGCCGCCGGTTCGCGCTCGAACTGCGCCTCAGCCTGCTGGTGCTGTTCACGTTCGCCGCGATCGCACAGTTCGCCCAGCTGTCGATCATGCTGGCCGGCTTCGCCCTCGGACTGGTGCTCTCGGCGGTCGGCGAACCGCACCGGCTGGCGCGCCAGCTGTTCGGGATGACCGAGGGCTTCTTCGGCCCGCTGTTCTTCGTCTGGCTCGGCGCCTCGATCGACCTGCGCGAGCTCGTCGCGCATCCATCGATGATCATGCTCGGCCTCGCACTGGGGGTCTCGGCGCTGATCGCCCATGCCGCCTCCCGGATCGCCGGCCTTCCGTGGTCGCAGGCGATCGTGTCGGGCGGCCAGCTCGGGGTCCCGGTCGCGGCGGTGGCGCTCGGGCTGCAGGTGGGCGGGCTGCGGCCGGGCGAGGGATCGGCGATCCTGCTGGGCGCGCTGCTCACCGTGGCGGCCGCGGCACTGCTCGTCGGCCGGATACCGGGGCGATCGGAGAGGCGATTCGAACTCCAGTAGCGCTGACGCAGGCGCGGCGGGGAGCTGACTTTCGGCGGTGCCGCGCCCGCGCTTGACTCAGTGCATGAAAGCCAATCAGTCGAGCATGTCCTGGATGCGGGACCACGACGTCTCCGCCAAGAGCGGCACGATGGTCGCCGCCGTCGTCGCCTGGAGTCTCGCGTGGAAGGGCGTCTCGCTGTGGCGCGCCGCCCGCAACGGCAGCAAACCGTGGTTCGTCGCGCTGCTGCTCAGCAACACGCTCGGCGTCCTCGACGCGATCTACCTCTTCCTCGTCGACCGCCCGCGCCGCGTCCGGGCACGGGACGAGGAGTGGATCCTCGCCACCACAGGCGAGCCGGAGCAGCGGACCCATCCACCGGAGGACTGAGGTCGCGGGACCGAGGCCGGACGACGGAGACCGCCGGCGCTACCCGGCCCGGACCACGACCACCGGCGTCCGGAGGTTGACGAGCACGTCGTGCGCGACCGAGCCGAGGACGGCCCGCTCGACCCCCTGCCAGTCGTTGGAGCCGAGCACCAGCATCCTGGATCCGTCCGCCTCCGCGACCAGCCCGCGGGCCGGCGAAGTCTCGAGCACCTCGGTGAACACGGTGACGGCCGGATGCCCGGCGAGGACGGTGTCGGCGGCGTCCTCGACCACCTGCTCCCGCGGGTCGTCCTCCGTCTCGTCCACCACCCGTTCGTCGAGGAGCGGGTGGTAGAGGAATCCGGCACACGCGATGGTGAGCGGCTCCCCGAGGGCTTCCGCCTCCACCGCGGCGAACTCGACCGCGGGATCCTCCGTGAGCTCGCCATCCACACCGACGACGACGCCCCGTCCCTCGGCGCCCCAGCCGTGCGGGACGGCGGCGACGCTGCACCGGGCCGCGGCCGCGACGCGGGCGGCCGAGCTGCTGGCGAACGCGTGACGTCGCTCGGCTTCCGGCGGCGTGCCGATCACCAGCATGGCGGCGTCGGCGGAGGCCGCGGCGAGTTCCGCTGCGAGGTGCCCGTAGCGCGACTCGGTGCCGATCTCGAGCGGCATTGCGGCGGCGGCTCCGGCGAGCGCCGCGGCTCCGGCGAGCGCGTAGTCCTTCTCCGCCGCCAGCAGCTCGCCGGACATCCGGAGGAGCGACGGGCCGGGCTCTCCGCCGCGGTCGCCCCACGACGGCTCGACGACGTGGATGAGGTGCAGGCGGCTTCCTGTGCGCTCGGCCCGCGCCGCCGCCCAGTCCAGTGCCGCCCGGTGTGCCGGCTCGCCGTCCACGGCGACCACGATCGTCTCTGCCATCCGTCCTCCCGTCGTCTTCCCGGTCATCCTCCTCGCCCGGGGGCGCCGCCCGGAAGTGCCTCGCGGTGTCTCAGACGCGGGCGGGTACCGTGTCTTGCGTGTCCGGCACTCGCAGACGCTCCCTGCTCGATCGCACCTTCGTCGTCGCACTGGTGCTGAAGGGGGTGGATGGCGTGGTCGAGCTGGTCGCGGGGGTCGCGCTCCTGCTCGTCTCCCCCGCCCAGATCGAAGCGGTCACGCGCGCCCTCGCGCGGCCGGAGCTGCACGAGCATCCTCACGACCCGATCGCGAACTCCCTGGTCGGCTACGCCTCCGGCCTCAGCGTGTCGACGACCCTGTTCGGTGCCGTCTACCTGTTGGTGCACGGGGTGGTGAAGGTGGTCCTGGTCGTGGCCGTGCTGCGCGACAAGCTGTGGGCCTATCCGTGGCTGATCGGCGTCCTGGTCGCCTTCATCGGCTGGCAGGGCTACGAACTGGTGGTGCACTTCTCCTGGGGTCTCGTCGCGCTCACCGCGTTCGACATCCTGATCGTGGCGCTAACCGTGCGTGAGTACCGGATGCGGCGGCAGGACCGGGCGCGGGTGGCCGAGACCGGGGCGCAGGGCGCCGTCGGGTAGCGCGTCGCTGCGTGGGGTCTAGTGTGATCCTCGGTTCCACAGACTCGGGGGAGGTCGAGGATGAAGCTGCTGCTCACGTCGGGCGGGGTCACGAACGACAGCATCCGCGAGGCGCTGATCGGGATGCTCGGCAAACCGATCGCCGACAGCGACGCTCTGTTCATCCCCACCGCGCAGTGGGGCCAGCCGGCGTGCAGCCCGCAGACCGTCTGGCGGTCGACCGCGGCGAGGGACGACGACGACCGCCTGGTCGGCCTGGGCTGGAAGTCGGTCGGCGTGCTGGAGCTGACCGCGCTGCCCAGTCTCGCCGAGGAGCGCTGGAAGCCGTGGGTGCGCGCGGCGGACGTCCTGCTGGTGGACGGCGGCGAGGCGAGATACCTCTGGACCTGGATGCGGCAGTCCGGCCTGGCGGCGATGCTGCCCGAACTCGCCGACACCGTCTGGGTGGGCGTGAGCGCCGGCAGCATGGTGATGACTCCGCGCGTCGGCACGGAGTTCCTCGACTGGCAGCCGGACGGCCCCGACGACACTCTCGGCCTCGTCGACTTCTCGATCTTTCCGCACCTCGACTACCCCGGCTGGTCACAGAACACGCTCGAGGCCGCCCGGCGCTGGGCCGAACGCATCCCCGGGCGCGCGTACGCCATCGACGATCAGACCGCGATCGCGGTGGTGGACGGGCGGGTGGAGGTGATCAGCGAGGGGCACTGGGAGCAGTTCGACCGGTGAGCGAAGCGTCCCGCACCGCGCTTGCTACGCTGACGACGACTGAGGAGGACGAGTGGGACTGTTTCGACGTCGCAAGGATGAGCCGCAGCCCGAGGACCGCATCGAATGGGTTACGTCCGTCGCCAGGCGCATCCTCGCCGAGCAGGGCGTCGAAACGACCATCGAGCATGGCGCTGAACCGGAGGACGTCCGGCTGATCGCCGTCGACGGCCAGGTGTACCCGCTCTTCAACGCGTTCGCGAAGACCCACGGTGCGACCGCCGAGCAGGCGACGAAGGCCATCGCCGAGCACATCGAGAACCTGCTCGTCGCGCAGGGCGAACCCTCCCCTGCGGAGCTGTCGGCCGATGAGCTCCGGCGGCAGGTGCGTACGCGCATCCTTCCGGGCGGCGAGGGGCGGCCGAACGAGCCGACCTTCCGGTACGCCCGGCCGTTCACCGATGAGCTGATCGTGGCCCTCTGCGTCGACTTCCCCACGACCATTCACTTCATCAACGACTCCCACATCGACGATCTGGCGTTGAGCCTGGACGAGCTGTACGCGTACGGCCAGCTCAACACCGACCAGGAACCCGTGGGCGAGCACTTCGAGCCCGCGCCGGGCATCCACGTCATCGTCGGCGATTCGCTGTTCACCGCGTCGAAGGCGGCGAACCTCCCGGCCGTGCTCGGCGCCGCGCCGTTGGGGACTCTCTTCACCCTGCCGCACCGCCACATCCTCATCGCCGCGCCGATCACCGGACCTGAGACGCTGGCCGCGGTGGAGCACCTGGTGAACCTGACCCAGCAGGTGCTCAGCGGTGGGCCGCCGCCCGGAGGCGTCATCTCCGCCGACGTACTGTTCTCGCGCAACCGACAGGTGAGCCGCGTGTCGTCGATGGACGAGCATGGTGAAGTCTCCATCGTGGTGGACGATCGCCTGCAGGAAGCTCTCGAGGAAGCGATCGGCTGACGAGGCGCCCTGGTTCGCCACCGAGCCTGCTCCTACACTCGGCTCATGCAGACGCATGACGTGGTCGTGATCGGTGCCGGGCTGGCGGGTCTGCGGTGTGCCGCCGAACTGGCGGCCCGCGGCCGCGGCGTGGTCGTGCTCGAGGCGTCGGATCGCGTCGGCGGGCGCCAACGGACCGACCGCGTCGACGGTTTCACCCTCGACCGCGGGTTCCATGTCCTGAACACCGCGTATCCGGCCGTCCGGGCGGCGGTCGATGTGGAGAGCCTCTCCGTCGAGGCGTTCCCGACCGCGGTCCGGGTTCGCCGCACGGATGGGGCCATGGCCACCCTCGCGCATCCGCTTCGGCATCCGAACCTGATTCCGGCGACGCTCGCCAGTGGTCTCGTGACACCGGGCGAGTTCGTCGGGCTGGTCCGCTGGCTCGGGCCGATGCTCCTCCGGCCCCGCGCTGCGGTCGGTCGCCCCGACCGCACCATCGGGGAGGCCTGGGATGCCGTTGGCCTCACCGGGCCGCTGCGCACCGAGGTGCTCTCGCCGTTCTTCTCGGGAGTTCTCGCCGACTCGTCGGATTCGACGTCCGACACGTACGTGCGCCTTCTCGCCCGGTCGTTCCTCCCTGCGGCGGCGGGACTGCCCCGCGACGGCATCACCGCGCTCCCGACGGCGCTCGCCTCGCGCGCCCGCGCGGCGGGAGCCGACATCCGGGTCGGCCGCGCCGTGAGCCGAATGCAGCGACGGGATGGGCTCTGGGAGGTGGAGGCGGCCGGCGAGGGGACCCTGTTCGCGCGCGACGTGGTCGTGGCCGTGGGCGCGGAGGCGCTCGACGGACTCGTGGATGCGCCCGCCCCATCCACTCGAGGATTGCAGACGTGGTGGTTCGCGACCGAAGAACCCCCGGCGTCCGCTTATCTGACGGTCGACGCCGCTCGCGAGGGTCCGATCGTCAACGCGCTGGCGATCTCCGCCACGATCCCCGAGGCGGCGCCTTCCGGCCACCACCTCGTCCAGGCGACCTGCCTGTGGGTTCCCGGGCGCGAGGCGAGCGAGAGCGACGTGCGCGCCCAGCTGCTGCCGTTGTACGGCCGGGCCGCGGCGTCGTGGCGGCTCCTGCGCCGGGACGACATCCCGCACGCGCTTCCCGCACTGCCCCCGCCGATGCGGCGGTCGTCCCCCGCTCGCATCGGCCCCGGCCTGCACCTCGCGGGCGACCACCGCGAGACGCCGTCGATCCAGGGGGCGCTGCACTCGGGGGTGCGGGCGGCGAGGTCGGTGCTCGCGGGGACGCTGGCGGATTGAAGTGCCGGGTCGAGGCTTGGAGAATCAGCGAGGAATCGCGACGTCGATCAGAGCAATGGCGATGATGAACGCGATGACCTCCAGGACTATGCCCACGAGCGGGATCCACCAGGTGTGCGCGCCGGTGCGGCCGCGACGCGCCAGCGCCACCGAGCTCGCCACGAGAGCGATGATCGTCGCCGCCGGCACGACCCAGGTGCTGAGGCCGACGAGCGCGAAGTCGCACGCACTCGGGTCTGCTGAGCACGCTGCAACGTTCATCTGGGTGAGCAGCACAGCGAAGGAGAACGCAGCTCCGACCATCAGGCCGATAGCGAGCAGCGCGATGGTCGCCGACAGGTCTCCGCTACCGCTGCGAGCGGGCGGACGGCCACTGAAGCGCGGGCCGAAGTCATCGTCCGGATCGTAGGACACATCTCCCCCAGGTGGCTCGCGATGCTCCACCCACCCTAGTGAGCTATCCACTCCGACATGAGCGGGCCAGCGGGATGCGCTGCCATGATGAGCCGTATGACCGCCTACGACACGATCGCCGAGGGCTACGCAGCACTCAACGCGACGAGCCTCCTCAACGAGTACTACAACCGGCCGGCTCTCGCGGAGCTCGCCGGCGACGTGGCCGGCCGCAGGGTCCTCGACGTCGGATGCGGTTCGGGTCCGATCCTGGCCGATCTTCGCGATCGCGGCGCCATCGTGACGGGTGTCGACTCGAGCGCGGGGATGCTCGACCAGGCACGGGCGCGCCTTGGCAGCGACATCGATCTGCGGGTCGCCGACCTCGCCGAGCCGCTGCCGTTCGAGGACGACACCTTCGACGACGTGATCGCGTCACAGGTGCTCCACTATCTGAAGGACTGGGGGCCGAGCCTCGCGGAGATCCATCGCATCCTGAAGCCCGGCGGGCGCCTCATCGTCTCCGAGGAGCACCCGTCCGCGATCTTCTTCTCGGACCGGCTCTCCGGCGGCGACCGCGAGTACTTCGGGATCCACGAGCGCACCGAGGAGTGGACGCTGGGCGACCAGACGGCCACGCTCACCTTCTGGGACCGACCCTTGCACGCGATGACCGACGCGTTCGCGGCGGCAGGCTTCCGCATCTCGGCGATCTCCGAACCGGCTCCCGCGCCGGAGGCGTTCGACCGCTTCCCGGAGATTCGCAAACACGAGAGCGGGCGCTTCCTCGCGTTCATCCTGTTCGTGCTCGAAGCGCGCTGAGCCCGCTGGGCCGCTACGATCACCCTCGGGGAGGAACGATGACGCTCAGACCGCACAGGATGACGGTGCGCATCGCGCTCAGCGCAATGGCCGTGTGCTGCGCACTCGCCGTGACGGGATGCACGACGCCGCCGGTTGCGAGACCGCATTCTGACGCGCCGAAGCCGACACCGACAACAACGACGGCGCCGGTGTTCTCGGACCCGCGCGACCGCATCGGCGAGAGTTGTGCGGTTCTCGCGGCAGTGGACACGGAGCTCCAGAACGCAACCCTGCAGCACGCGAAGGGCGCACTTTCGGACGCGCAGTTCGTCGCGATCGTGAATACGGCGCCGACGACGCTGCAGATGCTGAAGATGCTTGTGAGCCACGGGCTGGAGAGTGATGTCGGGGCGCTCCTGGCGGACACCACGATCACGCCCCCGGCCGTCTCCGGCGAGACCTTCGATCCGTGGGGCGAGCCGTTCCGCGGCGACATGCTCCACGCCGTCTCGTCCTGCAGCCAAAACGGCACGCCGATGGGCGTGCTCATACCGGGCAACGGCTGATCGTGTAGCCGGCGCCACTTCCACGCGGGATCCGCGCCCCAGTACCGTAGCCGTGATGAGCATCGACGACTTCAGCATCCACCTGTCCGACGACCTGCTCGACGATCTGCGCGCCCGGCTCGCGGCCACCCGGTACGTCGCCCCGCTCGGTGAGGGCGCCTGGGAGGCCGGCGCAGGCGGCACGGCGCTGAAGGGGCTGGTGGATGCGTGGCTCGCGTTCGACTGGCGGGCGCAGGAGGAGCGACTGAACTCCTACGACCAGCACCTCGCCGACGTCGGCGGCCACCGCATCCACTTCGTCCGCATCCCGGCGGCCGGCTCGGCGGAGACGCGCGTGCCGCTCCTGCTGCTGCACGGCTGGCCCAGCGCGTACACGGAGTACCTGCCGCTGGCCGAGCGGCTCGCCCATCCTGCCGGTTTCGGCTCCGACGCCCGGATCGCCTTCGACGTCGTGGTGCCGTCGCTGCCCGGTTTCGTGTTCTCGGAGCTCCCCGAGCCTCCGCTCACCCGGCAGGCCATCGCGCGCGACCTGCACGAACTGATGACCTCGGTGCTCGGCTACGACCGCTATGCGGCCTTCGGAGGCGATATCGGCGGCGGTGCGGCGACCTGGCTTGGTGCCGACCACGCCGATCAGGTGATCGGCGTGCAGTTGATCCACGGACCCTTCCCCACGGACGACGAACCGCAGAGCGACGAGGAGCGCGCCTACCTGGACGCCGTCGCCGCCTACGACTCCGCCGACGGCGGCTACAGCGAGATCATGGCCACCCGGCCCGACACCATCGCCGCGGCCCTCGCCGACTCCCCCGCCGGCCTGATCGCCTGGATCGCCGACAAGTGGCAGGCCTGGGTCGACGGCGACCTGGATGCGGTCATCCCCCGGGATGCGCTGCTGACGATCGCGACGCTCTACTGGGCGACGGGGACCATCGGCTCCTCCTTCCGCCAGTACTACGACTACGACTCCAACCCGCCCCGACCGCCGATCACCGCACCGCTGGGCGTGCTGCTCAGCCGCGAGCCGGTGATGGACGGCTACCCCCGCTCCTTCGCCGAGCGCGCCGCGACGGATGTGCGCTCGTTCGAGCGCGCCCCGCACGGCGGCCACTTCCTCGGCCTCGAGCAGCCGGACCTGGCAGCCGACCGCATCCGCGCATTCTTCGCCGGGCTGGCCTGACGGTCGCGGGCTTTGCGGCATCCGGAGACCCACCTCGCTAGAGTCGGCGTCATGGGGGAACGTCAGGGAGAACCGCGCTGGTTCCGTGTGGCCTTCGGGAAGCCCCGGACCTGGAACGGCGTGGTCTGGCTCGCGCTCGCTGCGTGCTGGTTCGCCGTCTCGATCGTGGACGGCGGCCAACCGTGGCGATATCTTCTCGCCGCGCTCTGGGCGGTGCTGGGTGGAGTGGTGCTGACGGTCGCCGTCCGCGACCGTCGCCACGCCGGCGGGGCGTACGCTCCGCCCGTCGTCGAGCGGCAGGACTGAGTGCCGGCCATGCGTCGGCCATCGAGCACGCAGCGAATCGCCGTCGCTGCGATGGCTCTGTATGCGCTGACGCTGACCGGGTGCACCCAGGCGAGGATGTGCGGAGAGGAGATCACGCCGGCGCCACGCATCACGGTCGATGTGCACTCGTGGGTCACGGCGCATCCGGAGACCAACGTGCGCGTGTGCGCCGAGGGGAGCTGCCTCACCGGGTACAACGTCGTCGCATTCACCATGGACGAGCCGTCGACCCTGCCACACGACGGCGACAGCATGGCGCTCACCGCCGAGGCAGTGCAAGGTACGGACGCGGTCCAGTCGTTCCGTACGACCGCGCGACTCGTTCACAACCAGTGCGGGCAGGAAGGCTTGTGGCTGCGGATGGACGCCAGCGGTCGGTTCTCGACCACATCGCCGCAGTAGCGGCGGGCCGTCTCAACGGAGTCGTGGCCGTCTCCAGAGGTCGGCGGGTGTAGCTCCTGCGCGGAATCCGAACGTCTCCGCGAGGATGACGGCCTCCGGGAAGTTGGCGGCGAGCGCGTCCGGTGTGTGAGCGTCGCTTGCGAAACTGATCGCCCGACCCCCTTCCTCGGCCCACCACTGCGGCACCCACGACCAGAGCCGTCGCGTGTTCAGCTCGAGCGCCCGGCCGCTGTCGGCGATCGCGCGCATCGCGTGGCGGATGAGGCCCTCGAACCGTCGCGGGTCGAATGGACCGGCTTCTTCCGCCGGCCAGTGACGGAGGGCGTAGTCGATGTGGGTGAACACGTCGAACGCGTCCGAGCCCGCCACCATGACCGGGATCTCAGCGAGGTATGCGGTCATCACGTCTGCTGCAGGGTGTTCCTGCAGCAGCCTGCTCGGTTCCGCGCGACCGCCGCCCATGTCCAGGGTGTGCAGCGATCCGTTGATCCGATCGAAACGGTCCAGGTCCACCAGGGCGCGGGCCTCCGCCTCGAACAGGTGCGGCTGCCCGAACTCGACGCCCGTGAAGATGCCGAGCTCGGGGAACTCGCGGCGCATACGGTCGATGTCGTCGAAGTAGCCGTCGACGTCGAAGGGCTCGAACTCCATGAGGCCGTCCGGCTGCACATAGTGCCGCTGGTGCGGCATCAGGTCGCCCGGCTCCGCGCGCCAGGTGCCCGGAATGTCCAAGTGCTCGGTGAAGAAAAGCGCGGGTAAACCGATTCGGATCGCTTGTTCGCAGGTCTCCCGCATGCGACCGACGGCGGCGGAGTGCGGTCCGCCGGTGTCCCAGGACCATTCGCTGTGGACGTGGCTGTCAGCGGGCAAGACCATAGCGGGATCGTAGTCCGTCGGTCCCGAGCCCCGAGCTCAAACGAGATTCATGGCCACTCTCTACGCGTCATCCCTGAGAGGGACGAGGCGACCCTCGTCGCCCAGTAGCTTGGCCCCATGTCCACGACTTTCGCGCCGCTGCGGCATCGTCGCCCGGTCCTGACCGCCGCGCTGCTGCTCCTGCTGCACGGCGTCATCGTCTTCGTCGCGGTCATGCTCGGTCTTTCGATCGCCCTCACGATCGGAGGTCCCACCATCGGGAGAGACGAGCTGGGACGCATGGGACCGGCTCTGCAATTGGCTGTCGCGGGCGCGCTGGTGCCGTTCGCCTTCGCTGTGCTGCTGACCGCATTGGTCGGGCTTGTGTCCCCCCGCCGCGTCTGGGTCGTGCCGATCGTCGGCATCTGCAGCAGCGTCGTGTTGTGGGTCACCGCGATGCTCTTCCTGCACGCGCCCGATCCGGTCCTCGGCGGTTGAGTCGAGCGCGCTCGGGACGAATCCTCCCCGTCCTTCACATCGCGATGCGGGTGCCGGTCAGCCGCTCCGAAACCTCCCAGAGTGATACGGCCGCGCCGAGATCGGTCGCGACCGGCTTGAACCAGTCGCCGACAGCATCCGGGTGCGTCTTGGAACCGGTCGGGCCCCAGAACAATTCGGGTGAAGCGTCCGGGTGCAGGGCTGCCGTCAGGACGCCGACGTCGGCCGGCCCGGGTTCACGACCGATGGCTCCGGCGATGATCCGGGTCATCACCCGGGTCGCCACCGAGGGATACGTCGTGTGCAGGGGTGTGCGCGCCATACCCGGATGTGCGGCGAAGCTTCGTACGGAGCTCCCCGACTCCGCGAGACGACGACCGAGCTCCAGCGCGAACATGACATTGGCGAGCTTGGAGCGGTTGTAGGCGCGACCCGGTGAGTAGCGGGACGAGCTGGCGAGGTCCTCGAGATCGAGCTTCGCCGCTGCATACAGCGCGGACGACACGGTGACGACCCGCGGGTCGGTCCCCTGCTCGAGGGAGGGCAGCAGACGGGCGGCGAGGGCGAAATGCCCCAGGTGGTTGGTGGCGAATTGGCTCTCGATGCCGTTGCGATCGTGTCGGAGTGGGACGCTGCTGATGCCGGCGTTCAGGACGAGAAGGTCCATCGGTGCGCCTGCGGCCATGCCCGCGAACCGCTCGATCGAGTCGGGGTCGATGAGATCCAGCTCTGCGACGGTGATTTTGCCTGCGGAAAGGTCGTGCTCGGCCAGCAGGTGCGCGCGGGCGGCCTCGGCTTTCGTGACGTCCCGAGCGCCGATGATCACGTCGGCGCCCTGGAGCGCGAAGGTGCGGGTCGTGACGAGGCCGAGTCCGCTCGCGCCGCCGGTCACGACGGCGCGTCGTCCTGCGAGATCGGGCAAGGTGAGGAGCGGGCTCGTCAGTCGTGTGGGTGCGGGGTAGTCCATGCCGGAAGCGTAAACTCTGACATCGGTGTCAAGGTCAAGAGGAGTCTCATGCGGATCGGTGAGCTGAGCGCGCGGACGGGTGCGAGCCCGAGGTCGCTGCGGTACTACGAACAGCAGGGACTGCTGACGTCGGAGCGGCAGCCGAACGGCTACCGGGAGTACGCACCGAACGCGGTCGCAATGGTCGAAACCATCAGGTCCCTGCTGGACATCGGACTTCCGACGGCGCTGGTCAAGGACGTACTCCCGTGCACCGTCGGGGAGCGGTCCGAGTCGGCATGTCCGGGGCTCCTCGAGCAGATCGCGGCGTTGCGGGACGACGTCCGGTTGCGCGCCGAACGGCTGACGACCATCGAGGCTTCGCTGACGACCTATCTGCGCGCCAACGCGTAACCCGGGGCGCCGGTTGGTCGGACACGGTGCGCGTGGATGAGCACAGCGTCCGCCCGACCTCCGACGCTCCTCAAAGCCGGTTGATCCCTCGGCTCACGCGTCTACCGTTTCTGGCCGAAGCCGCGCCCGCGACGGATAGCCCCGTCCGTCCCCCGGAGGGCGCAGACGGAAGAGGTACCGATGTCGTTACTGAAGAAGCTGCTCATCGCCGCCACTACGGCGGCCCTCGGGTCGATCGCGCTCGCCGTGCCGGCGCAGGCGGACACCGTGTCCGTCTCTCCCCCGGGCGCGAACGACTGGTCCTGCGTGCCGTCCGCCGCACACCCGTATCCGGTGATCCTCGTGCCGGGGACCTTCGAGAGCATGGCGAAGAACTGGGCGACGATGTCCCCGACCCTCAAGCAGGCCGGCTACTGCGTCTTCGCCCTCGACTACGGGCAGTACAACGGTGTCGATGCGTCCGGCCCGATCGCCGACTCCGCGAAGCAGCTCGCCCCGTTCGTGGACGCGGTGCTCGCGTCCACGAAGGCGTCGCAGGTCGACCTCGTCGGGCACAGCCAGGGCGGCATGATGCCGCGCTACTACCTGGGCTTCCTCGGGGGCGCGAAGAAGGTGCACCAGCTGATCGGCATCGCCCCGTCGAACCACGGCACCCGGGGCGTCATCGTTCCCGGGCCGGACGGGCTGCCTGCTCTGACCAGCGCCTCCCCCACCGCGTGCCCGGCGTGCGCGGACCAGACCGCGGGATCCGCCTTCCTGCAGAAGCTGAACTCCATCGGCGACACGGTGAAGGGTCCGTTCTACACGGTCATCTCGACCACGCACGACGAGGTCGTGACGCCGTACCAGACCCAGGCCTTGAGCAGTTCGGCCTCACAGGTCACGAATCTGGTCATCCAGGACAAGTGCCCCGCCGACCCGATCGAGCACGACCAGACACCGAACGACCCCGTCGTGCAGCAGCTGGTGCTGGAGGCGCTGAGCGTCCCGAACGGGCCGGCCGACCCGGCCTACCAGCCGAGCTGCGTGTGAGTTGCGCCCTCGGGCGCCCTGCGGGTCGGGCGAGTGATTCGTGTCAGCCGCCCCCGCCCAGGTGGACGGTGTACGCGGGCACGAACTGCACCGTGACCTGGGCCGGATCGACGCCCTGGGCCTTCAGCGCCGCCTCCAGCGAGCCGGTCTCGGGCACGGGAGGCTCACCGGTGAGCGTCAGAGTGGCCTGACTGCTGGTCGCCTGGAGTTCGCTGATCTCCCAGCCGTTCTGCTGCGCCCAGGGCTGAGCGGCCTGTCGGATGGAGTTCTCCAGCAGCTCCTGGTCGGCGAAGCGCGTCGACGTGAGCGTCAGAGGCACGCCGATGATCAGCAGGGTCACGACGATCGAGATGATCGCCCGGTGCCGCCTCCCCCAGCCCCGCCGCGCATGGGTCTCGGCGGCGGCACCGGAGACTGCCCCGATCCGGTAGCCCGTGAGGATGATCACCCCCGTCGCGAGAATCGCCGCCACGTTCGCGACGAACAGGAGCAGCGCGCCGCCGGCCTGACTCCACGCCTGCGATTCGAGCGTCAGACCCACCACCGAGAGCGGTGGCACCAGCGAGATCGCGATCGCGACTCCCGGGAGCGTGTCCGAGATGTCCTTGCGCACCAGGGCGACCGTGCCGACGGCCCCGGTTGCCAGCGCGGCCAGAAGATCGATGAGGCTCGGCGAGACCCGTGCGGCGACCTGGCTGTTGGTGGCGGCGACCACGGGTGCAGCGACCAGGAGTCCGACGAGGTAGCCGATCGCGACGGCCGTAACGGCTCCCGCAGCGACCATGCCCCAGCTCAGCATGAGATTGCGACGGTCGCCCGTGACCGTGGCCAGCACGACCCCGAGGATCGGCGTCATCAGCGGGGCGACGATCATCGCACCGATCACGGTGGCCGACGAGTCGCCGACGACTCCCGACGCGGCGATCACCGAGGACAGGCACAGCAGCAGCCAGAACCGGCTGAATTTGGAGGATGCCCGGTCGCCTTCGAAGAAGACCGTTTCGCGCATGTCCGCGACCGTGTTCATCCGCTCCCCTTCCCGGTCGCGATCGCGGACAAGGCGTCCCCGTCCGCGCAGCGCACGACGCGAGCGACTCCTTCGTCAACTCCTCCGGTCGCCGTCCCGTCCCGTCACAGAGCAAGCATCGCCAGGCGCGCGTGGCCGCACAAGCAGGCGTCGCTCGGGGCGGGATGGGCTCTCCTACGGGATCACAGCGCCCCAATGAAGAAAGCCCCCGGAATTCCGGGGGCTCTTCTCTGTCTGTTCTCTCTGTGGGCGATACTGGGATCGAACCAGTGACCTCTTCCGTGTCAGGGAAGCGCGCTACCGCTGCGCCAATCGCCCGAGCCCGAACCGAAGCTCAGGATCGAGGTGGATACGGGATTCGAACCCGTGTATACGGCTTTGCAGGCCGCTGCCTCGCCTCTCGGCCAATCCACCGAACGCCACAACACGGAAGAACCGTACCGTACCCGAGAGGCCCGATCCGTAGACCGGGCCGACTCGAGCGGATGACGAGACTCGAACTCGCGACCCTCACCTTGGCAAGGTGATGCGCTACCAACTGCGCTACATCCGCATTTCGTTCCGCAGTTCCCTGCGGCACTTGAAAGACTCTAGCCGATCCGCGCGCCCAAGACAAAACCGATGACGACGTCCGGGTGTGTCGATCCGCGCCTCCGTGTCGATGTGCATCGGGACCCCCGAGTCGGCTAGTATCGAATCTCGCAGCCCCCCGGGCGATTGGCGCAGTTGGTAGCGCGCTTCCTTCACACGGAAGAGGTCATCAGTTCGAGTCTGGTATCGCCCACAAATAAGAAACCCCCGGTCACGCCGGGGGTTTTTCTTCATCGTCCTCACTCGCGCTCCGCCGCGCACCCACAGAAAACCCACACTTCGGTTCAGAGCGGGGTCATTTCGGGATCATTTTGGGTGCCCAGAGGCTGACGTCGGTGCGCTCCGCCGCCTTCTCCGCGAGGACGTCTGAGACGGTCACGAGGTCGTCTTCGAAGCGGTCGGCGTACACGTCTAGAGTCATCGCGGCCAGGCTAGGTCTAGAACACAGGTCGAAAGAGATACGTGCGCTTCGCCCAGCAGCTGAGGTGGTCGCGACCGTGGGGCTCGTTTGGTGCCTGAAACTTCAACGCGGCTCGGCCTGATTCCAGTCGTGGTCCAGGAAAAAGCTCGCGCGCTGCTTCCCGCGCGCCATTCTCGCCGAAAGCACTCCATTCCCCGTCCCACTCGCATTCGGGATCGTTCAACTGTGCGCTATCGCTGACGCTCCGCGCGGACTGCTTGTCCGGTTCCGCCTCCGAGTGTCCGGTCGAACTCTCGATCAGGTTGGCGAGACGCACCGTTTCAGGTGAGACAGACTCCGCGCCCGGAGCAAAAGAACGCGCTCATTGGGCTGAGGTTTTCTGTCTGTTCGAGAAACGCCCGCGCACTCGCCAGCGCCGAGCTTTGGGCCACCTTGCCGTGGGCCACGCATGAGGGCAGCCGGTCCCATGTAGGACCAAGTACCCGGCGTCGCACAGCCGTTTGACGATTGGGTGCATCGCTTGCGGGAAGATCCCGAACACAGTCGCCAGGGCTCGCATAGATGGAAGCTGGCGGCCCCCGGGAAGCCGGCCCGCCGATCACCGGTTTTGGCGCGGAATCACGCGGATCTTCGTGTCCGAGGCTGGCTCGTACAGCCTCGGATTGGGCGCCGAGGCGGTCGGGACACGTATGGTCTGCGATCTTTGCCGGACCAGGCACCCCTCAGCTACCAGTGGTCCGCGCCAGCAGCGAGTGTCTTCACGCTGGAGAGTAGCCGCCCAATTGCGAACCGCTTCCCGTCAACCGGGGATCGTCTCAGGCATGGCCTCGCGGGACCTCACATCCGGGAGAGAATCTCTTGCTTCTTCGCCGCGAACTCGTCGTCGGTGAGGATGCCGGCGTCGCGGAGTTGCGCAAGCTGCTGCAGCTGGGCGACATGGTCCGGCGCCGCCGCGACGGCGGGCTGCTCCGGGGCGGCGTTTGCGACCTGGACGGTGATGGGGGTGGCGGCGCGGGCCTGCATGAGGTTCAGGATCTGCTGCCGGAACGCGGCGGCGTCGTCACGGTTGACCCGGAAACCGACAGTCCCCCCAGCAGTCTGCACCTCCACCAGGTGGTACAGCATCCCGTCTTTCCGGTTGCTGACGGACGTGATCTGGTTGATCGGCAGCATCTCGTACGCGTCCTTGCCGCCTTTCACCCCGGTGGCGAGAAGCGACAGTCCACCGGTGAGGACACCGGCAGTGATCTTCCCGCCGGAGACGCCGCGGCCACGTTCCCATTCGATGCGGTCCGGCCAGAGCTTCACCTTGGCGTTCTTCCCGTCGATGTGGGAGACGATCTCGTACAGCGGCGCGTCGTCACCGGCGACGGCAACCGACACTTCCTGGTCGTTGCGGACCGCGGTCGCAGTCGAGACCCCGTAGCCGATGTTCGCCAGGCTTTCCGCGGCGACGGACGCGGCCGCGCTCTTCACCTTTGCGAACACACCCTGCCGCTCGCCAGTGGCGACAACCGCGCCGGCCCGGTCGACGACCTGCGGCGTCTGCTGGTCGGCGAAGTGGTCCGTCCACTGGGCGCCGTCCCACCACCGCTGGCGTCCGGATCCGTCGTCGTACCAACCGGCGGGTGTGCTCATTGAGATCTCCTTGCTTGTTTGGGGCGAATCCACGCTAGTTGGCGATGATCAACAGGTGAGGCCCCAGAACAGGGGTGCAGGCTGGCTGCTCAGGTCGACCTCGTGAGTTCTCGACCGCGAACCCGTTAGAAGGGCGGCGGCCGGTTCGGGTCGCAGCCGCCGCCCAGTCATTTTCGGGTCACTTGAGGTTGATCGTCTCTCCCTTGGTGAACGCGTTGTCGGATACCTGCACACTCGCGGCGGTGGTTCCGGCGGGGACGTCGAAGAGGATGGGCCCGGTAATGGCGTTGCCGGGGTTGATCGCGGCAACCCAGGCGGACTGGTTCGGGCTGGCGTAAAGAGTCGCGGTCGGGTCCGCGTCGTAGGTCTTCCCGGTCGCGTCGACGAGCTTGACGTAGTTGGAGAGGAACGTCGCGGCGCTGCTGCCGACGTTCTTGATGGTCAGGTCCACTTCGATGAACGTGCCCTGCGCGGTCTTCGTCAGCGGTGACGCTCCGGCGGTGGTTCCGGCGTCCTTGCTGGCGGTGACGGTGTATTCGAACGACCCGACCTTCACCGGGGTGTTCAGGCCGGCGGTCTTCGGGGCGGCTGGCGCGGCCGAGTCGCCCGCGGTGGAACCAGCGCCGGCTGTGGCGCCGCCGGCGGAGCAGCCGGTGAGGGCGAGGCCGGCGATGAGCGCGGCGGCTGTGGCGATGGTGGCGGTGCGACGGAACATGGTGTCCTCCTGGTGGAAGTTCTCGGGGCCGACCTTCGGCCTTCACCAGGACACCGCGGACGGTGCGGTCGCCGACACGTCGGAACGGTCAGGATGGGCTGTACGAAAGGACGGTTGCGCCCCCTCCGAAAGGTGGTGGGGAGTTGTTGCGGCCCGCCTCTACGATCAGTGCATGACCATCACCCCACCTCCGACGAGCAGCTGGCCGGCGGCCGCACCCGCCGTGTTCGTGCCGTCGACGGCTCGACGTCGCTGGGCGCTGGTCGGATCGATCAGCTTGGCGGTGCTGTGTGCGCTCTTTGCGATGTCCGCCGGCGGGAACTACGGAACCACCGGTTCGACGTTCCCAGCGGCAGTGCAGCTCCTCGCGATGGTCGGTGCGTTCGTGATGATCGGGGTGTCCGTGCTTCTGATTTGGCGGCACCGTTTCCCTGTTCTCGTGTCAGCGCTCGCGATCGGCGGGGCCATCGTCTTCCCAACGACACCGCTGCCAGCGTTGGTCGCGTGTGCTGCGGCGACCGCTGCTTTCACGGGTTGGCGGCGGTGGTTGTTCGTAGCGGGCACGTACGTCGCGGTCTTCGTTTCGTTCTGCTGGGACATTGCCGCTCAGGTGTCGATCCTGTCGGATTTCGTCAGCGCCCCAGCGGAGGGAACCCCGGCCAGGTTGGCGTTGTTCTGGTCGGTTCCGATACTTGCCGCGGTCGCTGTCGCACCGTTCGCCGGGTACGGTTTCGCGCGGCAGCTGCGCCGCGAACGAGACGCGGCAAGACGCGGCGCTGTCCAAGCGAACCGGAACATAGCCGTCCTCCACCACGAAGTGGAGCTGGAACGCGACCGGCAGGAAATCGCCCGGGAACTGCACGACACTCTCGCCGCACGGCTCAGCTCCCTGTCCCTTCACGCCGGGGCTCTCGAGCTGACGGTCGATGGCAGCAACGACCGGGCGGCAGCGGCAGCCCGCGCGGTCCGGGAAACCGCGCAAAGCTCCCTCGACGAGCTGCGCAATGTTGTCCACACCCTCCGCAACCCCGCCGCCGCGTCGGGTATCAGCACCGGGCTGGCGGACATCGCCCATCTCATCGACGAGGCTCTTGCCGACGGCGTTGATGTTCGCGCGCAGGTGCTCGTCAACGACCCGACATCCTGCGACCCGCAGGTCGCGCACGCGTGTTACCGGATCGTCCAGGAGTCCATCTCCAATGTTCGCCGGCACGCGCCAGGGGCTGGCATCCGAGTCGAGGTCCGCGGAGGCCCGGACACTGGTCTGACCATCACGGCGATCAACTGGCTCACCCCACAGGCTGCGCCAACCTCGGTCGGAGGTGGGCACGGTCTCGCCGGGGTGGGCGAACGGGTCGGCCTCGTCGGCGGGTCGTTCCAGGCTGGGCCGACGCCGGACGGGACGTTCACTGTGCTGGTGTGGATGCCGTGGGCGCCCCGCCCAAGCGGCGGTAACACTCCCCGGTAGACTCACCCGCGTGACCGACAGCCGACCGATCAGCGTCCTGGTCGTCGACGACGACACGATGGCGGCGAACGGGCTCACCGCGCTCCTCGAGCTCTCCGGCGACATCCGTGTCGTCGGCCGATGCTCAGACGGGACCGAAGTAGCGGCAGCCGTTGCAGCCCTGCGCCCCGACGTCGTGCTCTGCGACGTGCGGATGCCGCAGATGGATGGGGTCGCCGTCGTCGAGCAGCTCGGCGGCACAGGCCCGGCGTTCCTGATGATGACCGCGTTCGACGAGGACGGCCGTGTCCTCGACGCGGTCGCCGCCGGAGCTGCCGGGTTCATGCTCAAGGACGAAGACCCACGCCGGATCATCGACGCCGTCCGTGAAGTCGCAGCAGGTGACTCCGCGTTCTCGCCACGCGCCGCGAAGCAGCTGACCACGTGGGTGCGGGACTCCCACGCGTCCGACGCGCGACGGGACGCCACCGAGAAGATGCGGATGCTCACCGACCGGGAACGGGAGTACGCCATCGGGGTCACCAATGGCGCGTCCGACGCGGAGCTTGCTCAACGGTTCTTCGTTGCGGAGACCACGGTGAAGTCCGCTCTCGCCGGGATCCGAGCCAAGTGGGGTGTGCGCACCCGTACAGAGCTCGCCGTCGTGGTCGCCCGCTCGGGCGCCTAAGCGCGTTCGGTGAGCGAAAGGTAGACAGCGCTTCTCACCTTTAGTGGGGGCTGATTGAACCCTATGTGTTCTGACAGGATCGCAAGCATGAGTGACCCGAGCACCCCAGAACCACAGCAGCCGAACACCCCCGAATCCGCTCCCCCGCCCCCGCCGGCTCCGAGCACCGCCGGAATTGTCCCGCCCGCATCGGCAGTAACACCGCCGCCTCCCGCGCCCAGTCAGGCGCCCGGGGCGTACCCGCCGCCGCCCGCCGCCGGTCAAACAGCTGGCGCGTACCCGCCACCGCCGGCGGGTCAAACAGCTGGCGCGTACCCGCCACCGCCGGCCGGTCAGGTGCCTCCGGCACCGTACGGCGCGGCTCCACAGCCGCCGAAGAAGAGCGGTAACGGATTCGCGGTCGCCGCGCTCGTCCTCGGCATCGTCGGCGTCGTCTTCGCGTTCACCCCCGCCGCGGGGTTCGGCATCGTCCTCGGTGTGCTCGCCCTTGTTTTCGGCATCCTCAGCCTGGTTCGGAAACCCGCGAAGTCCGGTATCCCCATCAGCGGCACCGCCCTGGGCGCGGCGGCGCTCGTCATCGGCATGATCTTCGCCGTCGTCTACGGAGGCGGTAAAGCCGCCTCGCCGGTCGCCGACGCGCCCGCCGCCGCCACCAGCAGCAGTGCGTCCACCCCGGCAGCGGCCGCACCGTCCCCGGAACCATCGAAGACCGAGACGCCGCCGGACCCGAATGCAGCGTACGACAAGGCATACGGGACGTTCGCCCCCGTCAATCAGGCCGGGTCGGGTGACACCGTCATCGCCATCCCCGCCCGCGCGAAAGCTGGCATCGTCATCGCCAGCCACAACGGCTCGTCAAACTTCTCCATCAACGTCCTCGATGCGAACAACCAGTCCACCGGCGACCTGCTGGTGAACACCATCGGTGCGTACTCCGGCACGACCGCGTTCGGGATGCACTCGATCGGCGGCACCGGGACGAACCTCCAGGTCACCGCAGACGGCCAATGGAACATCACCATCAGCCCGGTCAGCTCCGCCCCCGACTTCCCCCTGCCTGGAAGCGCGACCGGCGACCAGGTGTACAAGTACGGCGGCAAAGCCGCGAACATGGCTTTCACCAACCAAGGCCAGGGCAACTTCGCTGTCATCCAGTACGGTGCGGCATTCCCGAACCTCGCCGTCAACGAAATCGGACCGTACAACGGTAAGGTCCCCATGCTGGCCGGCCCCAGCGTGATAACCGTCACCTCGGACGGTGCGTGGACCGTCGCCGCCGGATAACCACACCCACAACGACACCGGGGTCTCCTTCTCGGAGGCGCCCCGTTGTCGTGTCGGTCGGAGGTTACGACAGTTTCGCCAGCCAGTGGTAGCTGCGGAGGTCAGGGGCGGTGAGGTAGTCGGTGTCCTGGTGACCGTCGACGTGGAGGCGGTATTGCTTCTCCCCGCCCGGCATTGCGCTGATCTGCATCACGTAGTTGCACTCACCCTGGTTCGCCGCCCATGATGTGGTTTCCGCGCTGAGCTTCCCCGTGGCGACAACCTCCCCGGACTGATTCGAGACGGTCACCTGCCGCCCCTGCAGCGGGTCCTCGAGGTCGCAGCGGCTGCCTTCAGGGAACTGCTGCTTGGTCGCGTGCCCCAGCCCGAACGTGAACGTCCCATCAACCGTGAACGACGAGGTGCTGGTCGCATCCGGAGTATCCGTGGCGTCGGCCGCCGGTAGGGTCGTACACCCAGCCAGAAACGCCGCGATTGCGACCGCGGCGACGGCAGAAACACGTTTGATGGCCGCACTCTATTGTGAGAGCTCACTCGACCGGCAGCCCGACCCGCCGCTGCAGCCCGGCACTGATCGGGCGGATCCCGGTGGCAGAGCTACCAGCTCAACGCGGTATCCGATAACGTCTGCTCAACGCCCGGCCTGCAACACGGGCGGACTCAAGCGAAGGAGCTCGTCATGGCCGATCCCGGCTGGTACCCCGACCCGAGCGGTACGCCGCAGCTGCGCTGGTTCAACGGCGCGGAGTGGACGGCGAACACGGCACCGTTCGCAGCTCCAGCACCTGTCTCCCGGCCTCACGGTGCACCGCAGCCGGCAGCCGCATACCCGGCTCCCGCCGTCCAGCCGGCACTACCGGCCTATGCTCAGGCTCCCGCGCCGCCCGCCGCGACGAAAGAGCCGGGTGCGGCACCGCGGCGCGGACTCGTCCTCGGTGTGATCTCCGCCATCCTTGCCGTGCTGACGGTTTTCTTCGGCCTGCTCGGCGGCACCGTCTACGCGTTGAACTGGCTCCTCTGGGTCGCCCTCGTGGTCCTGGCGCTCCCGGCGACCGTGCTCGGAGTCATCGGCGTCGTCCAGTCCTCCATTGGTCTCTCACGTTCGGTTGCCCCTGAGCAGCGGCGGCAGGCTGGCATCGGGCTCGGAACATCGAGTCTCGGCTGCATCTCGCTCGTGCTGCTCTTCGTCCTGTGATGGAGCCGCATGACGGAGTACCCGGTGACGCGGTGGGCGTCGGCACCGTGCCGGTGGCCGCGACTTGGTCGAATAGTAGAACGCTCCTTGGCGTTTTGGTGCTGCCGGTGCTGTACGCGGGCGGTGTTTTCGCCGTTTTCCACGTCCGATCTCCTCTGACAGCCGTGTTCATGGTGGTTTGGTTCGGGCTCCTGCTGCTGAACACCCACTTCTTGCTCTTCCGGGCCGCGTACCGTTTGGAGGTTCGCGGGCAGGACTTGTACTGGTTCGCGCCGTTCCGCCGCGGCGTCGTCCCGGTTGCTGAGGTAACCGGGGTGGCACCTTTCTTCAATCCGAGCATCGTCGTATTCAAGGCCGAATCCGGGGTGAGCCCGCTCATCATCCCGCGCCGGGGCATCACAAACTTCCTGATCGCCTTGCACCGGCTGAACCCGGCGCTGCCGACCACGCTTCCGAAGACGACACGGTTCTTCTCTGGCGTCTGGCGGTAGCAGACGCCGCAGACCGAGGCACGCTCGTTTGCGTAAGAGAAGACCGGATGCGGGAGTGGGCGCGAGCGTACCATCAGCGGCATGCCGTTCCTCCAGATCAATGGCGTCTTCGCCATCGTGGCGGTGCTCACTGCCGCGTCCGGGACGACCAGCACGCGTTGAACAAGGCGTCCGAGGCACGAGCATCAAGGGGCCGCGGCCGATGCGCCGCACGCCGCAGCAACGGCGGGATGATGTAGATCCAGATCGGAACGGCGACAAGAGAGAAACCCCCGGTCAAGCCGGGGGTTTCTTGTTTTCAGGCGCCCGGCCCGCCGCAGTCGATGCAGCCGACGGTGAGGCACTGCCGTCCGGCCTCGTGGTCGCTCGCGTCGAAGTGCCGCTTCATCGCAGCGAAGCTCAGCTGCTGCGGATCGGCGGGGTTGAGGGTCTCGGTGTCGGTCATGGGGGTCCTTCGGGTGGGCTGCTGTGGTGCTGCGGTCCGCCATCTGCGAGGGGGGCGCGTCGCGAACCGCCCGCCGATGATAACCAGCGATGTCAGTGATTCCGCTGAGACTGGGGCGGCCGAGTCGCCGGCGCTACATTCGGTGGTGGACGCAGGCCCGCACGCCAGAACGGAGCACGACGGTGTACACCTCCACATTCATCTTCGCGACCAAGCAATACGACGACGAGTTCCACCGGCTGAACGACGAGATCGCCGTGCGCGCCCGCCGCATCCCCGGCTTCCTCGGCGAGGAGGCGTGGGAGAACCCGGAGACCGGCCTCCACTCGGAGGTCTACTACTGGGAGTCCCTGGAGTCGCTGCACGAGCTGATCGGCATGGACACGCACCGCGTCGCGAAGGGCGCCCACGAGCAGTGGCTGGGGCCCTACCGCGTGGTGATCGGACAGGTCCTCTCCGAGTACGGCCAGAAAGGCCTGGCCATCGAGCACGCACCGCTCCCGGTCCCCGGCGCCTGACCCGCTGGTCCGTTGAGCGGTTGCGCCAGGGCCACCTCGTGACTGCTGGTGCTCGTCACATCTGCCCGTGCTCGAGCGGCCGCACACGTGACGTGGCGCCGCAGTCGCATTCGGGCGGCCGCCCGCGTCAGCGGCCGCGCGTCTCCCCGGCGGGATTCGACGGGTCGAGGCCGTCTCCCGGGAGGTGCTGTACGGCTCCGCCGCTGGGCAGCCGCTGCGCCGGGCTCTCCCTGAGGCGACCCTCCGGTGGCCGGTAGTCGCGCTCGCGTCCGATCCACGCCCGCAGGCGCTCCATCACGGTCATGCGGCGAGTTTACGCCCGCCGAGCAACCGCGCCCGTCGTAGCATCGAGCCGCTACGCCACCGGCCCCCGCGCATCCCGCCACATCGTGGTGACCGCCGCGCCGCCGAGCACCGCGCGGAAGCCGCCGACCGGGCGGAAGCCCGCGCGCTCGTAGCGGTGGTCGTTGGCCGGGTTCGTCGACTCGAGGTACGACGGCACCCCGTCCGCGTCGAAGCGTGCCAGCGTCTCGGCGAGCAGGCGCTGCCCGACGCCCTGGCCGCGATGCTCGGGATGCGTCGCCAGCAGGCTCAGGTACATGTGCGGGGTGTCGTGCGGGTGCGACTGCTCGAACAGCGTCCAGAGCCGCCGGTAGGCGTCGAACCGCTCCGGGGTGAGGATGCGCTGCATCAGCGCATCCGCCGCCTGCTCCTGCTCCTCCGTCAGCTCGTCGGCGCCGGGCGGGATCCACAGCGCGACCGTCGCCGCCTCGCCGCGCGGGCCGTCGACGAGCCAGACGTGGCCGTGCGGGATGCCGCCCTCGGCGAAGAAGCGCCAGAACGGGTACAGGTGGCCGGTTCCCCCGTCGGCGGCTTCGAGGGCCGGCCCCCAGACCGGGTCGTCCCGGAAGGCCAGGGCGATCGTCTCGGCGACCGCGTCCACGTCACCCGGTCCGGCGATGCGCGCATCCATACCCGCACTGTAGCGGTCGGCCCCTGCTGGCGAACCGTCTGCCGACACAGCCCGGCTCACCGCCACCCGTACCGCGCCGCCAGCGCCGCCCGCACCGCGTCGAACCGGCGCGCGTCGAGCGCCGCGCCCTCGCGGCGCATCCCGCCCTGCTGCACCCGGAAGACGCGGTCGAGCCGCACGAAGCTCGGGCGGTGCCGGCCGTCCCAGTCCCCCGAGCCGATCGGCAGGTACTCCGGGCGCCCGGGATGCTCCTGACTGGTCAGCGCGACCGCCAGCACCGCCCCCGACGGCTCGGTCGCGACCACGAGCACCGGCCGGTCCTTGCCGCGGCCGTCGGCCTCCTCGTACGGCACCCACGTCCAGACGATCTCGCCGGGGTCCGCGTCGCCGTCCAGCCGCGGGTTGTACGAGGTGCGGATGCGGCCGAGGCCGCGCGGGCCCACCTGCGCGGTGGCCGCGGCGCCGGACCGGCCCCGTTCAGCGGGCGGAGCCGGGGCCGGCGGGGTCCGCGACGGACGGAACAGACCGCTCAGTGCGGACAGGACGCTTCTGACGGAGGCCACGGTCGGCACCATAGCGGATGCGCGTGAGCCCGATGGTGAACCGCAGCGCGAGGGCGAGCAGCAGCGACACCGTCGTCGCGTACAGCAGCACCGACATCCCGGCGATGCCCTGCGCGATGAACAGGTCGAAGTTGCCGCTGTCGACCATTCCGCCGCCGTTCGCGAACAGCCCGGGGAAGAGCAGGCCGACCAGCCCGCCGACGACGGTGACGACGCAGAGCGTCAGCGACGGCCCGAATCGGGCTCGCGCCGCCAGATCGACCATCGTGGCGCAGGCGAGGGCCGAGAGTGCGCCGACGAGCATCGCCCAGCCGAGCGTCAGCACCCCGGAGGCCGCGGTCACCGACACCAGCCCGGCGAACGCACCCCACAGGGCGCTGGGGAGGGTGGGGCGCCGCAGCAGCACCGCATCCACGAGCATCCACATCAGCACACCGGTCGCCGAGGCGACGAACGCGCCGACGGCGATCAGCGGCGCGTAGGCGTCGAGGGCGCCCTCCGAGCCGACGACGAGCCCGAGCCACCCCACCCACAGCGCCGCGCCTCCGAACGCGACCAGTGCGGGACGCGCGGGCCGCGCGGGCTGGTGCTCGCCGCGGCCGCAGGCGAGCAGGACGCCGACGGCGCTGCCCCCGGCGGCCACCACCGGCAGCGCTCCCCCGAAGTCGACCACCTGGAGGCCGGCGACCGCCCAGCCGTCGTCCAGCGCGAACACGCCGTAGGCGACCGGAGCGACCACGAGCGGGAGCCAGAGGACGCTGAACACGATCCAGGCGCGGAGCGTCAGCCGCGAGGCCACGGCGACAGCGACCACCGCCGTGCACAGCACCAGCGCGGCGATCAGGTAGCCGGCCCGCGCGGCCGGATACGGCGACGACGACGCGGGGTGGACCCCCGCGACCGACGAGAGTCCCGGATCGGGGGCGCCGATCAGGTGCGGGATGAGCGGAGCCCCGGCGACCATCCCGTACCCGCCCAGCACGGCCAGCAGCACGGTGACCGCCGTGCCGAGCAGCACGAACCGGAACGCCCGGGCCGCCCGGGCGCGGCCGCCCAGGCCGCCGACGTAGAAGGCGAGACCGAAGGCGGCGAGCAGCACCAGCGCGCCGCAGAAGAACAGCAGCAGTGCATCCACCTGGTCCGGCGTCGCCCGTGCCATGTGCTCCCTCGCTCGAATCCGTGCCCCACCACACCCTAGCGACGACGACGGACGGGGCGCCGCCTTCCGGCGACGCCCCGTCTGCTGTCGGTCTGCGGTCGGATCAGACCGTCTCGAGCGAGTAGCCCTCCTCGCCGTGCACCACGGTGTCGACGCCGGCCAGCTCGTCCTCGTTCTTGATGCGGAAGCCCATCGTCTTCTGGATGACCCAGCCGATGGCGTACGCCAGGACGAAGGAGTAGATCAGCACCGAGAAGGCGCCGATGGCCTGCACGCCCAGCTGGTAGAAGCTGCCGCCGTACAGCAGGCTGGAGAACTCCGCGGTCGGCTCGCCCTTGCTGTTGTACATGTGGGTGAAGCCGAAGAAGCCGATCCACAGGGTTCCGATCAGACCGCCGACGAGGTGGATGCCGACCACGTCGAGCGAGTCGTCGAAGCCGAGGCGGAACTTCAGGTCGATCGCCAGGGCGCAGACGGCGCCGGCGACGAGGCCCAGGAGGATCGCGAAGCCCGGGGTCAGGATGTTACAGGCCGGGGTGATCGCGACGAGGCCCGCGACGGCGCCCGATGCGGCGCCGATCGACGTCGGCTTGCCGTCCTTGATCTTCTCGACGATCAGCCAGCCGATGGTCGCGGCGGCCGGGGCGGCCAGGGTGTTGACCCAGGCGATCGCGGCGACGCCGTCGACCGCGGCCTCCGAGCCGGCGTTGAAGCCGAACCAGCCGAACCACAGCAGCGCGGCGCCCAGCAGCGTCAGCGGGACGTTGTGCGGCTTGGACATGCCCTTCTGGAAGCCGACGCGCTTGCCGAGCACCAGCGCCAGGGCGAGACCCGCGGCACCGGCGTTGATGTGCACCGCGGTGCCACCGGCGAAGTCGTTCACGTGCAGGACCGCGGGCGCCCATCCGTCGGCCAGGTTGAACACCCAGTACGCGACCGGGAAGTACACGACGGTGACCCAGATGCCGGCGAAGACCATCCAGGAGCCGAACTTGGCGCGGTCGGCGATGGCGCCGGAGATCAGCGCGACGGTGATGATCGCGAAGGTCGCCTGGAAGCCGGCGAAGGCGAGGCCGCCGAGGTCGGGGGTGATGCCGTCCTTGCCCATCAGGCTGGACAGGAACCAGTCCGGCGTGCCGAGCCAGTGCGGGATGGACGGGGTGCCGAACGACAGACCGTATCCGTAGACGACCCAGAGGACGCCCACGAGGGCCATCGCGCCGAAGCTCATCATCATCATGCTGATGACGCTCTTGGCGCGGACCATGCCGCCGTAGAAGAAGGCGACACCGGGAGTCATCAGGAGGACGAGGGCCGCGGCGACCAGGAGCCACAGGGCGTTGACCGTCCCTGCCTCCGCGTAGTCCGCTGCTGAGTGGAGCACCATGCGAATCAACTGCCTCTCTGTGCAAGCCCCGCGGGGTGACGCGATCCCGATCCGGGTGGGGGGCGCTTTCGGGGTGTGGCCAGTTTCGAGCCGAGAGGTTTCGTCAGAGGGATGCTCGTGTTTCGCGAGTGTTACGCATCCGGCCGATGTGTAAACACTGTGTTTCGGGATGCTGCCGAAGTGCTCGGCGGATGCTCCCGATCAGGCGGCGAGCTTCTCCCGCACCTGGCGCTTGGCGCGGCCGAGCAGCGCCGACATGCCGCGGAGGCGCAACGGCGAGACGGCCTGGGTCAGTCCCAGCGTCTGCGGGTACTCGTCGGGCACGGCGAGGACCTCGTCGGCGGTGAGGCCGGCGAGGCCCTGCACCAGGATGGACGCGAAGCCGCGCGTGGTGGGCGCCTCACGCGGTGCCGTGGCGTACAGGTGCACGATGCGGTCCGCATCCACCTCGACGAAGATGAACACCGGCGCCTGGCACTCCTCCACCCGCTCCAGCAGGTCGGGGTGGTCGCGGTAGCGCTCGGGCAGCTCCGGGAGCTCGTCGGAGAACTCCAGCAGCAGCTGCAGCCGGTCGTTCTGCTCCAGCGCCTGGAAGTCGTCGCGGATCTCGGCGAGCGCGCCCGTCAGTTCGGTCATCCTTCAAGGCTACGTCGGTTTGCGACGCAACCGGTCAGCGGGCCGGGACCTCGCCGGGCTCGGTCCCGGTCACGATCGGGACGCGCACGGCCGAGCCCCACTCCGTCCATGAGCCGTCGTAGTTCTTGACGTTCTCGAAGCCCAGGAGGTGGGTGAGCACGAACCAGGTGTGGCTGGAGCGCTCGCCGATCCGGCAGTAGGCGATCACGTCGTCGCCGGGGGCGAGCCCCGCCCCGTCGAGGTAGACCTGCTCGAGCTCGGCGCGGCGCTTGAACGTCGCGTCGGGTGCGGCGGCCTTCGCCCAGGGCACGGACTTCGCCGACGGGATGTGGCCGGCGCGCAGTGCGCCCTCGGTCGGGTACCCGGGGATCTCGGTCCGCTCGCCGCTGTACTCCTCCGGCGAGCGCACGTCGATGAGGGGCTGCGTCCCGAGGGCCGCGAGCACGTCCTCCTTGAAGGCACGGACGACCGTGTCGTCGCGCTCCACGACCGGGTAGTCGGCGGGTGCGGGCTGCGGGACCTCGCGGGTGAGCTCGCGTCCCTCCGCGATCCACTTGTCGCGACCGCCGTCGAGCAGGCGGACGTCCTCGTGGCCGAACAGGGTGAACACCCACAGCGCGTAGGCGGCCCACCAGTTGTTCTTGTCGCCGTAGATGACGACGGTGGTGTCGCGGGCGATGCCCTTCGAGCCGAGCAGCTCGGCGAAGCGCTCGGAGCTGACGTAGTCGCGCACGACGGGGTCGTTGAGGTCGGTGTGCCAGTCGATCTTCACCGAGCCGGGGATGTGGCCGGTGTCGTACAGGAGCACGTCTTCATCCGATTCGACCACCACGAGCCCAGACTGTCCGAGGTGTTCGGCGAGCCATTCCGTGCTCACCAGGCGCTCGGGGTGCGCGTAGCCGGCGAACTCGGGCGACGGGTCGGTCTCGATGGTCATGCGGTGGGTCCTCCAGGGTTCGGTCCAGGGTCCGGTCGGGCGCGCGGGCTAGGCTGGGAAGCCTGCGACAGCCGCGGACCTGACTCCAGCGTAGGCGGCGGCGAACGACAGCGGTACGACTTCGACACAAAGGTGCACACTCCGCCATGACCATCGAGCAGACCGGCGCCCTCCCTCGCCTCGCCGACCGTTCCCCCCAGATCACGGGCGCCGAGATCGCCGCCAGTCTGGTGCCGCCGTCGCAGTTCGAGCGGGCGACGTTCGAGTCGTACCGTCCTGACCACGACTACCCGTCGCAGGCAGAGGCCGTCGCGACGCTCAAGCTGTTCGCGAAGGCGTGGGAGCCGCAGCGTCCGGCGGGACTGTTCAGCCGCAGCCGCAAGAAGGTGGATGCGATGAAGCCGGGCGTCTACCTCGACGGCGGCTTCGGTGTCGGCAAGACCCACCTCCTGGCCGCCCTATGGCACGAGGCGCCGGGCCCGAAGTACTTCGGCACGTTCATCGAGTACACCGCTCTGGTGGGCGCGCTCGGCTATGCGGGCGCGGTGGACCTACTGCGCGGATCCACCCTCATCTGCATCGACGAGTTCGAGCTGGACGACCCGGGCGACACCATGATGATGACCCGGATGCTCGGCGAGCTCGTCGCCTCCGGCACCCGCATCGCCGCGACCAGCAACACGCCGCCGAACGCCCTGGGCGAGGGGCGCTTCGCCGCGAGCGACTTCCTGCGCGAGATCCAGTCGCTGTCGTCGAACTTCCAGACCCTCCGCATCGACGGCCTCGACTACCGCCGCCGCGACACCACCGGCAACGCCGTCACTGTCGACGACGCCGAGTACGAGCGCGTCGTCGCCGCGATGGCCGCCCGCGGAGAGACCGTGACGAGCGACGGCTTCCAGGACCTCATCGCGCACCTGGCGACGGTGCACCCCTCCCGCTACATCAAGATCATCGACGGGGTGGATGTGATCGGCCTGACGGGCGTGGAGGTGCTGCACGACCAGATGGCGGCGCTCCGCCTGGTCGCATTCATCGACCGCGTCTACGACGCCGAGATCCCCGTCGTGCAGACCGGTGTGCCCCTGAGCGACGTCTTCGACGACGACATGCTCGGCGGCGGCTACCGCAAGAAGTACCTGCGCTCGATGTCGCGCATGATCGCCCTCACCGCGGGCGAGCTGCCGCCGCACGACGACTGAGGCGTCCGCTCCCGGCGAGTCGAGTTTCGCCGAGTTGCGACATCATGTCACCACTCGCCGCGCGAAGCGACATCTACTCACGAGTCGCGGCGGGCGCAGCCGCGGCGGGCGCAGTCGCGGCCGGCACGTGCTCGGCGAGCCAGCCGGCGATCGCCGACGTCCACTTCGCCTCGTCGTAGTTCCACAGTTTCGTGTGGAGCGCCGTGTCGAACGGGACCAGGGTGACGATGTCGCTGCGGGCCTCGGCGAGCGCCCGCGACCCGGTGGAGGGCACGAAGCCGTCGTCGTCGCTGTGCAGGATGAGCATGGGCAGGCTGAGCTCGGACGCGCGGGCGACGAAGTCCATGCTGCGGAGGTCGATCGGCGCCCCCTGTCCGGTGATCGGACCGCTCCACTCGGCCTCGATGAGACGCAGGGCGGCGCGGGTCATCACGTCCGGGATGCGCAGCATGTTGCCCTGGTACTCGAGGGTGTCGATCCAGTCGATGACGGGCGACTCGAGCACGATGCCGGTCACGTGCTCCAGGCCCTTCCCGCGCGTGATGGTCTGCAGCACCACGGCGCCGCCCATCGACCACCCCATCAGGACGATCGACCGCGCGCCGTGCTCCACGGCGTAGCCGATGGCCGCCTCGATGTCGCGCCACTCCGTGCCGCCCAGGCCGTAGCGGCGGTCCTCGCTCTCGGGCGCATCCCCGTCGTTGCGGTAGGAGGCGAGCAGGCAGGTGAAGCCGGACTCGTGGAACACCCGCACCGCGCGCAGTCCCTCCTGGCGGGAGGCGCCCCAGCCGTGCACCTGGATGACCCAGCGTCCGGGGTCCGCGTCGTCCGGTGCCGGGAAGATCCACGCCGGCGCCTGTCCGAGGTCGGTGGGGATCTCCGCACTCATCACCGGGAGGCCCAGCTCCTCCGGCTGGAGGTAGTAGTAGCCGCTGATCCGGGCACGGCCGGCACGCAGCTCCCCGAACTCGACCCCCTCGAGTTCGCGGGTGACGCTGCCGTCGCCGCGCTCGATCAGTCCCCCGACCTTCGCGAACGCGGTGTCGCCGCCCCACCACAGGCCGAAGCGGCCGGGCATGGACGCGTCCGGCGTCGCGCGCAGGGTCACCGTCCCGGCATCCTCGTCGAACGAGCGGATGGTCTGGTTCTGCGGGCGGCGGCGCACCGGCGTGATCACGGTGCGGGCGACACGCGTGGTGACCACGGCGCCCAGCGCGGCCGTGCCGAGCACCAGTCCCGCGCCGACGAACGCCGCCGTGCCGAGTGCCTTGCCGAACGCCGATCGAGTGCCGCTCTCCGCCATAGTGCGAGCGTACCGGCGGGCGGCGGGAGGCGCCCTCAGGACTTCCCCAGGCGGCGTGCCGTACTGACAGGACCCGGTAAAGGCTTCTAGTGTTCGAAGCGTGCCGACACCGACATCCCCACCGCAGCATCCGGCGGAGTTCGCCACGGCGCTGCAGTCCATCCGTGCCGCAGTGTCGCGACCGGAGCTCGTCGTCGAGGAGATCCCTGCGCCCGCGCAGCTCGCACCGTACTCCGTCGCCCTCGCCGCCGACGTGCGGCCGGCGCGGCATGGCAGCGACTCCGACCTGGGCACCGGACGCTTCATCCTGCTCTACGACCCGGACGAGCCGGAGGCGTGGGGCGGCCCGTTCCGCATCGTCTGCTTCGCCCAGGCGCCGCTGGAGACCGACATCGGGCTCGACCCGTTCCTGGCCGACGTCGCCTGGTCGTGGCTGGTGGATGCGCTGGATGCGCGGCACGCCCGCTACACCGCGGCGAGTGGCACGGCGACCAAGATCATCTCCACCGGGTTCGGCGAGCTCGCCGCCCAGGGCGACGGCTCGCAGATCGAGCTGCGCGCCTCCTGGAGCCCGCTGGAGTCCGACGTCTCGGCGCATGTCGAGGGCTGGGGCGAGCTGCTGTGCATGCTCGCCGGGCTGCCCCCGACCGGCGAGGGGGTCAGCCTGCTGAGCACACGGGCGACCTCGCCGAGAAGGACACCGCGTGGCTGAACATACGGTCATCGACTCCCGCGACGGATACCTCCGGGCCGTCGAGCGCATCGCCGCAGGCACCGGTCCCGTCGCCGTCGACGCCGAGCGGGCCAGCGGCTTCCGGTACTCGCAGCGGGCCTACCTCATCCAGGTGTTCCGCCGCGGCTCCGGCACGTTCCTGTTCGATCCGCCGGCCGTCGGCCGGTTCGACGAGCTGAACGACGCCATCCACGACGACGAGTGGGTGCTGCACGCGGCGACGCAGGACCTCACCTGCCTGCGCGAGGTGGGCCTCGACCCGTCGATCGTCTTCGACACGGAGCTCGCCGCCCGACTGCTCGGGATGCCGCGCGTCGGCCTCGGGACCGTCGTCGAGGAGCTGCTCGGCATCCACCTGGCCAAGGAGCACAGCGCCGCCGACTGGTCGACGCGGCCCCTGCCGGAGCCGTGGCTGAACTACGCCGCCCTCGATGTCGAGCTGCTGCCCGACCTCCGCGACGCGATCGCCGCGCTGCTGGATGAGGCGGGCAAGATGGACATCGCCCGCCAAGAGTTCGCGGACGAGCTGGTGCGCGACCTCGTACCGGTCCGGCACGAGCCCTGGCGCCGGCTGTCGGGCATCCACTCGATCCGGGGGCTGCGCAACCTCGCGGTCGCCCGCGAGCTGTGGCTGAGCCGGGATGCGCTGGCGCGCGAGCTCGACACCGCGCCCGGTCGCCTCGTGCCGGACGCGTCGCTGACCGCCGCCGCCAAGGCGATGCCGGAGAGCAAGCGCGCGCTCGCATCGCTGCGCGAGTTCACCGGGCGGGCCAGCCGCTCCGAGCTGGACCGCTGGTGGGCCGCGATCGAAGCGGGACGCACGACGGACGACCTCCCGGTGCTGCGCGGCAACGGCGACAGCCTGCCCCCGCCCCGTGCGTGGTCCGACCGCAACCCCGAGGCGGATGCGCGGCTGAAGGCCGCCCGCGCGGCGCTGACGACCGTGTCCGAGGAGCGCGCCATCCCCCTCGAGAACCTGCTGACCCCCGACACGCTGCGCCGTGTCGCCTGGACGCCGCCCGCCGAGGTGACGCCCGAGACCGTCGCCGAGGCCCTCACCGCGCACGGCGCCCGCCCCTGGCAGGTTGCCGCAACCTCACAGGTGATCGCCCAGGCGTTTGTGGAAAGTACCCAAAGCGCCGACGAGGGGTCCGAACCCGCTTCGTAGGAAGGATCAAACGATTCTTTTCGTGCACAGCGGTGTACCTAGGATCGTTTCCGACCTTGATTTGGGAGGCACTGTGGCCGATAGGAACGATGTCGTGTTCGTCGACGGAGTCCGTACTCCGTTCGGACGGGCCGGCGAAAAAGGGCAGTACTGGAACACCCGGGCGGACGACCTCGTCGTGAAGGCGATGATCGGGCTGCTGGAGCGGAACCCCGAGGTGCCCAAGGACCGGATCGACGACGTGGCGATCGCCGCGACCACGCAGCAGGGCGACCAGGGACTCACCCTCGGCCGCACGGCGGCGCTCCTCGCCGGCCTGCCCAAGTCGGTCCCCGGATTCGCGATCGACCGGATGTGCGCGGGCGCCATGACCAGCGTCACCACCCTCGGCTCGGGCATCGCGTTCGGCGCCTACGACCTCGTCATCGCCGGCGGTGTCGAGCACATGGGCCGCCACCCGATGGGCTTCGGGGCCGACCCCAACCCGCGCTTCCTCTCCGAGAAAATGGTCGCCGAGGACGCGCTCAACATGGGCATGACCGCCGAGCGCATCCACGACCGCTTCCCCGCGCTCACCAAGGAGCGCTCCGACCGGTTCGCCATGCGCAGCCAGCACAAGCTCGCCGCTGCCTACGAGGCCGGCAAGATCCAGCCGGACCTGGTGCCGGTCGCCATTCGCTCGGAGTCGGGCTGGGGCCTCGCCACCGAGGACGAGGGGATGCGCCCGCAGACCACGATGGAGGGCCTCGCCACGCTCAAGACGCCGTTCCGTCCCCACGGCCGGGTCACGGCGGGCAACTCGTCCCCGCTGACCGACGGCGCCACCGCCTCCCTCCTCGCGTCGCACGACGCCGTGAAGGAGCTCGGCCTGACGCCGAAGATGCGGATGGTCAGCTTCGCCTTCGCGGGCGTCGAGCCGGAGATCATGGGGCTGGGCCCGGTCCCGTCGACCGAGAAGGCGCTCCGCAAGGCGGGCCTCAGCATCGACGACATCGGCCTGTTCGAGCTCAACGAGGCCTTCGCCATCCAGGTGCTGTCGTTCCTCGACCACTTCGGGATCGCCGACGACGACCCGCGGGTCAACCAGTGGGGCGGCGCGATCGCGATCGGGCACCCGCTCGCCGCGAGCGGCGTGCGCCTGATGATCCAGCTGGCCCGCCAGTTCGAGGAGCACCCCGAGGTCCGCTACGGCATCACCGCGATGTGCGTGGGCCTCGGCCAGGGCGGCACCGTCATCTGGGAGAACCCGAACTACGACAAGCGCGCCGCGCGGAAGGGCTGAGACGCACGTGACCGACTACAGCAAGATCGACTTCTCCCCCCTCGCCGACCTCACCGACGACGAGGTCGTCACCCACTCGTTCGTGAAGGATGTTCGCCTGCCGAGCGGCAAGAACCTCGCGCTGGTCACCCTCGACAACGGCCGCGACCACACGCGGCCCAACACGATGGGCCCGGCGACGCTCCTCGAGCTCGGGAAGACCTTCGACGAGCTGACCGAGCGGGCGAAGCGCGGTGAGATCGACGCGGTCGCCGTCACCGGCAAGCCGTTCATCCTCGCCGCCGGAGCCGACCTCAGCCGGGTGAACGAGATCCCGAGCGTCGAGGTGGCGAAGCTGCTCCCCCAGCTGGGCCACTACGTCCTGGGCAAGCAGGCCAAATTAGGCGTCCCCTCGTTCGTGTTCACGAACGGCCTGGCGCTGGGCGGCGGCGTGGAGATCGGCCTCAACGCCGACTACCGCACCATCGACCGCAACGCGGCCGCGTTCGCGCTGCCCGAGGTGTTCCTCGGGCTGATCCCCGGCTGGGGCGGCGCGACCATCCTGCCGAACCTGATCGGCATCGAGAACGCCCTGAAGGTCGTGGTCGAGAACCCGCTCAAGCAGAACCGGATGCTCAAGCCGCAGGAGGTCTTCGACCTGGGGATCGCCGACGCGATCTTCGACTCGGCCAACTTCCTCGAGGACTCGCTGAAGTGGGCCGACTCCGTGCTCACCGGCGCGACCGTCGTGAAGCGGCCGAACGAGCCGGGCAAAGTCGAGCGGATGGTCAAGTGGGACGCCGCCATCGGCATCGCCCGCAAGATGCTCGAGTCGCGCATCGGCACCGTGCCGAAGTCGCCGTACAAGGCGCTCGACCTGCTCAAGGCCGCGAAGTCGAACGACCGTGAGGCCGGCTTCGCCCTCGAGGACGACGCACTCGCCGAGCTGATCGCCGGCGACCAGTTCCAGGCCAGCATCTACGCCTTCAACCTGGTGCAGAAGCGGGCCAAGAAGCCCGCCGGCGCGCCCGACCGCAAGCTCGCCAAGAAGGTCACCAAGATCGGTGTGATCGGGGCCGGCTACATGGCCAGCCAGTTCGCGCTGCTGTTCGTCCGCCGCCTGCGGGTGCCCGTGGTCATCACCGACCTCGACCAGGCCCACGTCGACAAGGGCGTTGCATACATCCACGACGAGATCGGCACACTCCAGGAGAAGGGCCGCATCTCTCCGGATGAGGCCAACCGGCTGCGCGCCCTGGTCACCGGCACCACGAACAAGGCCGACTTCGCCGACTGCGACTGGGTCATCGAGGCCGTGTTCGAGGAGCTGTCCGTGAAGCAGGACGTCTTCGCCGAGGTGGAGCCGTTCCTCTCCGACGAGGCGGTCATCGCGACCAACACCTCCTCGCTCTCCGTCGAGCAGATCGGCGCGAAGCTGAAGCACCCCGAGCGCCTGGTCGGCTTCCACTTCTTCACGCCGGTCGCGGTCATGCCGCTGATCGAGGTCGTGAAGACGCCGAACACCGACGAGGCCACCCTCTCCACCGCCATGGTCACGGCCGCGGCGCTGAAGAAGAACGCCGTCATCACGGCGGACACGCCCGGCTTCGTGGTCAACCGCGTACTGGCCAAGATCCTCGGCGACGCGATGCACGCCGTCGACGACGGGACGCCGTTCGAGGTCGTCGACGAGGCCATCGCCCCGCTGGGCCTGCCGATGGCGCCCTCCGCCCTGCTCGACCTGGTCGGGCTGAAGGTCGGCGCGCACGTGCTCGACACCCACCACGCGGCGTTCCCGGACCGGTTCTACCGCTCCGAGAACCTCCACAAGCTGGCCGAGTACGGCACGCTGCTGGAGAAGGACGCCAAGGGCAAGGTGAAGGGCCTCGACAAGGGCGCAGCGAAGATCGTCTCGGGCGGCAAGAACCCGTGGACGAAGGAGCAGATCCTCCGCACCCTGGAGGACGGCCTGGCCGACGAGATCCACCGCATGCTGGTCGACGACCACGTCGTCGAGGCGCCGGAGGACATCGACCTCTGCATGATCCTCGGCGCGGGCTTCCCGTTCCAGATGGGCGGCATCACGCCGTACCTCGACCGGGTCGGCGCGTCAGAGCGGGTCTTCGGGGACACGTTCCACCACCCGCCGATCAAGGGCGTCGCGTAGGCGCCCGCCCCATTGACGCAGCACGCCGTCCGCCTGAAGTGGCGGACGGCGTGTTGCGTTACGCAGCGGGACGGGTCAGCGGTTGACCGTCGACATGTCGGGGTAGCGGTCGCCCAGCGGGGCGGCCACCGCATCCAGGCGGGCGATCTGCTCGGGGGTCAGGTGCAGGTCGGCCGCGGCCACGTTCTGCTCCAGGTTCTCCACCTTCGTGGTGCCCGGGATCGGTGCGATGTCGTCGCCCTTCGACAGCAGCCACGCCAGGGCCACCTGGCCGGGCTTGGCGCCCAGCTCGCGCGCGACCTCGTCGACCTGCTCCACGATCCGGATGTTCGCCTCCAGGTTGTCGCCCTCGAAACGCGGGTTGAACCGGCGGAAGTCGTCGTCCGACAGCTGGTCGAGCGACCGGATCGTGCCGGTGAGGAAGCCGCGGCCGAGCGGCGAGTACGGCACGAAGCCGATCCCGAGCTCGCGGACCGTCGGCAGCACCTCGGCCTCCGGGTCGCGCGTCCACAGCGAGTACTCGGTCTGGATGGCGGTGACCGGGTGTACGGCGTTGGCGCGGCGGATCGTCGCGGGTGCCGCCTCCGACAGCCCGTAGTGGCGGATCTTCCCCTCCTCGATCAGCTCCTTCAGCGCCCCGACGGTCTCCTCGATGGGCGTGTCCGGGTCCATCCGGTGCTGGTAGTACAGGTCGATGTGGTCGGTCTGCAGCCGGCGCAGCGAGCCTTCGACCGACAGCCGCACGTTCTCGGCCGAGCCGTCCATCCCGCGCTCGTCGTTCTGGCGGTGCTTGATGGTGCCGAACTTCGTGGCGATGACGACGCGGTCGCGGCGCCCGTCGGCGAACGCCTTCGCGAGCAGCTCCTCGTTCTTGTACGGGCCGTACATCTCGGCGGTGTCGAAGAACGTCACCCCGAGGTCCATGGCCCGGTGGATGGTGCGGATCGAGCCGGCCTCGTCGGCACCGGCCCCGGTGTAGAACGCCGACATCCCCATGCAGCCCAGCCCCAGCTGCGAGACCTCCAGCTTCTCGGTTCCCAATGCGATCGTCTTCATGCGTCGTTCCCTTCCGTGACCTGGCCGACGCTCTGCCGGTACAGGTCGATCTTGTAGTCGATGGCCGCCAGGCTCGCCGTCATCTCCTCCAGTTGCCGCACGACGGCCATCCGGTGCAGGAGCAGCAGCTCGAGCCGTTCCGCCTGTGTGCCGTCGCCGTCGCGGGCGAGCACCACGTACTGGCGCATCGTCGCGATCGGCATGGCCGTCGAGCGCAGCTTCGTGAGGAACGTCACCCAGGTGACGTCCGCCTCGGTGTAGCGCCGGTGGGTGGAGGATGCGCGCCCGACCGGGGTCAGCATCAGCCCTTCGCGCTCGTAGTAGCGCAGGGTGTGCGTGGTGAGTCCGGTCCGCTCGGCGACGTCGGAGATCGACATCGCCGTCCGTGTGTCGGTCATATCGCCACAGTAGAACTTCGAGCGCACTCCAAGTCAACCGATCCCCACCCACCGGGAAGATTTGTGCCAAATCGTCGTTATGCGGCGGCCATAACCGAGATTTGGCGCAAATCTATCCCGGGAAGGGATGAGTCAGGCGCGGCGCTTCTTGGCGGGAGCGGCCTCGTCGGCGGCGGAGTCGTCGTCGGGCAGCGGGCGCGCGATCGGCACGCGGCTGCCGAGCACCTGCGCGACGAGGTCGCGCGCGATCTTCTGCGGGGTGAGCCCCGCATCCTCGAGGATCTGCTCGCGCGAGGCGTGGTCGATGAACGCGTCGGGCAGGCCCAGCTCGTCCACCGCCGTATCGATGCCGGCCTCGCGGAGATCCTGACGGACACGCGTGCCGATGCCGCCGACGCGGATGCCGTCCTCGATCGTCACCACGATGCGGTGCTCGGCCGCCAGCGACAGGATGCTCTTCGGCACCGGGACGACCCAGCGCGGGTCCACGACGGTGGCGCCGATGCCCTGTGCGGCCAGCCGGTCGGCGACCTTGAGCCCGAGGTCGGCCATCGGGCCGACCGTCACGAGCAGCACATCCTTGCGGTCGCCCTCGCGGAGGACGTCCACTCCGTCGTCGAGCCGGCGCACCGCCTCGATGTCGGGCTGCACGGCCCCCTTCGGGAAGCGGAGGACGGTCGGCGCGTCGTCGACCGCCACGGCCTCCCCCAGCTCCTCGCGGAAGCGGGTGCCGTCGCGCGGCGCGGCGAGCCGGATGTGGGGGACCACCTGCAGGATGGCGAGGTCCCAGATGCCGTGGTGGCTCGGACCATCCGGCCCGGTCACCCCGGCCCGGTCGAGGACGAACGTCACGCCCGCCTTGTGGAGCCCCACATCCATCAGCACCTGGTCGAACGCGCGGTTCATGAAGGTGGCGTAGATCGCGACCACGGGATGCAGCCCGCCGAAGGCGAGGCCGGCCGCGCTGGTGGCCGCGTGCTGCTCGGCGATGCCGACGTCGTGCACGCGGTCGGGGAAACGCTCCGCGAACTTGTGCAGGCCGGTGGGCCGCAGCATGGCGGCGGTGATGCCGACGATCTTCGGGTCCTTCTCGGCCAGCCGCACGATCTCGTCGGCGAACACGTCCGTCCACCCGACCTTGCTCGACCCCGCTGTCGACTCACCAGTCTCCGGGTCGATCTGCCCGACGGAGTGGAACTGGTCCGCGGCGTCGCGCAGGGCCGGCTCGTAGCCGCGTCCCTTCTGCGTGATGGCGTGGACGATGACGGGCGCGCCGTAGTTCTTGGCCTGCTCGAGCGCCTCCTCCATCGCCTGCACGTCGTGGCCGTGGATCGGACCGATGTACTTGATGTCGAGGTTCGAGTAGAGCGCCTCATTGTTCGTGAACCGGCTCAGGAAGCCGTGCAGCCCGCCGCGCACTCCACGGTAGAAGGACCGCCCTGGGGTGCCCAGCTTGTCGAACGCCTTGCGCGACGTGAGGTACAGGTTGCGGTAGCCGCGGCGGGTGCGCACCGTGTTGAGGAAGCGCGCCATGCCGCCGATCGTCGGCGCGTAGGAGCGGCCGTTGTCGTTGACGACGATGATCAGCTTGCGGTTGTTGTCGTCGGAGATGTTGTTGAGCGCCTCCCACGTCATGCCGCCGGTGAGGGCGCCGTCGCCGACCACCGCGATCACGTGGCGGTCCTGCTGGCCCGTCAGCTCGAACGCCCGGGAGATGCCGTCGGCCCACGACAGCGACGACGACGCGTGGGAGCTCTCGACGATGTCGTGCTCCGACTCGGAGCGCTGCGGGTACCCGGCGAGGCCGCCGCGCTGGCGCAGCTGCGAGAAGTCCTGCCGCCCCGTGAGCAGCTTGTGGACGTACGACTGGTGGCCGGTGTCGAAGACGATGGCATCCCGCGGCGAGTCGAACACCCGGTGGATGGCGATGGTCGTCTCGACGACGCCCAGGTTCGGGCCGAGGTGGCCGCCGGTCTTCGCCACATTGGCGACCAGGAACGCGCGCACTTCGCCCGCGAGCTGGACGAGCTCCCGCTCGGTCAGCCGATCGAGGTCGCGCGGACCCTGAATGGTCTCGAGGATGCCCATGCGTTCGAGTCTAGGCGCGCCTTCGTCAAGAGAGGCTCGGAACCGGCGGTTCCGAGCCTCCCCTTGACAGCGGCGTGCTTATCCCGGCCGGTATACGACGATGCTGCCAGGGGACCTGGTGGCTCAGAGCGCAAACATCACTAAGCCGACTTCTTCGTCTCTGCTTCGCGACTGTTGGTCATACACTCGCGGCGATGGGCTCATCGTCGACAACTGATGTCTGTAGGATCGCGACGCGAGAAGTGAGGTCATCGAGCAGACTTGACCACCTCTCGTAGTGCTTTGGCTTGGCGTTCCGCGCCAGCCACCCCGGAAAGTCCTGCTTTCCGCGAGGCGTAAAGTCGTATCGGTACTCTCCGCCGAACTTCACCTTGGACTTCAACACCAGTTCTTCGCCTTGGTCGTCGACGAACTTCTGCATCAGCGCCGCTGGGAACATCCACTCGCTCTCCGCATCTTGGTGACCGCCGACGAACGTTCGATACTCCAGGATCGACTTCTTCGCAAAGCCAAATCGTCCAGATAGCAAGTCGCGTGCGGAGCGGCCTTCCTCATCGGAATCGAACAGGGCAATCACCTGTTGCTTTGCCTCGGCGCGGAGGAGGATGGCCTGCGCGACCGCTGAGTGCGCGCCTTTGCAGGGCACGATCGTGACAGAACTCAACTCGTCAGCGCGGCCCAAGGCTGACGCCGCCAACTCGATGAACTGCTTGTCGGTCTCACCTTCCACCACGAGGAGCAGTGCACAGTCGGGAGGAACTGAGTGATAACGGTCGAGGAGTTCGGGTACGACGGTGTCGACGAAGAGTCCGGACATGACTTTGGCGTGCTCGCCGTTCCCGAGGGCAGACCCAACAACTCGCGAGATCCCGTCATTCAAACCCTTCTCCAACGCGACTACCTGCGCATTCGACGACCGGGAGACTATGTATGGAGAATGAGACGTCACCAGTAGCGTCACATCATCTCGCTCCGCAAGTAGCTCGAGATCGTCTCGTAGGGCTTGTTGCGCTGCCGGGTGCAGGAAGGCTTCTGGCTCTTCGAGCGCGAAAACGAGAGACTGCTTGCTCGCATCGCTGAGGTAGCGCAAGAGCGCTATGAGAATGCCGCCGGCGATACCTGTGCCTTTAGAAGCCAGATCGGTCATCACCGAGTCCTCGAGCCGAATCCGGATGTTAGACAGGGTTTCTTCGAGCGATGTCACTGACGGGACAAGGGCGATGCTCTTCACCTCGGGGAACAGCCGTTGGCTGAGGTTCAGGATCTTCTCGCGCATCGGCGCAAGCAGACCATCTTGAAGATGCTGTTCGTACGCGATCCGAGCTTCTTCTGATTCCCCGTATGCCGTTCCCAACTCCTCACGCAAGACGGAGTGAAGGATCTCCCGGAACTGCCCAACCAGAAGCATCTCGATGCTCTGGCCGCTCTCAACAGATACGAATCTCACGAGCTTGCGGAACTGCTTGAGCGCACGCTCGTTGAGCGCCGCCTCGCCGCGCCGATCGCCGACTCCCTTTGCCGCGAAGTACTCCTGCCTCACCAGACCGGTTGCCTGGTTACCGCGATAGGTGACGACCAGGCGTAGCTCGTTCGCACCAGCGTAGGTGGGCTTGCCATCGCCTACGACACTCTCCTCATACTCCCGGAGATACTTGAGCAGCGTCCTTTCGGAGCTCGAACGACCCTCGACCTTGAAGGTGAGCGTCGTTCGCGGATAGGCATAGAGCAGCTGGCCGGGAACATCTCGAGACGCCTCGAAGTCGTACGCCGGATCAAGCGCCAACTTAAGCGCCCGGACGAGATTGGACTTCCCGCAATTATTCGGCCCGACGAAAGAGTTCATGCCCGTGACGAGCGAGACATCGATGCCTTCCACGAACGAGCGAAACGACTTTACGTCAAGGCGTACTAGCTTCACGTCGAATCCCCAAACTCGATTTTCCTACGTTGTCTCGACTCTTCCATACGAGCCGGGACTCGGATGCGAGAGCCGGCGTGGTGTGTCGTGCCGCGCCACCGAATCACGACCCTCGAGGCGGTCATAGGAAGCGGAGGAATAGCCGAGGCGACTCACTGGTAGACAGCGAAAACGGAGGCGTCGTCGGCCGCTTCTAGCCGTCAACGCCTCCGTCTCAGCAGCGGCGTGCTTACACCAGGCTCCGCAGCACGTACTGGAGGATGCCGCCGTTGCGGTAGTAGTCCGCCTCACCGGGGGTGTCGATGCGGACGACCGCGTCGAACTCGACCGGCTGCTTGCCCTCCGCGGAGTGCTCGCTCGGTGCGGCCACCACGTGCACGGTCTTCGGCGTGGTTCCCTCGTTGAGCTGCTCGAGGCCCGTGATCGAGAAGACCTCGGTGCCGTCGAGGCCCAGCGAGTCGGCCGACTCGCCGGCCGGGAACTGCAGCGGCACGACGCCCATGCCGATGAGGTTCGAGCGGTGGATGCGCTCGAAGCTCTCGGTGATCACCGCGCGGACGCCGAGGAGGCTGGTGCCCTTGGCCGCCCAGTCGCGCGACGAGCCGGAGCCGTACTCCTTGCCGCCGAGGATGACGAGCGGGGTGCCCTGCGCCTGGTAGTTCTGCGACGCGTCGTAGATGAACGACTGCGGGGCGTCCGGCTTCGTGAAGTCGCGGGTGTATCCGCCCTCGACGCCGTCGAGGAGCTGGTTCCGCAGGCGGATGTTCGCGAAGGTTCCGCGGATCATCACCTCGTGGTTGCCGCGGCGCGAGCCGTAGGAGTTGAAGTCCTTGCGGTCGATGCCGTGCTCGGTCAGGTACTGGCCGGCCGGGCTGTCCGCCTTGATGGAGCCGGCGGGCGAGATGTGGTCGGTCGTGACCGAGTCGCCCAGCTTGGCGAGCACGCGGGCGTCGACGATGTCGGTGACCGGCGTCGTGTCGAGGGTCATGCCCTCGAAGTACGGGGGCTTCCGCACGTAGGTCGACTTCTCGTCCCACTCGAAGATCGAACCCGTCGGGGTCGGCAGCGACTTCCAGCGCTCGTCGCCCTCGAAGACCGACGCGTACTGGTGGACGAACATCCCCTCGTTGATGGAGGAGTCGATCGTCTGCTGCACCTCGGCGGCGTCGGGCCAGATGTCCTTCAGGAACACGTCGTTGCCGTCGGCGTCGGTGCCCAGCGCGTCCACCTCGAAGTCGAAGTTCATCGACCCGGCGAGAGCGTACGCGATGACCAGCGGCGGGCTCGCCAGATAGTTCATCTTGACGTCCGGGTTGATGCGGCCCTCGAAGTTGCGGTTGCCCGAGAGCACCGCGGTGACGGCGAGGTCGTTGTCGTTGACCGCCTGCGAGATCTCCTCGGGCAGCGGGCCCGAGTTGCCGATGCAGGTGGTGCAGCCGTAACCGACCGTGTAGAAGCCGAGCGCCTCCAGGTCCTTCGTCAGGCCCGCCTTCTCGTAGTAGTCGGTGACAACCTTGGAGCCCGGCGCCAGCGTGGTCTTCACCCACGGCTTGGCCTTGAGGCCCTTCTTCGCCGCGTTGCGGGCGAGCAGGCCGGCGGCGAGCATGACCGACGGGTTGGACGTGTTGGTGCACGACGTGATCGCCGCGATGGCGACCGCTCCGTGGTCGAGGACGAAGTCCTCGCCCTTCTCGGTCAGGGTGACCGGCGTCGGGTTGGACACGACCTTCGGCGCGTGACTGTGGTGGCTGTGCTGGTGCGTGCTGCGCGCGTCCTCCGGCTGGAGCTCACCGGGGTCGGAGGCCGGGAACGACTCCGAGATGGTCAGGTCGACCAGGTCGTGCGAGACGTCCGCGTAGTCCACGAGGTCCTTCTCGAACTGGTCCTTCGCGCGGCTCAGTTCGATGCGGTCCTGCGGGCGCTTCGGCCCGGCGATCGACGGGACGACCGTGGAGAGATCGAGCTCGAGGTACTCGCTGTAGACCGGCTCGACCGACGGGTCGTGCCACAGGCTCTGCGCCTTCGAGTACTCCTCGACGAGCTGCACCTGCTCCTCGCTGCGGCCGGTGAGGCGCAGGTAGTCGAGGGTGACGTCGTCGATCGGGAACATGGCGGCCGTCGAGCCGAACTCGGGGCTCATGTTGCCGATGGTGGCGCGGTTCGCGAGCGGGACCTCGGCGACGCCGGCACCGTAGAACTCGACGAACTTGCCGACCACGCCGTGCTTGCGCAGCATCTGCGTGATGGTGAGCACGACATCCGTCGCCGTCACACCGGTGGGGATGGCGCCGCTCAGCTTGAAGCCGACGACCTTGGGGATGAGCATGGAGACGGGCTGGCCGAGCATGGCCGCCTCGGCCTCGATGCCGCCGACGCCCCAGCCGAGCACGCCGAGGCCGTTCACCATGGTGGTGTGCGAGTCGGTGCCGACGCAGGTGTCCGGGTAGGCGAGCAGCTCGCCGTTCACCTCGCGGGTCATGGTGACGCGCGCCAGGTACTCGATGTTGACCTGGTGGACGATGCCGGTGCCCGGCGGGACCACCTTGAAGTCGTCGAACGCGGTCTGGCCCCAGCGGAGGAACTGGTACCGCTCGCCGTTGCGCTCGTACTCGAGGTCGGTGTTGCGCTCGAGCGCGTCGGGCTGGCCGAACAGGTCGGCGATGACGGAGTGGTCGATGACCATCTCCGCGGGCGCGAGCGGGTTGATCTTCTTGGGGTCGCCACCGAGGGCGGAGACCGCCTCACGCATGGTGGCGAGGTCGACGATGCAGGGGACGCCGGTGAAGTCCTGCATGATGACGCGGGCCGGCGTGTACTGGATCTCCGTGTCCGGCTCAGCGGTCGGGTCCCAGCCGCCGAGGGCGCGGATGTGGTCGGCGGTGATGTTCGCGCCGTCCTCCGTGCGGAGCAGGTTCTCGAGGAGCACCTTGAGGCTGAACGGGAGCCGCTCGTAGCCCTCGACGGTGTCGATCCCGAAGATCGTGTAATCCCTCGACCCGACCGTCAGCGTCCTCTTCGCACCGAAGCTGCCGTGTCCTGAGTTCTCGGTTGCCGTCACAATGCCCTCTCCTTCGTCGGCAGGCGATGTTCACGCACGCCTCGTCCATCTTCGTCGTCCGTCGAAGCGCCTTTCCAGCAAGGTAAGCCTAAACCCGGCTGACGGAAAGTATCTTGACGTCGAGATAAATCTACCACGCTCAGAGCCGGTCGAAGACCAGGGAGCGCCGCTTGGCGAAGCGATAGAACAGCTCGACGCCGGCCCCGCCCACGGCGCCCACCGCGACGCCCCAGGCGAGGGCCGCATCCAGCTGCAGGTGCATCTCGAAGAACGACGAGGTGAAGGGGATGACGCACATCAGCACGAAGGCCGCGGCGACCGCCGCGAGGAGGAGCCAGCGGATGCCGGTCAGCGGCCGTGTGAGCACGCACAGGATCCAGAGCGACACGCAGAACAGCGCCACGGTGGTCACGCTCCGCGCCTCGTGGAGCGGGATGCTGCGGTACAGCGGCGCATACGCGACGACCGCGGTCAGGCCTGCGATGAGTCCGGTCGGCACCGAGTATCGCAGCACACGGCCGAGCACGCCCGGCGTGTAGATGCGCTTGTTCGGCGCGAGTGCGAGGAAGAAGGAGGGGATGCCGATGGCGAGGGAGGACACGAGTGTCAGCTGGCGCGGCAGGAACGGGAACGGCCAGAGCAGCACGGCGCTGAGCAGCGCGAGCAGGATGCCGTAGGTCGTCTTCGCCAGGAAGATGTTGGATACGCGCTCGACGTTGGCGATCACGCGCCGGCCCGAGGAGAGCACGTCCGGCAGGCGGTCGAACCGGTCGTCGAGCAGGACCACCTTGGAGACCGCCTTGGTCGCGGCGGTACCGGTGCCCATCGCGATGCCCAGATCGGAGTCCTTGACGGCCATCGCGTCGTTGACGCCGTCGCCCGTCATGGCGACGGTACGGCCGCGCTCCTGGAGCAGCCGGACGGCGGTGCGCTTCTGGTCCGGGCTCACGCGCCCCAGCACAGCGGCGCGCTCCAACGCGTCGCCGAGCGCCTCGTCGGTCGTCAGCGTGGACGCGTCGATCGTGTCGCCGTCGAGTTGCAGCTCCTTCGCGATCGCGGCGACGGTGACCGGGTTGTCGCCGGACATGACCACCACGCGGACGGCCTGCTCGCGGAAGTAGCCGAGGGTGTCCCGCGCCTCGGGCCGCAGCGTCTCCGCGAGCAGCACCAGCAGGGCGGGCTCGACACGGGTGCCCGCGAGCGGAACATGCAGCTCGCTCGGCAGCGGGTCCACCGCCCGGGCCAGCGCGAGCGTCCGCAGCCCGGTCGCGGCGAGCGCCGTCGCCCGGGCCAGCTCCTCCGGGTGCCCGTCGAGCACGCGCTCCGGCGCTCCCAACACCCACGACGTCTCCGCGCCGTCCACGCTCATGACAAGGGCGCTGTACTTCGTCGCCGAGCTGAACGGGATGCGGCGGTTCACCCGGAACCGGTCGCTGCGGAACCGCGACCCCAGGATGCCGGACGTCGCGTTCCCGGCCTCGTCCGACCCGAAGGCGGCGAGCGCCGTCTCGGCGAGCGCGACGTCGACGTCGTCGCCGAGCGCCTCGGTGCCGTGCAGCGACAGCTCGCCCGTCGTCAGCGTCCCCGTCTTGTCGAGGCAGAGCACATCGACGCGCGCCAGCACCTCCACGGCGGCGAGCTCCTGGACGAGCACCTTGCGCGTCGCCAGCTGGATGGCCGCCACCCCGAAGGCGAGGCTGGTCAGCAGCACCAGCCCCTCGGGGATCATGCCGACGACGGCTGCCACCGCGTCCACGAGCGCCCGGCGCCAGTGGTCGTCCGTGAAGAGGTTCTCGAAGCCGCCGTACGTCAGCACGCGGCCGATCAGGGTGATGAGGATGAGCGGGCCGAGGATCCACGAGAGGTAGACCAGGATGCGGTTGGTCGCCTCCCGCAGCTCCGACCGCACCAGCGAGTGCTTGCGGATCTCGCTCGTCAGGCGGCTGGCGTAGGAGTCGGCGCCCACGGCGGTCACCACCGCGAGCCCGGTGCCCGTGACCACGTGCGAACCGGACAGCAGCGGGGCCTCCGCGTCCTTGAACATCGGGTCGGACTCGCCGGTGAGCATGGACTCGTCGAGCGACAGCCCGGTGCTCTCGACGACGACCGCGTCCGCCGGCACCTGATCGCCGGGTCGCAGCACCAGGAGGTCGTCGAGCACCACATCTTCGAGCGGAACCGTCACGACCTCGCCGTCACGCCGCACCCGGCTGTGCGGGGCGGCGAGCAGGGCGGCGCGATCGAGCACGCGCTTGGCGCGGTACTCCTGAACGATCCCGATCAGGGCGTTGACGACGACGATCCCGAAGAAGAAGCCGTCGCGCAGGTCTCCCAGGAGCACGACGGCCACGAAGCAGGCGGTGAGGATGCCGTTGAACAGCGTGAAGATGTTCTCGCGCAGGATGTCCCCCACCGAGCGCGAGCTGGGCTGCGTCTGCGTGTTGACCCGGCCGTCGGCGACGCGCTGGGCGACCTGGGCGGCAGTCAGCCCCTCTTGCGTGCCCGCCTCCAGCATCCGTCCCCCTCCGTCGCCGTGAACTCAGTCGATCGTTCTACTTGGTAGGACGCACGTCGGCGGTCGTTCGTGACGGCTTCTGCGGGAACTGCCCCTTCACGACGAACCAGGTGACCAGGAGCAGCGGTGCGTACAGCGGCACGCCCATCAGCAGCTTCGTCAGCGCCAGGGCGCTCGTCGCCGCGTCGGTGTGCGCGAGGTACAGGGGCACCTGCACGAGCAGGCGGGCGGCAAAGAGCAGGAACCACAGGAACGTCAGCGCCTGCATGACCCGGAACTTCCGCTTGTCGCGTCGCCAGGCCACGCCGTCGCCCATCAGATAGCCGGCCGCGAGTCCGATGACGGGCCAGCGGACGAGCATCGAGATCAGGATGCCGGCGGCGTACGCGGCGTTGGTCCAGATCCCCAGCAGGAAGTTGTCCTCTCCGCGGCCGGTGATGAGCGCGAGGATCGCGGAGATGCCGACACCGATCAGTCCGGCCATCGCCTGCGTGACCGGGGTCTTGCCGATCACGCGGGCGACGGTGAAGACGACGGCGACGGCCACCGACGACACGATCGACACCGGCACGTTCTGCGTGAACGTGAAGAGGATGAGGAAGACCAGTCCCGGGAGGATGGTCTCGCAGAGCCCGCGGACGCCGCCGAGGGCGCCGAGCAGGGCCGCACTCGTCGAGGTGTCCGTCTCGGCCAGCTGCCCCAGACCGGAGCGGCGCGCCGCCGCGGCGATGCTCTCGCTGAGCGCCGGCGACGGCGCGGGCGCGGGCGTCGCCGGCTGCGCGTCGTCCGCTGGCCCGTCCGCTTCGGGTGCTGGACGGTCGTGATCGGTCATGGCGGTGCCTTTAAAGAGAGGAGTAGTCGTTCTCGGTGCCGGTCGTGGGGGCGGCGGGCATCCGGAGCGGGATGAGGTCGCGCGGCGGCATGGGCACGGTGCCGCGCACGACGACGATGCTGCGGAAGAGGTCTTCCACGAGCGCGGCGGCCTCCGGCTGCACCGCGGCGTCTCCGGCGATGACCCCGCGCAGGAACCAGCGCGGGCCGTCCACGCCGACGAAGCGGGCGACGCGCGTCTCGACGGTGCCGCCCTGGGCCGCCGCCACGGGGATCTCGGCGACGAGCTCCGGGCCGAACGCGCCGTCGCGCTCGGTTACGCGGCCGCCCTGCCGCTGGATCTGGTCGGTGATCTGCTCGCGGATCTCGTGCCAGAGGCCGGTGGAGCGCGGCGCGGCGAACGGCTGGACCTGCAGGGTCGAGTTCGCGTAGTCGAGGCCGACGGCGACGACGCGCTGCGTCTCCTCCTCCACCTCGAGGCGCAGGTGCAGCCCCTCGCGCGGAAGGATCTTCACCCCGCCCAGGTCGACGTACGGGCGGACCGGGTTCGCCTCGCTCTCGTCGAGCGGCCCCTCGGTCGCGCGGTCCTCGGGGGCGGACTTCTCGAACTCCAAGGCCTCGCCCTGCTGTTCGAGCTCTGCGCCCTCGTCGGACCCGCGCGGGGTGTCGCTGATATCGCTCACGCGTGTTCTCCTGCCTCGGTCACGGTGTACCCGGACGAGCCGAAGCCCGCTGTGCCGCGCTGGCTGTCCGGGAGGGTGTCGACGGGGATGAACCGGGCTCGCGTGACCGGCATGACGATCAGCTGGGCGATCCGGTCGCCGACGGCGATATCGTACGGCATCGATCTGTCCGTGTTCAGCAGGGTGACCTTGATCTCGCCGCGGTATCCCGCGTCCACCGTGCCGGGCGCATTGACGATCGTGAGGCCGTGCCGCATGGCCAGTCCGCTGCGCGGGACGACGAACGCGGCGTAGCCGTCGGGCAGGGCGATGGACACGCCGGTCGGCATCGTGAAGCGCTCCCCCGGGCCCAGCACGACGGCCTCGGCGGCGCACAGGTCGGCGCCCGCGTCGCCCGGGTGGGCGTAGGCGGGAGGGAACGAGGCGATGATCGGGACGTCGACGGTATCGGTCACGTGTCGAGGGTAGTGCAGAAGTCTGATCGAATAGAGGCCATGGACCTGTACCGAGAGCGGCTGTGGGCGACGCCCTGGCTGTTCATCTCCACCCTGCTCGTCATCCCCGCGATCATGCTCGTCTTCGCACCGATCAACTTCTCGGTGGGCGTCGTCCTGGCGATCGTCGTCTACGTCGCGTTCGCGGTCTTCCTCGTCGTGACGGCCCCGACCATCCGGGTCACGGAGGACGAGCTCGTCGCCGGCTCCGCGCGCATCCCGCTCGCCCTCGTCGGCGCCCCGACGGCGTACCGCGGCGAGGAGGCGACGCAGGAGCGCGGGCGCCGGCTGGACGCGCGCGCGTGGCTGCTGATCCGCGGCTGGATCAAGCCGGTCGTGAAGGTGCCCGTGCTGGATGCGGACGACCCGGCGCCCTACTGGCTGCTCTCAACAAGAAACCCGGACCAGCTGGTCCGGGTTCTCGGTGAGGCTCGACCCGCCTCGTAGGCGGCGTCGTCGGGGGTGCGTGCGCGTCAGGCGGCGCACTCCACGCAGATCGGTCCGAGCTTCGTCTCGTGGTCGATCTGCGAGCGGTGCTTCACCAGGAAACAGTTCACGCAGGTGAACTCGTCCGCCTGGGGAGGCAGCACGACGACGTCCAGGTCGAGGTCGGAGAGGTCGGCGCCGGGCAGCTCGTACCCACCTGGGTTGTCGGCGTCCTCGACGTCCACGACACCCGACATCTTGTCCGGGACACGCTCCTTGAGGGCCTCGATCGACTCGGAGTCGTCCTCGGTCTTCCGCGGTGCGTCGTAATCCGTTGCCATGCCCATCCACTTCTCGTCATAACGGCCGATTCTCGCAATCGGCGGCCATAGTTTGCATCAATCACCCCTGAATAGCAAAACCACTCCAGGGGCCTCTCAGCGATTGCTCGGTGTGCAACTTCCGGCACGCCCGCGGTATTCCCCGGAATGCCTTCCGTCGCGTGCGATCCTGAGGCCGTACGAACGAGCTCGGAAGGCAGTCCACATGCAGGATCTGAAGGTCATCGGGGTCGAGAACGGCGCGCTCGTCGCCGTCGGTGACGACGGTGAGCGTTTCCGCATCGCCGTCGACGAAGCATTGCAGTCGAAAGTGCGGCAGGTGCGCCAGGAGACGCCCGCCGACGCCCCCAAACTGTCGCCCCGCGAGGTGCAGGCCCACATCCGCTCCGGCATGTCCGCGGAGGACGTCGCGGCGGTCACCGGCGCGCCCCTGGAGTACGTGCAGCGCTTCGAGGGACCGATCATCGCCGAGCGCGAGCACATCGTCGCCAGCGCCCTCAGCGTCCCGGTGCACACGACGGACGCGGTCGACCCGCTGGGCGAGGCCGAGACGTTCGGGTCGGTCATCCGCGACCGCCTCGCCTCCCTCGGCGTGTCCGGAGAGCGCTGGGCGAGCTGGAAGGACAGCGAGACCGGCTGGATCGTGAAGCTCGAGTTCACGGCCGACACGATCGACCACGACGCGCGCTGGTCCTACGACGCGCGCAAGCACGCCCTGGCGCCGCTCAACTCGGAGGCGACCACCCTGTCGCAGGCGGGCGAGCTGCGCGGCGGAGCGCTCATCCCCCGGCTCCGCGCCGTGCTGCCGCACGAAGGCGAGCCCGACAACTCGCGCTTCGACAGCGGAGCCTTCACGTTCCCCGCGCCGTCCGCCGACCTGCTCGGGCCGGAGATCACCGCGCCCATCGAGCCGCTGACGCCGGGCCGCGCGCCGGGCGCCAACAACTCCATCCAGGTGTCCGCCATCAAGCGCGCCGACGAGGGCGCCCCGCGCGACCTGCACCAGACCGCCGACCTGCTGGAGGCGCTGCGCCGCCGCCGGGGCGAGCGCGAGGCCGCGACCTACGAGGACCGCACGCCGGCCCCGGAGCGCCCGCTGGCCTCCGACCCGGCGCCCGTGCCCACGCCGACGCCCACTCCCTCGCCGTTCCGTGTGGTGGACGAGCGGATCGCCGAGCGGCCGCCGGTCGCCGAGCAGCCGCCGCTCCCCCTCGACGTGCCGCCGCCCGCGAACAGCAACGACTCGGGTCCGCAGCCGTCCGGCCGCAAGAAGGGCCGCACCGCGATGCCGAGCTGGGACGAGATCGTCTTCGGCGCGCGCACGGACGACGACCTGGCCTGATCTTCTTCTCGCCGAAGTGCACCTTCTTGTGCACCCGTGCGGCGTGTCGCACGCAACGACGTGCACCTCAGCCGTGTCGGGATGCGGGAGCGCGGGTTACCCGGCGGCGCCGAAGCGCAGGAGGGGCACCCGCGTCTCCTCGGGCGTGATCGAGCCGTGCTGGCCGACCATGTTGCGGCCGGTGCGCAGCGGGTCGCGGCCGTCGTAGTAGGCGATGCGCTTGCGCGCGGCGACCAGCACATCCCCGATGCGCGGTGCCACCTCGGGGGCGACCGCCGCTCCGAACCAGCCGGCCTCGACCGCTTCGGCGCGCGTCGCCACCCAGGAGCGGTCGCCCTCGGCGTCGCGCCAGCGCTCGGCAACGTCCGTCGCCGAGGTGCCGGGAGCCGTGTAGAGGTGCAGGACGCGCGGCTCGCCCGCCACGTCGGCCACACCGTCCAGGAGTTCGGGGGCGGTGTCGTAGAGGATGTGACCGCCCTCGGGGACGTCGACCACGCCGTGGTCGGCGGTCAGCAGAGCCGCGCGCCCGGGGCCGAGCCGCCGGGCGAAGGACGCGACCAGCGCGTCCAGCGTCTCGAGGGCGGCCGTCCAGTCGCTCGACTCCCAGCCGCGCGCGTGCGCCAGCTGGTCGAGCTCGGCGACATAGAGATAGGTCAGCCCCGGGCCCGGGGTCGCGACGATGTCGGCGGTAGTGTCGAACCGCTCGGCCAGCGACTGCACGCCGATGAACTCCGCGCCCCGCAGCACCGCCTCGGTGAAGCCGGAACCGGCGAACTTCGGCAGGCCGATCGCCCGCGCGCGCACGCCCTCGTCGGCCGCGCGCTCGAAGACGGTCCGCGACCGCTGCCAGGTGGACGGATCCATCTGCGCGTCCCAGCCGGAGAGCTGGTTGGTCAGGCGGCCGGTGCCGTCGCGGACGCGGTAGCCGACCAGGCCGTGCTCGCCAGGCGCCGTGCCCGTGGTCAGTGTCGCCAGCGCAGCGGCGGTGGTGGTGGGGAAACCGGCGTCGATCGTCGTCGCCTTCCCGAGCATCGGCGCCAGCGTCCGCGCGTGACCGGATCGTGCCCGCAAGGCCGCGGCGCCCAGGCCGTCGACCAGGATGACGACCACGTGATCCAGCCGCGGCAGGTCGAGGTCGTTCCGTTCGCCGCGCAGCGCCGCGAGCGAACTCGGCAGAACCGTGGCGAGGCTCGCTCGCGTGGTGAAGGCGGCCGGTAGCATGGGGGGCATCCGGCCCAGTCTGGCACAGGCATCACGGCGCCGGCCGAGCCACCCCCGCTCCCCGGGCACGCGCTTCCCGAGCCCGTGCTCCCCCCGAGCCCCGACCTGCACAGAATGCACGAATGACACCCGCAGACGATCAGCCCGCCGGAACGACCGAACGCATCGAGGACGTCGACGTCACGACCGAGATGCAGGGCTCCTTCCTCGAGTACGCCTACTCGGTGATCTACTCCCGCGCCCTCCCGGACGCCCGCGACGGCCTCAAGCCGGTGCAGCGCCGCATCCTCTACATGATGACCGAGATGGGCCTGCGCCCGGACCGCGGTCACGTGAAGTCCGCCCGCGTCACCGGCGAGGTGATGGGAAAGCTGCACCCGCACGGCGACAGCGCGATCTACGACGCCCTGGTGCGCATGGCGCAGGACTTCACCCTGCGCGTGCCGCTGGTCGACGGGCACGGCAACTTCGGCTCCCTCGACGACGGGCCGGCCGCCGCCCGGTACACCGAGGCACGTCTCGCCGCAGCGGCGCTCGCGATGACGGAGGATCTCGACGAGGACGTCGTCGACTTCGTCCCCAACTACGACAACCAGCTGATGCAGCCGGATGTGCTGCCCGCCGCCTTCCCGAACCTCCTGGTCAACGGCGCGAGCGGCATCGCGGTCGGCATGGCCACGAACATGGCGCCGCACAACCTGATCGAGGTCGTGGGCGCAGCCCGCCACCTGCTCGCGAACCCGGATGCGACCCTCGACGACCTGATGGCGTACGTCCCCGGGCCCGACCTCCCCGGCGGCGGCACCATCGCCGGGCTGGCGGGTGTGCGCGACGCGTACGCGACCGGCCGCGGCAGCTTCCGGATGCGCGCCAAGGTGACCGTCGAATCCATCACCGCGCGCAAGAGCGGCCTCGTCGTCACCGAGCTCCCCTACCTCGTTGGCCCCGAGAAGGTCATCGAGAAGATCAAGGACGGCGTCAACGCCAAGAAGCTCAACGGCATCTCGGACGTCACCGACCTCTCCGACCGCCAGCACGGCCTGCGTCTCGTCATCGGCATCAAGACCGGCTTCAGCCCGGAGGCGGTGCTCGAGCAGCTCTACCGGCACACGCCGCTCGAAGAGGGCTTCGCGATCAACAACGTCGCGCTCGTCGCCGGCGGTCCGCAGACCCTCGGCCTGCGCGACCTGCTGCAGGTGTACCTCGACCACCGCGTCAGCGTGGTCACCCGGCGGTCGCAGTTCCGCCTCGCGCGCCGGCAGGAGCGGCTGCACCTCGTCGAGGGCCTGCTCATCGCCATCCTCGACATCGACGAGGTGATCCAGGTCATCCGCACCTCGGACGACACCGAGCAGGCGCGCGGACGGCTGATGCAGGTGTTCGACCTCAGCACCCTGCAGGCCGACTACATCCTCGAGCTGCGGCTGCGCCGGCTCACCAAGTTCAGCCGCATCGAGCTCGAGACCGAGCGCGACCAGCTGCGCGCCGAGATCGAGGAGCTGCAGGCCCTGCTCGCCTCCCGTCAGCGCATCGACGACCTGGTCTCGGACGAGCTGGAGCAGGTCGCCACCCGGTTCGGGACGCCGCGGCGCACCCTCCTCACCGAGGCGAAGCCGTCGATCGCCGGCGCCTCGCGCAGCAAGGCCGCGACGGTGCAGCTCGAGGTGGCGGACGTGCCCACGCGCGTGTACCTCTCCACCACCGGGCGCATCCTGCGAGTGGATGCGGTGCCCGGCGCCGACGGCGAGGGCGGGCTCGACCGCATCCAGCCGCCGGCCCGGCGCAGCAAGCACGACGCGATCCTGTCCCAGCTGGACACGACCAGCCGGAGCGAGATCGGCGCGGTGACGAACCGCGGGCGGCTCATCCGCTTCTCCCCCGTCGACCTGCCCGGGGTGCCGGCCAACTCCATCCAGCTGGGCGCCGGCGTCAAGATCGGCGACTACCTGGCGCTCGCGGACAAGAAGGAGCGCATCCTCGCGATCGTCTCCCTCGACTCGGAGCGCACCATCGCCCTCGGGACGAAGCAGGGCGTGGTCAAGCGCGTCGCGCCAGGCGACTGGGCCAACAAGCCCGAGTTCGAGATCATCAGCCTGAAAGCCGGCGACGAGCTCGTCGGTGCGACGACGGTGACGGACGACGACGAGCTGGTGTTCGTCGCCAGCGACGCGCAGCTGCTGCGGTTCGCCGCCTCCAGCGTCCGTCCGCAGGGACGCGCCGCGGGCGGTATGGCCGGCATCAACCTGGGATCGGGCGCGCGCGCGATCTACTTCGGCGCCGTCGCCTCGGGCGACACCGACGAGGCCGTCGTCGCCACGATCGCGGCGAGCGACGCGACGCTGCCCGGCGCAGACCCGGGCACCGCGAAGGTGAGCGACTTCTCCGAGTTCCCCGCGAAGGGACGCGCCACCGGCGGCGTCCGCGCCCAGCGGTTCCTGAAGGGCGAGAGCGAGCTGGTCATGGCATGGGCCGGCCGCGGCCCGGCGCTGGCCGTCGCCCCCGACGGCGCTGCGCGCACCCTCCCCGAGGGCGGCGCCCGCCGCGACGCCTCCGGCACCCCCCTCGACACCGTCGTCGGCTCGATCGGCCGCCGCATCTCCTGACCATCGGTTCCTCAGTTAGTCCGCTCGACGCGCCGTCGGAAGCGGATTAACTGAGGAAGCGATGAATGGATGAGGGGGTCAGGCGTCGATGCGGGCGCGGCTCAGGTCGTCGGCGCCCGCGATGATGAACTCCTTGCGCGGGGCGACGTCGTTGCCCATGAGCAGCTCGAAGACGCGGTTCGCGGCCTCCGCGTCGGGGACGCGCACCCGCCGCAGCGTGCGGTGGGCGCGGTCCATCGTGGTGGTCGCGAGCTGGTCCGCATCCATCTCGCCGAGGCCCTTGTAGCGCTGGATCGGCTCCTGGTAGCGCTTGCCGCGCTTCTTCAGGTCCGCGAGCACCGCCTGCAGCTCGGCCTCCGAGTACGTGTAGATCGTCTCGTTCGGCTTCGACCCCGGGTTCACGACCACGACACGGTGCAGCGGAGGCACGGCCGCGAAGACGCGCCCCTCCTCGATCATCGGCCGCATGTAGCGGAAGAACAGCGTGAGCAGCAGGGTGCGGATGTGCGCCCCGTCCACGTCGGCGTCCGACATGATGATGACCTTGCCGTAGCGGGCGACCGACAGGTCGAAGCTGCGGCCGGAGCCGGCGCCGATGACCTGGATGATCGCCGCGCACTCGGCGTTGGAGAGCATGTCCGAGATGGACGCCTTCTGCACGTTCAGGATCTTGCCCCGGATGGGCAGCAGCGCCTGGTACTCGCTGTCGCGTGCCCGGCGGGCCGTCCCCAGCGCCGAGTCGCCCTCGACGATGAACAGCTCGCTGTTGGCGACGTCGTTGGAGCGGCAGTCGACGAGCTTCGCCGGGAGGGACGAGGTCTCCAGCGCGTTCTTGCGGCGCTGCGTCTCCTTGTGAGCGCGTGCGGAGATACGCGACTTCATCTCGGCGACGACCTTGTCGAGCACGAGCGCCGACTGCGCCTTGTCGTCGCGCTTCGACGAGCCGAACCGCTCGGCCATCGCCTTCTGGACGACGTTCGCGACGATCGCGCGCACGGCGGGTGTGCCGAGGATCTCCTTCGTCTGGCCCTCGAACTGCGGCTCGGGCAGGCGCACCGTGAGCACGGCGGTGAGCCCGGCCATCACGTCGTCCTTCTCGAGCTTGTCCGTTCCGGCCTTGAGGCGCCGTGCGTTCAGCTCCACCTGCTGGCGGAGGAACTTGAGCAGGCCCTGGTCGAACCCGGCCTGGTGGCTGCCGCCCTTCGGCGTCGCGATGATGTTGACGAAGCTGCGCATGACGGTGTCGTAGCCGGTGCCCCAGCGCAGGGCGATGTCGACCTGGCAGTCGCGCTGCAGCTCGGTCGGCACCATCGCGCCGGAGTCCGACAGCACGGGGACGGTCTCGGTGAAGTGTCCCTCGCCGGTGAGCCGCCAGGTCTCGGTGATCGGGCTGTCCGGAGCGAGGAAGTCGACGAACTCCGAGATGCCGCCCTCGTAGCGGAACGTGGTCAGCCCGGTCGGCTCGGCACCGTCCTTCCCGGCGCGCTTGTCGTCGATCGAGATCGACAGCCCGGGGACCAGGAACGCCGTCTGCCGTGCACGGCCGACGAGGTCGTCCGTGCTGAACTCGGCGCCCTTGGTGAAGATCTGCCGGTCGGCCCAGTAGCGGATGCGCGTGCCCGTCCGGCCCTTGGGCACCTTGCCGACCACGCGCAGCTCGCTGCCGCTGACGAACGGGGTGAAGGGGCTGTCGGGGCTCGGCGCGCCCTTCTTGTCGTCGAAGACGCCGGGCTCGCCGCGGTGGAACGACATCGCCCAGGTCTTGCCGTCGCGGTCGACCTCCACGTCGAGCCGCTCGGAGAGCGCGTTGACCACCGAGGCGCCGACGCCGTGCAGTCCGCCGGACGCGGCATACGAGCCGCTGCCGAACTTGCCGCCGGCGTGAAGCTTCGTGAACACGACCTCCACACCCGACAGGCCGGTCTTCGGCTCGATGTCGACGGGGATGCCGCGGGCACTGTCGCGCACCTCCACGCTGTCGTCGGCGTGCAGCACCACGTCGATGCTCGTACCGTGCCCGGCGAGGGCCTCGTCGACGGAGTTGTCGATGATCTCCCACAGGCAGTGCATGAGACCGCGGGAGTCGGTGGAGCCGATGTACATGCCGGGTCGTTTGCGGACGGCCTCGAGCCCCTCGAGCACCGACAGGTGCCTGGCCGAATAGTCCGAACTCGCCACGTGCGCTCCTTGTGGATGGTGTGCGCCCGTTTCCGCGGGCGCGCGTGCTTCTCCAGCGTACGTGCCGGACGCCGAACCCTACGTCACGACACCCGTCGGGACGCTGTGGCTACGCGTTGAGCGAAATGGCAGGCGATACGCGCAGAGTTACCGGGTATCCGTGGTTCTATAGACGTACCGAGTTCACCGGTTGCGACGGAAGGAGCATCACATGTCGACAGTAACCTCGGAGAACGGGGCCGTTGACGAGCTCGCATCAGGGCCGCAACTGACGGCCGCGGACCGTTGCGACAGCTGCGGGGCGCAGGCGTACATCAGGGTCGTCGTGAACAACGGCGAACTGCTGTTCTGCGCGCACCACGGCAAGAAGCACCAGGAGAAGCTCTCTCAGATCGCCCACAGCTGGCACGACGAGACCGCTCGCCTGTTCGAAGAGCAGCGCGCGTAACGCGACCGCATCGCGAGACGCGGGGCTGACCGGAGGATGGTGACACGGACGGGTGTGCGCAGACGCGCCCACATCGACCTCGACACCATCCGCCAGACGGCAGCCTCCTCGTCACTCCCCGACTGCACCGCCGATCTCCGCGCCGACGCGTACGGACACGGGCTCCTGCCCGTGGCTCGTGCGCTGACGGATGCGGGGGTCGGCGGTTTTCTCGTCTCCCGGGTGGAGGACGCCGCCGCGCTCGCGGACGAAGGCCTCCCCGTCCCGGTCGAGATCGGCGCCCCGGAGTCCGGCCGCACCGTTCGCGGGCCGGAGCTGTTCGGGCTCGATCCCGCACATCCATCGCCCCCCGCCATGCGGCTGGAGGGCGAGGTCATCGCCGTGAAGCGCGTGCCCGCCGACCGCGGCGTCTCGTACGGCTACACCTACCGCACGTCGCACCCCACCACGCTCGTGCTCGTCGCGCTGGGCTATGCCGACGGCATCCTGCGCGTGGCGTCCAACAAGGCGCCGGTCAAGGTCGGCGACATCATCGGCCGCATCACCGGCCGGATCGCCATGGACCAGTTCGTCGTCGACGTCGGCGGTGACGGTCCAGCGCCCGGCGACCCGGTCATCCTGTTCGGCGACCCGGAGCTCGGCGAGCCGACGGTGCTCGACTGGGCGGACGCCCTGGGCGTGGCCGCCCCGGTCATCACCAGCAGGCTCGGCCGGCGCATCGAGAGGACGTACACCCGATGAGGACGCCCGCATGACGATCGTGGACGCCGTCGCCGAACCGCTCCCCCGCGCGGTCATCGACCTGGCCGCTCTGCGGCACAACGTCGCGCACCTCACCGCGCTGATCGCCCCCGCCGAGACGATGCTCGCCGTGAAGGCGGACGCGTACGGCCACGGGCTGCTGCCCATCGCCGAAGCCGGCCTGGAGGCGGGAGCCACCTCTCTCGCCGTGCTCGAGATCCCGGCGGGGCTGGTGCTCCGCCACGCGGGGATCACCGTCCCCCTGCTCGCCTGGCTGCACGGCCGCGACACGGACTGGCGCGCCGGCATCGAGGCGGACATCCAGCTGGGCATCTCCGCCCAGTGGCAGCTGGATGCGATCGCCGCGTCCGGCGCGGACCGCCCCGCGGTCATCCACCTCAAGGTCGACACCGGCCTCAGCCGCAACGGCGCCACCCGCGAGGAGTGGCCCGGGCTCATCCGCGCCGCCGTCGACCTCGAGCAGCGCGGCATCGTGCGCATCCGCGCCGCCTGGTCGCACCTCGCGGACGCGTCCATCGCCGACGACGAGGCGGCCCTCGCCGAGTTCCGCGATGCGGTGCTCGAGGCCGAGAAGCTCGGCGCCCGGTTCGAGGCCCTGCACCTCGCCGCCAGCTCCGCGGGCATCCGGATGCCGGAGGCTCGCTTCTCGTTCGTGCGCTTCGGGATCGCCGCCTACGGCTTCTCGCCGTTCGACGACTCCACCGGCGCCGAACTAGGCCTCATCCCGGTGATGCGGTTGGAGGCTCCGGTCACCGAGGTGCACGTCGGCGGCACCACGCACGCCCGGCTCGGGATCGGCTACGCGGACGGCGTGCCGACCCTCGGCATCGCCAAGACGTCCATCCAGCTGAACGGCCGCCGTTGCCCCGTGATCGAGGTGGACGCCGACAGCATGCTCGTGGATGCGGGTCCGCACCGCGTGGAGGTGGGCGACACCGCCATCCTGTTCGGCCCGGGCACCGACGGCGAGCCGACCGCGGAGAAGTACGCCGACTGGGCGGAGACGATCGCCGACGAGATGGTGACGGGCGTCGCCGCCCGCGTCCCCCGCGTCTACGTCAACTGAGCCCGGCGCGTTCTTTCGTCGAGGTGCACCTTGTTGCGCTCGACACGCCGCACAGGTGCGCAACAACGTGCACCTCGGCGAAAAGGGACAGGGCGAGCGGGCGCGCGCTCAGAGGGAGACGCCGAGGCGGTCCGCGATCGCGCGGCGCGCGTTGGTGGCGTAGCGGTCGACCCGCTCCGTCTGCGGAACCGGCGCGACCTCGCCGCGCAGGGCGGTGCTCAGGAAGCGGTCCGCGAGGGCGGGGTTCATCGGGAGCAGCGGACCGTGCAGGTGCGTGCCGATCGACGCGCCGACGACGACGCCCTCCGTCTGGTCGCCGTTGCCCGTGCCGCTGACGACTCGGCCGAGCGGCTCCGCCTCGTCGAGGACGGTGCGGGCGGAGTGGTTCTCGAACCCGGCGATGGTGCTGCCGTCCGCGAGCGTGACGACGATCTCGCCGACGTGCCGCTTGGCGCCGAGCGCAGCGCGGGTCGGGAAGACCGCCGCGCCGGCGAGCACCTCGCCCTCGGGGGTCTCCAGTTCGCTGCCGAGCAGCTGCCAGCCGCCGGCGATGGCGAGGAACGGCACGCCCGCATCCCGCCAGTCGCGTAGCCGGGCGGCGATGCGCAGGACGTCGGCGTGTACGGCGCGCTGACCGGAGAGCGGGCCGGAGCCGATATGGACGATGTCCGCGCTGGTCGGAAGCTCCGCGCCGACGCTGTGGCGGACCACCTCGACGTCGATGCCGCGCCACTGCGCGCGCTCGGCGAGGGCGAGCACGTTGCCGGCGTCGCCGTTGATGCCGAGCTCGGCCGGATAGAGGTGCAGGATGCGCAGCACGGTCATCGCTCGCGGCCCTCCAGGTCGAGGAAGCCGAGCTGCTTCCGGATCAGCATCATCTGCTCGTAGTTCACGATCATCGTCTTCGTGCCGCGCGACGGTTTTGGCAGGGCGAGGAACGCCTGCAGCGCCGGCTTCAGCTCGGGCAGGACCTGGTCGACGTCGATGCCGGCGTAGGCGAACCGCGTGGCGAACTGCCACGCCTTGGTGCCGGACACCACATCCACGTGCGTGAGCTTCGACAGGTCGATGTCGTACACCCACGACGGGTCGGGGGTGCCCTCGTCGACCGCGACGAACACCTGCTCCGGCGACTCGGCCAGGTAGTCGAGGTTGAGCTGGAGGCTCGGCGGGTTCTTCATCATGATGATCTCGACGTCCTCGTCGCCGACCTTCAGCGTCTCTCCGCGACCGTAGACGGTGCGCAGCGCTGCCATGGCCGCCACGACCGACTGCGGCTGGAACTTCTCCCCCAGCAGCCGGCGCGCCATCGCCGTGGCGCCCGCCGCATCCACCGCGTAGTGCAGCCCGCGGGCCGGCAGGCCGATCCGGACGTGCTCGCCGCCGATGGTGAGCTGGGCGCTCTGCACCTCCAGCTTGCTGACGAACACCGACGGGATGGGCAGGGAGCCCGCCGACGCGCCGGTCAGGTCCTTCACATTGGCGAGGCCGTTGGGGGACGACTCGATGATGGACGGCGCGACGGCGAACGTGGAGACGTCACGGCCCTGCGCGACGAGCTCGGCGCCGACCCGCGACAGGCTGTCGTCGTCCGCGTTCACCACGACGAACTCGGACGAGCCCTCGGCGATCGAGCGCAGCATCCCGATCACGCGGGTGGGCTCGAAGAAGCGGTTGAGCTGGTCGATCTGCACGTTGAGCAGCAGCGAGCCGCGCGGCTTCAGCACGCGCGCGAGGTCGACGCCGTAGGCCTCGTCCACCTCGATCACGCCGACATCGCCGCGAACGTAGCCGTCCAGGGGCACGTCGGCGAGCAGCGCGGAGGCGATGCCCTGCGGCAGGTTGCCGCCCGAGGGATTGGTGAAGACCTCGAGACCGTGCTCGCGCAGGATCGCGGTGAGCATGTTGGTCGTCGTGGACTTGCCGTTCGAGCCGGACACGAACACGACGCCCAGGGGAAGCCGGCTGACCGCGCGCTCCAGGAACTTCGGGGCGATGGCAAGCGCGACACGGCCGGGGACCGCGGAGCCGCCTCCCCGCAGGCGAAGAAGCCAGCGGGCGAGGCGGCCGGCGAGGACCGCCAGTCGGTAACGCACCGGTTTACTCGAGGTAGTCGCGCAGCGACTGCGAACGCGACGGGTGACGCAGCTTCGCCATCGTCTTCGACTCGATCTGACGGATGCGCTCACGCGTCACGCCGAAGGTGTCGCCGATCTGGTCGAGCGTCTTCGGCATGCCGTCGCCGAGGCCGAAGCGCATGCGGATCACGCCCGCCTCACGCTCGGACAGCGAGTCGAGCAGGCTCTCCAGCTGCTTCTGCAGCATGGTGAAGCCCACCGCGTCGGCCGGGACGACCGCCTCGGTGTCCTCGATCAGGTCGCCGAACTCGCTGTCGCCGTCCTCACCCAGAGGAGTGTGCAGCGAGATGGGCTCGCGACCGTACTTCTGGACCTCGATGACCTTCTCCGGGGTCATGTCGAGTTCCTTCGACAGCTCCTCGGGGGTGGGCTCGCGGCCCAGGTCCTGCAGCATCTGGCGCTGCACGCGGGCCAGCTTGTTGATGACCTCGACCATGTGCACCGGGATGCGGATGGTGCGGGCCTGGTCGGCCATCGCGCGGGTGATCGCCTGACGGATCCACCAGGTGGCGTACGTCGAGAACTTGAAGCCCTTGGTGTAGTCGAACTTCTCGACCGCACGGATGAGGCCCAGGTTGCCCTCCTGGATCAGGTCCAGGAACTGCATGCCGCGCCCGGTGTAGCGCTTGGCGAGGCTCACCACGAGGCGCAGGTTCGCGCCCAGCAGGTGGCTCTTGGCGCGCTGGCCGTCGCGGGCGACCCACTTCAGCTCGCGCTCCAGCTCCTTGCTGAGGTTCGGGGTGTTCGCGAGCTTGTCCTCGGCGAACAGACCGGCCTCGATGCGCATGGCGAGCTCGACCTCTTCGGCCGCGTTCAGCAGCGGGACCTTGCCGATCTGCTTCAGGTAGTCCTTGACCGGGTCGGCGGTCGCGCCGGTGATAGTCGAGGAGTAGACCGGGATGTCGTCGTCCTCGTCGACCGCGCGCAGCACGAGCGCGTCGGTCGGCAGCGGGATCTCGACCACCGGGACGGCGGCCGTGGGCGTCGCACCCTCGGTGTCGCTGTCGTCCGCGTCGTCGGAGTCGGCGTCGGCCTCGGTCTCCGTGTCGTCGGTCTCGGTGTCGTCGGTCGCCTCGACCACGACCTCCTCGTCGTCGATCTCGACCTCGGCGTCGTCATCCAGGTCGTCGTCGTCCGCAGCGCCGGCCTTGCCCTTGGGCGCAGCCTGCTTCTTCGCAGCGGTCGCCTTCGCGGGGGCCTTTGTCGTCGTCTTCTTCGCGCCCGCCTTCTTGGCTGCGGGCTTCGCCGTCTCGTCCGCGACGACGGTCGTGGTCTCGTCGACCTCGACCTCCGCGTCGCGGGTCTTCGTTGCTGCACGGGTTGCCATGTGAACACCTTTCATACCAAGCGGAGAGGGCCGGGATCCTGACGGCCGAGCCTGGCTCAGGGTTTGCGTGCGGACACTACTAAGACCCATGTCAAGTCCGGGATGAGGCGCCGGGCATCGTCTAATGCTCCGGCCCCGGGACATGAACGGGTCCAGACGTCAATTATTGCACGTTCCACGCGCTCCCCCGACCATTCGCGGCCAGCTCTCGGATCGGGATCGATCGGGCGTCCCCCACGCCCCTACAACGCTTCGTGACCGCCGCGCCTTCTCCACGCTCCGACAAGTGCAACCCAGAGAGGGGCCACTTCTATTCCCTCGTCCTCCTGCAGCCGGCGCCGTGTGCGGCGGCGGGCGTGCACCAGGAAGCCGACGCCGATCCCGACGATGACGTACTGGATGGCGAACGCCCAGCGGAAGTGGTCCAGCTGGTAGAGCTGCGCGTCCCCCTCCGCCCCATGCGCCTGCACGTCCAGGGAGACGCCGATGAGGAACATCATGACGAAGCTCGCGAGGAAGCCGCCGACGTTGACGATGCCGTTCGCCGACCCGAGGCTGTGCAGTGGGTTGAAGGTGCGCGCGAAGTCGAAGCCGATCAGGGAACCGGGGCCGCCGATCCCGATCGCCGCGATCAGCACGATGACGGTCCACAGCGGCGGCTCGCCCGGCCACAGGAGCACGAGCGTCCAGGCGGCGGCCATGAGCGCCACGATCCCGAGCACGAGGTTGCTGCGCCGCATCGGGAAGCGGGCGGTCAGGATGCCGAGGATCGGTCCCGAGATGAGACCCGCTCCCACCAGCACGGTCAGCAGGGCCGACGCCTCCGCCGGCTCGATGCCCAGGGCGAACACCAGGAACGGGATACCCCACATCAGGCTGAAGACGGTGCCGGAGGACTGCGTGACGAAGTGGGACCAGAAGCCGAGCTGCGTTCCGGGGCGGGCCAGGCTGATCCTCAGTTGCCGCAGCGAGTCGGACCACGTCGCCGGACGCGGTCCCTCGCTCGCGCCGACCGGCCGGTCGGCGACCGCGACGGCGATGCCGATCAGGGCGACGACGGACAGCGAGGCGGCGCTGAGGAAGGCGACCGTCCAGCCCGAGAGATGCAGCAGCAGGGCGAACGGCACGGCGGACAGCACCTGGCCGAGCTGGCCGACGTTGCCGATCCACTGCGACAGCTGCGGCACGATCCTGCCGCGGAACCAGGAGTTCACCAGGCGCATCAGCGAGGTGAACACCGTCGCATCTCCCGCCCCCACCAGGATGCGACCCACGATGGCGATCGCGATGCTCGGCGCCAGCGCGACGGCGACCTGCCCGACGACCATGAGTGCCGTGCCCGTCAGCATGAGTTTGCGGGAGCCGATCCGGTCGATGAGGACCCCGACCGGGACCTGCATGCCCGCGTACACGATGAGCTGCACCACGGCGAGGGTGGAGAGGACGGAGGCGGAGACGTGGAACCGCTCGGTCGCCGCGACGCCCGCGACACCGATCGTGGTGCGCTGCATGACGGCGATGAGGTAGGCGAAGACGCCGATCCCGTAGACGACCCAGGAGCGACGCGAATTCACCGGACGATCCTACGCCCGGCGCAGCGGCCGCCCGTTCGGCGTGGCCGTCGCCCGTGCGCTCAGCGCTCGCCGATCAGCGCTCGCCCCGCCCGTTCTCCTCGTCGCCGTGGCGGCGGAAGGCGAGGAAGTTCTCGAGCTCGGCGGCGATCTCGTCGGCGGTCGGCAGCTCGCCGTCGCTGTCGGTCAGCGGGGAGCGCAGCTGCGTGTCCTCCATGTACGAGTCGTGGCGCTCCTCCAGCGTGCCGACCAGTCGGCCGAGCTCGGGATTGCCCGCGACCTGCTCGTCGATGTTGGCGACGAACTCGCGGTCCTCCTGGCGGAGCCGGTCGGTCGGAAAGATCAGGCCGGTGGCCGCGCTGATCGAGTCGAGGGCCGCGACCGCGGCAGCCGGGTACTCGGTGTCGGCGAGGTAGTGCGGGATCAGCAGGATGAATCCGGCGATCGGGTACGAGAGCTGCTGGAGCCGGTACTCGAGCAGGTGCAGCGCGTTGGCGGGCACCTGCGTGTGCGGCTTCCAGATCGACATGGAGTCGATGAGCTCGGAGCGGTTGCCGCTCACCGTCACGCCGATCGGACGCGTGTGCGGAACGGGCATCGGGATGGAGTGGACCCAGGTGATGCTCTTCACCTTGAAACGCTCGATCAAGCCGAGCACCGCCTCCGTGAACGCCTCCCAGCGGAAGTCCGGCTCGAAGCCCGACAGGAGGAGGAACGGCTGGCGCAGCTCGTCGTAGGCGAGGTAGAGCTTCAGCGTCGCCGGCTGGTAGTCGGTCAGGTGGTCCTGGTCGAAGTAGATGATGGGGCGGCGGGCGCGATAGTCGAGCAGGATGTCCGCGTCGAAGGTCGCCACCACGTCGTTGTCGAGGGTCCCGAGCAGATAGGTGCCGAGCTGGCTGACGCCGGAGCCGGCGTCGGCGAAGCCCGTGAGGCCCGCGACCAGCGGCAATCCCTCCGGCACACCGAGTGCCGGGTCGAGCTCGTACAGTTCGCCGGGGTCGCGCATACTCCAACTCTAGGACGGAGCCCGGCGCACGACCCCGGATGACGGCCCGTGGGGGAACGCCCACAGCGAACACCCGGGTTAGGGTCGAGTCATGACCGTTCCCGCGCTGACCGTGACCCTCTCCTCCACCCCCGCCACGTCCGCCGATGTCGTGGTCGTCGCCGCCCGTGCCGGGCGCGACAGCATCACCGTCCTCTCCGGCGAGCGCCGCGACGAGCTCGGGCGGCAGCTGAAGGAGATCGGGTTCTCCGGCGGCAAGGACGAGCTCGTGCGCCTGCCCGGGACGGGCGACGGACCCTCCGTCGCGGTCGTCGGCCTGCCGGAGGGCGGCGAGGACGCGCTGCGCTACGCCGCGGGCACCGCGGTCCGCCAGCTGGCGGGCACCTCCGCGGTCGCGCTCGACCTCCCGGCCGAGTCGGCGGCCGAAGCCGGCGCTGCCCTGGAGGGCGCGGCGCTCGGCGCGTACGCCTTCACCGAGTACCGCGAGAAGAGCCGCGCCGGGGCGAAGGACCCGGTGGCCGCGATCGAGCTGCTGGCCGCGGGATCCGACATGGATGCGGACGCGCTCGTCGCGCGGGCGACCGCCGTGGCGGAGGCTGCCGCGCTGGTCAAGGATCTGGTTAACACTCCGCCGCTCGACCTCTACCCCGAGACCTTCGCCGAGCGCGCCTCCGCCGCGGCGTCCGGACTTCCCGTCGAGGTCACGGTCTGGGATGAGGAGCAGCTCGCTGCCGACGGCTTCGGCGGCATCCTCGGCGTCGGGCAGGGGTCGACGCGCGGCCCGCGACTGGTGAAGGTCGTGTACGCGCCGGAGGGCGCATCCCGTCACCTCGCCCTCGTCGGCAAGGGCATCACGTTCGACTCCGGCGGCCTCTCCCTGAAGCCCGCGACCGGGATGGTCGGCATGAAGTACGACATGACGGGCGCCGCCACGGTGCTCGCGGTCGCGCTCGCCGCCGCGCGGCTCGCGCTGCCGGTGAAGGTGACGGCATGGCTTTGCCTCGCCGAGAACATGCCGTCCGGCTCGGCCATCCGCCCGAACGACGTGCTGCGCATCCGCGGCGGCCGCACGGTGGAGGTGCTGAACACGGATGCGGAGGGCCGCCTGGTGCTCGCCGACGGCCTGGTCGCCGCCAGCGAGGAGCAGCCCGACGCGATCGTCGACGTCGCCACCCTGACCGGCGCCGCCATGGTCGCGCTCGGCACCCGCTACGCCGCACTGATGGGCTCCGACGACCTGGTGGACCAGGTGCTCGGGGCGGCCAAGGAGAGCGGCGAGCTGTTCTGGCCGATGCCGCTGCCCGGGGAGCTGCGGGCCACCATCAACTCCGACGTCGCCGACATCGCCAACGCGAACCCGGGCAACACCGCGGGCGGCGCGCTGCTGGCCGGCGTGTTCCTGCAGGAGTTCGTCGGCCGCACCGGCGACGGCGACGACGCCCCCCGCATCCCCTGGGCGCACCTGGACATCGCCGGCCCGGCGAAGAGCCCGGCCGCCCCGTACGGCTTCACAGGCAAGGGACCGTCCGCCGTCAGCGTAAGGGCGCTCATCCGCCTGGCCGAGAGCTTTTCCGGGAAGTAGTAGGGTCGTATGGGCGGGAAAACCTGCCCATCAACACGCCCCCCGGAGCCATCCTCTCTGGGCGGCTTCGTGTCACATGATCCTGATGCGCGAGGGAGTTACTGGGTGTCCGAGCAGAACTTTGACATTGTGGTGCTCGGCGGTGGGAGTGGAGGCTACGCAGCAGCGCTGCGTGCGGCCGAGCTCGGTTTCACCGTCGGCATGATCGAGAAGGACAAGGTCGGCGGCACCTGCCTGCACCGCGGCTGCGTCCCGACGAAGGCGCTGCTCCACGCGGCCGAGATCGCCGACTACTCCCGTGAGTCGTCGAAGTACGGCATCGTCACCCAGCTGCAGGGCGTCGACATCAACGGCGTGACCGAGTACCGCCAGGGAATCGTCGCCAAGAAGTACAAGGGACTGCAGGGTCTCGTGAAGGCTCGCGGCATCACCGTCATCGAGGGCGAGGGCCGCCTCACCTCCCCGACGACCGTCCAGGTCGGCGACGACACCATCGTCGGCAAGAACATCGTCCTCGCCACGGGCTCGTACTCGCGCTCGCTCCCCGGTCTCGAGATCGGCGGCCGCGTCATCACGAGCGAGCAGGCGCTCGAGCTCGACTTCGTGCCGCGCAAGGTCGCGGTGCTCGGCGGCGGCGTCATCGGCGTCGAGTTCGCCAGCGTCTGGAAGTCGTTCGGCTCCGACGTCACCATCATCGAGGCGCTCCCCCACCTGGTCCCCAACGAGGACGAGTCGATCAGCAAGTCGCTCGAGCGGGCGTTCCGCCGCCGCGGCATCGACTACCGTCTGGGCATCCGCTTCCAGGGCGTGACCCAGGACGAGAACGGCGTGGTCGTCACCCTCGAGAACGGCGACACCGTCGAGGCCGACCTCCTGCTCGTCGCCGTGGGCCGCGGCCCGCTGACCCAGGGCCTCGGCTTCGACGAGGTCGGCGTCACCATGGACCGCGGCTTCGTCATCACCGACGAGCGCCTGCACACGAACATCCCCGGCGTCTACGCCGTCGGCGACATCGTCCCCGGCCTGCAGCTCGCGCACCGCGGCTTCCAGCAGGGCATCTTCGTCGCCGAGGAGATCGCGGGCCTCAACCCGATCGTCGTCCCGGACGTCAACATCCCCAAGGTCACCTACTGCGACCCGGAGGTCGCGTCCATCGGTCTGACCGAGGCGAAGGCGGCCGAGAAGTACGGCGCGGACAGCATCAGCAGCTACGACTACAGCCTGGCCGGCAACGCCCGCAGCGAGATCATCGGCACCAACGGAAGCGTGAAGGTCGTCCGTCTGAACGACGGCCCCGTGCTCGGCGTGCACATGATCGGCGCCCGCGTCGGCGAGCTCATCGGCGAGGCGCAGCTGGCCGTGAACTGGGAGGCGTACCCGGAGGACATCGCTCCGCTCATCCACGCCCACCCCACGCAGAACGAGTCGCTCGGCGAGGCCTTCCTGTACCTCGCGGGCAAGCCGCTGCACACGCTGTAGGACCATCGGGCGGGTCCGCCGTGCGCGGACCCGCCTGCAATAAGCTACTGAACGATCAGGTTTGAAGGAGAGAAGCTCATGAGCGAATCCGTCAGCCTCCCGGCGCTCGGCGAGAGCGTCACGGAAGGCACGGTCACCCGCTGGCTGAAGAACGTTGGCGACCGTGTCGAGGTGGACGAGCCCCTGCTCGAAGTCTCGACCGACAAGGTCGACACCGAGATCCCGTCGCCGGTCGCCGGCGTCATCGAGGCGATCCTGGTGCAGGAGGACGAGACGGTCGAGGTGGGCACTGCGCTCGTGACGATCGGCGACGGTTCCGGCGCCGGCGCCGAGGCTCCGGCCGCGCCCGCCGCTGAGGCGGCGCCGGCTGAGGCCGCTCCGACCGAGGCTGCGCCCGCCGAGGCCGCGCCCGCCGAGGCCGCTCCGGCCGAGCAGGCTGCCCCGGCCCAGGAGTCCGCTCCCGCGCCCGCCGAGGCTGCGCCGGCCGCGGCCGCACCCGCCGCTCCGGCCCAGGAGGCGTCTCCCGCTGCTCCGGCTCCGGCCCCCGCCCAGGAGGCCGCACCCGCACAGCCGCAGCAGGCCGCTCCCGCCGCTCCGGCGCCGGCGGCCCCCGCCGCACCCGCTCAGGAGGCCGCACCGGCTCAGCAGGCTGCACCCGCTGCCCCGGCTCCCGCTGCCGCTCCGGCCCAGCAGGCTCCCGCCCAGGAGTCCGCTCCCGCCGCGCCGGCCTCGTCCGGTGCTCACGCGGGCAACGCGGGCTACGTGACCCCGATCGTGCGCAAGCTCGCGAACGAGCAGGGCGTCGACCTCTCGACCGTCACCGGCACCGGTGTCGGCGGTCGCATCCGCAAGGAGGACATCCTCCAGGCGGCGGCTCCGGCGGCGTCCTCTTCCGAGGCTCCCGCGGCCGCGTCGGCCCCCGAGGTCTCGCCGCTGCGCGGCACCACCCAGCCGATGTCGCGACTCCGCAAGGTCGTCGCGGAGCGCGCCGTGGTCTCGATGCAGTCGAGCGCTCAGCTCACCAGCGTCGTCGAGGTCGACGTGACCAAGGTCGCGGCGTTCCGCGACCGCGTGAAGGGCGACTTCCTGGCGAAGACCGGCGTGAAGCTCTCGTTCCTGCCGTTCTTCGCTCTGGCCGCCGCCGAGGCGCTGAAGACGTACCCCGTCATCAACGCGACCGTCGACGGCGAGAACATCGTCTACCCGGACCACGAGAACATCTCCATCGCGGTCGACACCGAGCGCGGCCTCCTCACGCCGGTGGTGCGGAACGCCTCGGACCTCGACATCGCGAGCCTCGCCAAGGAGATCGCCGACCTGGCCCAGCGCACCCGCGACAACCGTCTGAAGCCGGACGAGCTCGCGGGCGGCACGTTCACGCTGACCAACACCGGTTCTCGCGGCGCCCTGTTCGACACCCCGCTGGTGTTCCTCCCGCAGGTGGCCATCCTGGGAACCGGCATCGTCACCAAGAAGCCGGTCGTCATCTCGGCCGACGGCACGGACTCGATCGCGATCCGCTCCACGGTGTACCTCGCCCTGTCGTACGACCACCGCATCGTCGACGGCGCGGACGCCGCCCGCTTCCTGGTCGCCGTCAAGAACCGCCTCGAGGACGGCAACTTCGAGGGCAACCTCGGGATCTGACCCGTCACGGGAACACCGCCCGTAGCCGCCAACCGGCCTCGCCCCTCACCAGCAGGAGCGAGGCCGGTTCGCTTTTCGGCGTCAGCGCGCGATCCGGCGCCACGCCGACGAGAGCGGCATCCCCCCAGCGCTCCACCAGTTCCACCCGGGCCCCGGCGTAGTCGCGGGCTGAGGCGGCAGCCGTCCGGCCGGCTTCGAGCGCCGTGAGTTCGTGCTCCAGCAGCGCCGCACCGGCCTCGACCACGGCCTCGAGGCATTCCCGACCGGTGCCGCCGGCGAAGCACGCATGCCGCCGGTCGAGGATCGCCTGCGCGGCGACGACCGGGTCCTCAGCATCCAGACGCGCCGTGGTCACGGCAGCCGTCGGCTCGGGCGACGACACGGCTGTCGCCGACGGTCGCGCCGTCGGCTCGGGCGACGATAGGGCTGTCGTCGATGGCTGAGCCGTCGGCGACGAGGTGGCCGGCCATCGGGATGCCGACGCGGATGCTGTCGAGTGCACGGATGCCGGCGACCCCGCGGCCGATGCGCTCCCTGCCGACGTCGACGGCACCAGGACGATGACGGCGACAGCGAGAGCGACCGGGACGAGCGCACTCGCCACGAGGGCCGGTCGCCTGCGGGCCCACGAGCCGAGCCAGCGCGTCAGAACGCGGACCGGTTCTCCGTCGAGCGCCGTCATCGCGGCCGCGGCCGTCTTGGTAAGCCCGCTGCCGTGCTCACGGCGCGGTATCTGGCGTCCGGCCGGGAGTGCGCCGACCACACCCCTCGGCGCGCCGGACCCCGTCCCCGCCGTCACCGCCACCTCCGTCCCTGCGACTCCGCGGCTGCTGCGCCGAACCGGCTCCGGCGACGCCACCGCCAGAACGGCCGCCTCCACGGCCGACCACCGCCCCTGACGCAACCCGGCCTCGACAGCCGCGAGCAGCCGCATCCCGGACCCGTCGGTCACCCGCAGGCACAGTCGACGCGCCCAGGCATGGAACGCCTCCGCATCCGCGACGGCCGTCTCGGCATCCAGCGGGCGGATGCGGTCCAGCCCGTCGAGCGCCGGGCGCCCGTCGTCGGCGAGGACGACGGACGCGTTGTCGAGGTCCGGCGCCGCCCATCCCGCGCGATGGAGCGCTTCGACGCCGGCCGCCGCGCCGAGGATCAGGGTCGCCGCCTCCCCCGATCGCACACCGGTCGCCCGCGCCAGAACCACGTCGACTCCCCCGCCTCCGGCGTGCTCGAGGAGCACCGCATCCACCTCTCGGCCGCGTATGCGAAGCAGGGGGACTTCTCTGACCACACCGAGCACATGCTCGCTCGCGGCGGCCCGGCGGACGTCCACATCGCGAGACGCGACGCCCGGCCGGCGCTCACGCACACGCAGCAGGCACCGACCCGGCAGGCCGCCTCCGGACACGACGACACGCGCTTCCGGCGGGGATCCTTCGCGGGGCGGCGGGTCGGCGTCGGGCGGCTCGACCGTGCAACCCTCCCGGCGCGCAAGGGCGACCGCGATAGCGCGGAGCTCGTCCGCGGAGGCGGGCAGGGAACGGGAGGACGGGGCGATCGGTGTCACGAGACCATCCCAACGGATCCGCAATCCCCGAGTGCCGGCCCGGTGCGGATCGGTGGACAACTCGCCGCAACGCCAGCCTGTGTACGAACCTGACGTTGCGAGCGGGCGGACCGCGCGCGCATAGACTGACGACGTGACCACGTATGACGTCACGGGGCTAAGCGCCAACTCCGTGCCGTATCTCGAGGCCCTTCAGCAGCAGCGTGCCCTGCACGCCGCTGTCGTCGCAGGCCGGGCGCCCGATACCGTCATCCTCCTCGAGCACGCCCCCGTGTACACCGCGGGCAAGCGGACCGCTCCGGACGAACGCCCGACCGACGGGACCCCCGTCGTCGACGTCGACCGTGGCGGCAAGATCACCTGGCACGGGCCGGGACAGCTCGTGGGGTACCCGATCCTCCGCCTCCACGACCCCATCGACGTCGTCGGCTACGTCCGGGCACTCGAACGCGTCCTCATCGACGTGCTCGCCCGCCTCGATGTCACCGGTGTTCAGGTCGAGGGCCGGTCCGGTGTGTGGATGCTCCCGGAGCACAACCCCGGGGCCACCCGCGAGGAGAAGATCGCCGCCATCGGCATCCGCGTCGCCGAAGGCGTCACGATGCACGGCTTCGCGCTCAACTGCTCGAACAGCCTGGACGCCTACGACCGGATCGTCGCCTGCGGCATCCGCGACGCAGGAGTCACCACGATCTCGCGCGTGCTCGGTCGCACCGTCACGCCGCAGGACGTCGCGCCGCTGGTCATGGACGCCTTCGACCTGGAGTTCACCGCAGCGGAGGCCGTCGCGTGAGCGCCGTTCCCGAGGGGCGCCGGATGCTGCGCCTCGAGGTCCGCAACGCCCAGACGCCGATCGAGCGCAAGCCCGAGTGGATCAAGACCAAGGCGAAGATGGGGCCGGAGTACCGCCAGCTGCAGAACCTGGTGAAGTCCGAGGAGCTGCACACCGTCTGCCAGGAGGCGGGCTGTCCCAACATCTACGAGTGCTGGGAGGACCGGGAGGCGACGTTCCTCATCGGCGGTTCGCAGTGCACCCGCCGATGCGACTTCTGCCAGATCGACACCGGCAAGCCCGCCGAGTTCGACCGGGACGAGCCGCGCCGCGTCGGCGAGTCCGTGCAGCGGATGGGTCTTCGGTACGCCACCGTCACCGGTGTCGCCCGCGACGACCTGGAGGACGAGGGCTCGTGGCTGTACGCGGAGACGATCCGCGAGATCCACCGCCAGTCCCCCGGAACCGGCGTCGAGATCCTGGTGCCCGACTTCTCCGGCAACCCGCAGCACCTCGGCGAGGTGTTCTCGGCGCGCCCGGAGGTGTTCGCGCACAACGTGGAGACCGTCCCGCGCATCTTCAAGCGCATCCGCCCCGCCTTCCGCTACGAGCGCTCGCTGGACGTGCTCACGCAGGGGCGTGCTGCCGGACTGATCACGAAGTCGAACCTCATCCTCGGGATGGGCGAGGAGCGGCACGAGATCAGCACCGCGCTGCGCGACCTCCACGACGCCGGGACCGACATCATCACGATCACGCAGTACCTGCGGCCCAGTCCCCGTCACCTCCCGGTGGCACGCTGGGTGCACCCGGACGAGTTCGTGGAGCTCAAGCAGGAGGCGGAGGAGATCGGCTTCCTCGGCGTGCTGGCCGGGCCGCTGGTGCGGTCGTCGTACCGGGCGGGACGGCTGTGGGCCCAGTCCATGCAGGCGAAGGGACGGCCGGTGCCGGACGAGCTGCGGCACCTCGCGGACGCCACGCTCGGCTTCGCGCAGGCGGTCTCCTGAGAGCCCTCTCCTCGCAGCGAACGGGTCATCTGGAACGCCGCCGAGCCGGTATCCTTGGAGCTATGGCAAAGGACAAGTCCACCAAGGAGCCCGGCCGTCTGAAGCAGATGTGGCAGGTGTTCCAGATGACCCGCCGGTACGACGACCGCGCGGTCCTCTACATCCTCCTCGGGGCTGTCCTGCCGATCATCGCGGGCGTGCTCCTGGCGGTGTTCCTCTCCGGCGGCAACGTCTTCACGATGATCCTCTGGATCGTCGCGGGCGTGCTCGCCGGCGTCCTGATCGCGCTCATCATCCTGGGTCGCCGTGCCGAGCGGGCGGCGTATTCGCAGATCGAGGGCCAGCCGGGCGCCGTGGGCGCCGTGCTGCGCTCCTCGCTGAAGCGCAGCTGGCGCGGATCCGAGATGCCGGTCGCGGTCAACGGGAAGACGCAGGATGCGGTGTACCGGGCGACCGGCCGCGGCGGCGTCGTGCTCATCAGCGAGGGACCGGCCACCCGCACCAAGCGCATGGTCGACGAGGAGCGCCGCAAGGTGAACCGCGTCCTCCCGAACGTCCCGGTCACGATCATCACCGTCGGACCGGATGCCGATTCCGTGCCGCTGCACAAGGTGCCGCGCACCCTGGCGAAGATCAAGCCGACCCTCACGAAGGCCGAGGTCCTGGCGATCAGCAACCGGCTCCAGTCGATGGAGAACCAGATGCCGATCCCGAAGGGCATCGACCCGATGAAGGTCCGCGCGCAGCGCGCCCGCTGACCCGGTCGGCCCTCCCTCCGTCGAGTACACGAAAAGTGCACGGATTCCTCGCGAATCCGTGCACTTTTCGTGTACTCGATGGGGGCCGCGATCGCGCCCACCCACAGAGCCGTCAGGCCTGGAGCATCCCCGGCTGATCCAGCGCGGGCACTTCGATCGTCTGCCGCAGCATCCGGAAGTGATCCTCCCACGCGGCCGTCGCGCCGCCGGACGCGTGAAGCGCGGTCCGGACGGCGACCAGAGCGCTCTCCAGAGCGTCGACCTCGGTCTCGGTCTCCACATCCATCTCGAAAGTGAGGGTGCGGGTGCGCAGGTCGGCCGACACGTCGGCGTTCATGATGTCTGCGCAGTCGGCGAACGCATCGGCGACGGCGTCGAAGAGCGACTCGAAGTGCTCCATGGGGCTCGATGCTTCGACCGCCACCTGGACGTGATATCCGTTCATCGTCGCTCCTCCCGTCTCCAGCAGTCTAACCGCGTGAAGTATCGCTCCAGATTCACCACGTACGACCTGTTCGGCGTCAGATGGACCGTCTTGAGATGCGATCCGCACGGACAGCGTCCCTTGTAATACTTGCGCCCTTTCACGAACAGCCACCCCTGTCGTTCGCAGCTCCTCATGACGGCTTCGATGTGCTTATCCGGATGCACCGGCCTCCGACCCACAATGTCCGCTCCTTCCCCGTCTCAGTGGGGTCGAGCCTACGGAGATGCGAAGCGGAGAGGGGGTGCGGAAGCGAAGCTGTGGAGAACTCGCGGCTACGCGCGGATGAGGACAGTGCCGGCGACCTTGTCGTGGAAGCCGCGCTGGTCGGAGTCCCAGACGAGGGCGGGGATCGCCAGGCAGAGCAGGACCGTACGCACCACCGGCCGCCACACGCCGACCCAGCCTCCGCGGAGGGCGACGACCCGCATCCCGAACACCCGGTGGCCGATGCTGCCGCCGATCGTCGGGATGAAGATGACCTGCAGCAGGGCGAAGAGGCCGATCGTCGCCCACGAGTCGTAGCGGAAGAACGCGAACGACAGGAACGACGCGATGGCCCAGTCGACCGCGATCGCGCCGATGCGACGGCCGACGCGGCCGACCGACCGCGGGCCCGACTCGGGGAGGCCGAGCCGCTCCCCCGGGTAACGGCTAGGGGCGACGTCGCCGGGGCGGCTGGCGGAGTTCTGCGGCACCGGCTGAGTCTATCGAGCCGCGCGGAGCGCATCCTGTGCGGATACAGGCCCGGGGTACCCGTAACATGCCCGAAACATTTGCGTCACCCCGGGGAAACGGCCTCCCCCTACCGTGGAGGAGTGGGCTGCACGCGCAGTCCGGTCACCCGCAAAGCCATTGGGAGTCGTCTGCATGTTCCGTGATTCTTCCGAGGTGCTCAAGTTCATCAAGGACACCGACGTCAAGTTCCTTGATATCCGCTTCACCGACCTTCCCGGTGTGCAGCAGCACTTCAACATCCCCGCCGCTACCGTCGACGAGGAGTTCTTCTCCGTCGGCCAGCTCTTCGACGGCTCCTCGATCCGAGGCTTCGCGTCGATCCACGAGTCCGACATGCAGCTCATCCCGGACGTCTCCACCGCCTACATCGACCCGTTCCGTGCCGAGCGCACGCTGATCATGGTGTTCGACATCTACAACCCGCGCAACGGCGAGATCTACGCGAAGGACCCGCGCCAGGTCGCCAAGAAGGCGGAGAAGTACCTCGCCTCCACGGGCATCGCCGACACCGCGTACTTCGCGCCGGAGGCCGAGTTCTACATCTTCGACGACGTCCGCTACGAGGTGAAGCAGAACTCGAGCTTCTACTCCGTGGACTCGGAGGAGGGCGCCTGGAACTCCGGTCGCGTCGAAGAGGGCGGCAACCTGGGCAACAAGACCCCGTACAAGGGCGGCTACTTCCCGGTCAGCCCGGTCGACAAGCAGGCCGACCTGCGCGACGACATCTCGCTGAAGCTGATCGAGGCCGGACTCATCCTCGAGCGCGCGCACCACGAGGTGGGCACCGGCGGCCAGGCCGAGATCAACTACCGCTTCGACACGATGGTGCACGCGGCGGATGACATCCTCAAGTTCAAGTACATCGTGAAGAACACGGCGAACGAGTGGGGCAAGACGGCGACGTTCATGCCGAAGCCGCTGTTCGGCGACAACGGCTCGGGCATGCACACGCACCAGTCGCTGTGGAACGACGGCAAGCCGCTGTTCTACGACGAGGCCGGCTACGGCGGCCTGTCGGACATCGCGCGCTGGTACATCGGCGGCCTGCTCAAGCACGCCCCGGCCGTCCTCGCCTTCACCAACCCGACGGTGAACTCGTTCCACCGCCTGGTCCCCGGCTTCGAGGCCCCGGTCAACCTGGTCTACTCGGCCGGCAACCGCTCGGCGTCGATCCGCATCCCGATCACGGGCAGCAACCCGAAGGCGAAGCGCATCGAGTTCCGCGCGCCAGACGCCTCCGGCAACCCGTACCTCGCCTTCGCCGCGCAGCTGATGGCGGGCCTCGACGGCATCAAGAACCGCATCGAGCCGCACGAGCCGGTCGACAAGGACCTCTACGAGCTCCCGCCGGAGGAGGCGCGCAACATCCCGCAGGTGCCGGCGTCGCTCGGCGAGGCCCTCGACGCGCTCGAGGCCGACCACGACTTCCTCACCGCGGGCGGCGTGTTCACCCCGGAGCTCATCGAGACGTGGACCGAGTACAAGCGCGAGAAGGAGATCAAGCCGCTCGCGCAGCGCCCGCACCCGTTCGAGTACGAGCTGTACTACGGCGTCTGAGCTGGGTCCCAGCGATTCATTTGGCTGACGCCTTGTCAGTCCGCAAAGAGTCCGCACGAGTTGCAGGACGGTCCGCGTAAGCGGCCGACACCGCGGCTCGTGCGGACTCGTCTTTGTCTGGCCACATGTGCCCGTACGTGTCCAGCGTTGTCTTCGCCGAGGCGTGCCGTAGTCGAGCCTGGACTGTCTTGATGTCGAGGCCGGCGGCTATGAGCAGTGACGCGTAGTAGCGCCGCAGGTCGTGGATTTGGAAGCCCTCAGTCACGCCGTCGACGGTGGTGCGTGAGAGTTTGAACGCCGTCTCGATTGTGTAGGGCGCGACGGGGCGGCCATAGGCGCCGACGACGAGTGTGCTGCTCCCCCACTGCACCGGGATCCTGTTCTGCTCGAGCGCTACCTCTTGAGGAATCGGGATCGGCGTCTTGGACATATCGGTCTTGAGGGGCTCGGCCGGATACTGAATCGCCGGTGAGATGATTCCGCGCATGAAGTCGACGTCGGAGACTCGCAGAGCGGCGATCTCCGCCACTCTGAGGCCGGCGAAGGCGCCTAGTAGGATGACGGGGCGAAAGTGCTCGGGCAGCGCGTTGTGGAGTGCCCAGATCTGCGCTGTGGGGGCGACGTAGGGGCGTTGCTTTGCCGCACCTGGCGAGGTGCGCCGACTTACCGGGGATCGGGGCACGATGCCGTCGTGCACGGCGTCCCGCGGACGCAACAGACAAGCTGTCTCAGCAGTTGCCTGGGCTGGGTCAAGTCAACCTTGATGCGTCACAGGCAAATATTCAGTACAACTCGTCGGTGGCACAGGCCGTCGCGACGACGAAGGAGTATGGCAAGGGCCTCGATGTGACGACGGACTCAGGCCGTCGCAACATGGGTGCACTGAACGATATTGCGTCCGCCGCTACGTCGTTGATTGCAGCGCAGGCGAAGGCTGGCACGTCGACGGACGTGTTGACGGCGAATATGGCGTCGGCGCGGCAGGCGTTCATCAACGCTGCGATTGCTGCCGGTGCTACGGCGGATCAGGCGAACAACCTAACGGACCAGTACGGCTTGATTCCGAAGAACGTTTCGACGGCGGTTCAGGTCAGCGGCCTTGATGACGCGAAGAACAAGGTCATCGGTTTGCAGCAGTGGATCAACTACCTGCACGGGAAGACCGTCTTTGTGGACGCTGTGGTGAACGCTCCTGCGGGCGCACCGGGTCGCGGAAACGTCGGCTTCCGCGACGGAGGCACGATCCCCCTTCACGCTGCAACTGGCCTGACGGTCCCGGGTTCGGGCGTCTCGTGGGTGGACTCAGTGCCGGCGATGCTGGCGCCGCTGGAAGAGATCATTTCCAATCGGTATGGGCAGGCGTCGAACAACCGGATGTTGTTGAAGGCGATCAACAGTAATGCCCGCCCAATGCAGATTGCACAGATTGCGAATCGGCAGGCGGGCGCTAGCGCGGCACAAGCCCCGGTGAACGTCTATGTCAGTTCCAACGGCGTAGACCTCACAAAGTTCATCCAGGTCCAGGTCGAGCAGGGCGGCCAGCGGTTGTTCAGCCAGGCGGCACAACAACTCAACGCCGGAAGGACGTGGTGATGCTACGCAATCCGCTGGTACACGAGTTGACCAACCCTGTGAAACGAGCCCACCTTTATGTGGCTCCGTGCACTATCACCCAGGTTTCGCCTCTGATGGTGACCGTGGAAGGGGCAACCAACATCCCGGGCGTCTCAATCGCCGGCGTCACCTATTCGCTCGGTCCCGCGAACGCGCTCATGTCTGACGGCCAGGCCGGTAAGCCGATCATCCTGCCGATCGGGCCGTGACAGCCAATCCTTTCCGGCACGTCGCTTGCGGCGCGGTGAAACTCAATCCGCCTCTAGAAATAGGATCTGCGACGCCGCATTGAGAAAGATGCGGTTCGTTCCAATTCCGTCACCTAGCGGGTATTGAAGATCGTGCCAACCGCCACCGCTTGCGATGATCTCTCTGAAAGTCTGGGTCATGCGCTCCATGGCCGCATGCGTAGTCGCATTTCCGACCAGGACTCCGCCGATGTAAAGCTTCCACATGCTGGCGACGGTAGCGCGGGCCTATGGCAAAACCTAGCGGGGGTGTCTTTCCGCTACGCCCGCATGCCGCCTAGTGTGCAGCACGTGGCGGGCATCAATGGATTCAGCCGTTCCCTGCTTCGCCGGGTCGAAGGCGACGAGTGGGCCGACTTCCCGCGACTTGGAGGGGCGCTGCCCTCAATCGTGCGTTTACCCATGAGTTGTGCGGCTTACGAAGAGTTGTGGCTCACGTCGGAAAATCAGTGGCCGACGTTTGAGACTGTTGGGTTTGTCCAGCGGGGCATCGCCCGAGCCGTTGGTGATTAGCTCAATCGATCACACGCACTCGCGGCTCGCCCGGCAACCGAATCTTGGCCGGCCCCGCATTGAGCTGACCTCGGGGGTCACGGTTCCAGACGCGGCCTTCAGCATCGGTGAATTGCAGGTAGGTGGCGAATTCCAGGTCGCCTCGATTGTTGTAGCCGGTCTCGCGCGTCAGATCCATCCTGAGCTTTAGGGTGATTCTTAGCTTTTCGCCGGGGAGTAACCGCGCTACCACCTCGTGGGCGAGGAAGTCGCCGCCGTCTGGGAGATACGAAAACGCCTCCTCGTCGACGCTGGCAATACGCCCGGATACGTTCGAGATTGCGTCGTCGCTAGCGTTCGCGATTGTGCTGGTCCAATACACGAGTTGGATGCCAGGTGGTATGTTCTCAGGCTTGTACGGGTCGAACTTGTAGTAACGGTCACCTTCGATGCCGTCGAAGATCGGGTAGCTGATGTGGACAGCGCGAGCCTGGCGCCTCTCCCTCTCGGCCGCTTCCCTAGCACGCAGCTGGTTTTGTTGCCGAATTAGGTAGAGCGATACGAACACCGCGGCTACCGTCCCCACCGCGGAAAACCAGGCTGCAGCGTTGGCGGAGTGTGCGACGCGACTGAGGAACTCGACGACTGCGGTCCAGACAGCGACTATCCAATCCCCCAACATACCGTGAGCGTAGCAACACCGGGCCTCTACCCGGCCGGATGCGGGTTCGGTGGGCCATCCCAGTAGCCGTGCGACGTGCGGCTGTCGTATCGCACTAGGTCGTCGGCGCGCTCGAGCGATTCACACACAGCCATGAGACGTCGTTCGGCGGGATCAATGTGCCACCTGACGACCAAGTAGCTGTCTTTGCCGCTCTTGTCCGTGTAGCGGCGGATCACGGCATTCGGGACCCCAGGGTCGTCGCGCATGACTAGCCAGGTGTCCCTGTCGTAGCGAATTGGCTTTGGTCGTGTCACGCAATTCATTAGAACATACGTTCGAATCAGCGCGAATCGCAGTCCTTGCGGTCGGGCTGCGCCTCTTGGCAGTACTCGGAAAGGACACCGCCATAGGCCAAGTCATATTCACCGTAATTGAACGTGTAGACGTACTTGTCGCCGCCGATCGGCGGCAGTGCCTTATACAGTTCTTCGGCCCGTTGCCAGGCATCGGAAGTTCCATACACCGACATCTGATTGACGCTGGTCTTGAAGTCATGGCGCGCCTTCAAATACCTCGACATCAACGCTTCGTTGCCCAGAAGCTCTTGGTCCGTATGGCCGGCCTCAAGATAATTTTGAGCGGCGATGGAAGCCCAGCCATAGTCGTTCCCGTAGTCCAGCAGCTCATCGAACAGCTTCTCCCGTTGCTGCTCGAGCTTGGCAGTCCGATCATGAACGTCCTGAAGGTTGGAGGAAATCACAGTTCCAGCTAGGACCGACACCGCGCCGATAACTGTTCCGGCGAACCCAATGAGGGCAATTCGCCACTCGTCCCTGGTTGTCATCTTGGCCTCCCGCTTTCACATAGCGCCGAGGTTGCCTCAGCGGTGAATTTCTCATGGCCGCAACTCTAGAGTCTTCCTCACTTTGTTCACCAGCTCCCGGAGCGGCGACCGTCCAGCCCTAGCTAAGGGTCGCCACTGCGCTACCATCCACGCATGGGAGCAAGGTCAACGCCAAGGCAGCAGCAAAGGTGCGCACCCTGAAAGCACAAGGCCTGTCGGCAGGTGACATAGCGCGTGCCGTTGGCGTGTCCAGGGCGACCGTCTACCGCTACCTCGACAGCGACTGACACCCCTCCCCCAGCCCCCCTTCGTCGGAACGCGCGAGGGGCGCTACATCGCGTCACGCCTTCGGACAGTGATGGGAACTCGGTTTGTGTTTCAGGAGTCGGATATTCTCAGGCGGTGCGTAAGCGTTGGACATGGTGGGCGGTGGCCGCAGTGGTCTTTTCTGCTGCCTTCATCGTTGGCGGCTACTGGGCGGTTAAGACTTACAAGCTTGACGGCAATCTGATCACTGCGTTGTTCACGGCGCTGGCTGCGGTGGGTGCTGGCGTCTCGGCTTTCGCAGCGTTTCTTTCTGCACAACAGAGTTCAGCCACTGCGCGAGACGCACTGCGCGCTTTGAGTTTGGCTGGACGCCCCGCTCTTGAGGTCTTGCTTGTTCGGGTGGAGGGCAAGTTTGGAGTCATGATCGGTCACCGCTTAGTCGAGCCGAAGATGGATCGAGCCGTTATGAGATGGAACTTGCGCGATGGCCGGCAAGGACAAAGTGACTTCAGTGCAGCGTTCGAGTCCGCGGGGCACGCGAAGGTTGTGGCCATACCGGGCGATTTCCCGACGATTAAGGGTTCCGACGTGATCACGGTCGACTTCTGGGGTAAGACGGGTCCGGTCGGCTGGCGACTAAGACAGGTTTACAACTACAAACCCTTCGAAAAGTCCGCAACGGATGTGCTGAAATACCCTGCGGAGGAACGCACAGATGAGATCCCTTAGTCACGACCGTTGCTGTTCGCTGCCGCGGCGTTGCGCCGCCTTGTGATGGCTGCGCGACGACCCGCCTCGGAGCGCGGAGATTGCTGCCAGGGGTCTACAACTGACGGCGGCGTCAGGGCAGCCAATACTTCGCTGATGTAAAACCGCCATTCGCGACCGACCTTGAAGCCGGGGATGTACCCCCAGTGCGCCTTCTGGGCCACAGTGTAGGTGGACAACTTAAGGTAGGCGGCCAACTCTTCGATTGCCACCGGCTCCTCGTCCGCCGGTTTGAGGACTGCCCGCAGTTCTTCGCGAATAATCTGACGTAAACGCTCTTCGGTGATCTGCATGCCGGAATCGTACGTCGGCCTACTGATCTGAAAGCAGCGCTCGCGATTTGATCTTGCGGAAGTCCGGCTCGGCCCTCCACCTCAGTTCAAAGTACATATCAGACTTCCACTTCGATTGCGGAGTCACCTCAACACTTGCTGAAATCGCTTCGCCTTGCTCGAGCGTCGTCTTACTACTGAGAACCGCGCTCCCCGATCCCGAGTGTTGGTGGACGCCCCACCACTCCACGTCGCGCATTACGCCCATACCTTGGTTGATGGCGCGAACATGTCGACTCTCGTGTAGACCCGATTCAAGGACTCGCAGTCTCGATCTGCTGTCGAATTCCAGCTGTGGTCTTGGGCGATAGACGATCGAACGGGTCAACGTGGTCACCGACGCGGCAGCGGCAACAAGAGAAACAATCAGCGCAAGCAATGCCATAACAAATGCGGTTGTCGGCTCCATATCGTCACGATAGTGACGCCGACCGGGCTCATGGAAGCGTCGCGAGCCCCCTCCGTCCTGTTGTTATGGTGCACCTATGGCTCTCACCTACGAATTGATCAGACTGCCAGACGGAACAAGCGAGATGTGGACGACGGACCGGATGATTGGCCACGTCATGAGGGGCGAAAGGGGATGGCACGTAGTGGGTGACTCCGAGCATCAATACGAGGACGCCGACACTCTGTCGAATCTGATTCAAAGCGGCCGGGTCAACGGATTTTGACCGCGAAGGGAACAACGCATGCAGTCCGCAGTTAGTCCGCAGGACTACCGCCAGCGTATTATGGCCGCCAACAGCGGCCAATCACGGAATTGGCTTCTGACCGGGGTAAACAGGCAGAGCCAATGGCCGCCGAGCGTTTGATTGAAGTACGAGCTGTACTACGGCGTCTGAGCCGAGCGCTCCCGCAGCACGAGAGGGCCGCATCCCGCACGGGATGCGGCCCTCTCGCCGTTTGGTCGTACCGAGTGATCACACGGCGACGAGCGGACGGATCTCGTCGAACTCGGCGGCGTGGGCCTCCAGTGCGCGCTCCAGGTCGTAGTGCGCCTGCAGGTTGAGCCAGAACTCCGCGGTGGTGCCGAAGGCGCGTGCCAGCCGCAACGCGGTGTCGGGCGAGATGGCCCTCTTGCCTGCGACGATGTCGCCGATCCGCTGGGCCGGGACATGGAGCGCCTTCGCCAGCGCGTACTTGGTCAGGCCGAGGGGCACCATGAACTCCTCGTACAGCACTTCGCCCGGTGTGATGAAGTCGGCCATCGGATCCTCCCCTGCTCGTTCGTCCATCGCTCTCAGTGGTAGTCGACGATCTCGACGGCTTCTGGGCCGCCGCTCGTCCACCGGAAGCAGATGCGGTATTGGTCGTTGATGCGGATGCTGTACTGGCCGGCGCGGTCGCCGCTCAGCTTCTCGAGCCGGTTTCCCGGCGGTACCCGACAGTCGTTGAGATCGGCCGCCGCGTTCAGCATGGCGAGCTTGCGGCGGGCGATTCGACGGACATCCGGGCCGAACCGCTTCACCGGGAGACCGGACCACACCTCCTCCGTGAAACGATCGGCGAAGGAGTGGAGCATGCTCCATAGTAACGCGGGGCGTTAATAACGTCAAGCGTGATGTGGCAACGAGGCTGGGCGTTCTAGCTCGCTAGAAAAGGGTTAGGAATATGCCGATCGCTGTGACGATAAGGCCGAATGCGGTGATGGCTATGCCTCCGAGGGCAAAATCGCGTACCCCTGCCTCGACGATATGACGTTGCCGAGCGTCCATGCCGTCCAGTTCGCGAAGTGCGTGGCCGGACTCTGACTTGGCGATGAGGAGCATCGCCCGGTCTTGCTGGATGTAGCTCGCCAGCATCTGAAGTGCTTGGTCGGTATCGTGCGGCAGTTCATAGCTGCGGTCGTCAACTTCGGTGCCCCAAGCACCTGCCCCACTCACGCGCAGACGTGGGCCGCGGCGCCACTTCGGGTTGATGGTCTGCGCTATCCGCCGCCCCAGGTCCTTTGCGACCCTCTTGAGTGTGCCTCGAGTCGCATACCGTCGATATGTGCTGCCGAGGCCGAAGAGCGCGACCAGCACGCCGGCTATTTGCACCCACGTCCCGACGATCTGGTAGACGGTCACATCGGCAGGCTACCAGCGGGCGCCGCGAGGCGGGATCGCAGGAGACCGTGCGTGAGAAGATGCGGCCCTCTCGCCGTTCCGGAACTTTTTTCGCGACCCCTGTCGACCTTTCCCTCCCCCGTTCGACACGATGGTAGGAGGGTGCGTCCGAAGCACCCCGGACGTGAGGGAGACTCCCATGAAGTACATGCTGATCATGCGCTCGAACGACGCGGCCAAGGAGGCCTACGAGGAGATGGACTTCAACGAGGTCATCACCCGGATGGGTCAGTACAACGAGCAGCTGATCGCGGCCGGCGTGCTGCTGGCGGGCGACGGGCTCGCGGACGACGTCGCCGAGACCGGGTTCGTGGTCGACTTCTCGTCGAATCCTCCCGCCATCACTGACGGCCCCTACGGGGAGACGCACGAGCTGTTCAACGGCTTCTGGATCCTCGAGGTCAGCTCGAAGGAGGAGGCCGCCGAGTGGGCGAGCCGGTGCCCGCTGGGCCCGGGGTCGAAGCTGGAGGTGCGGCGCGTGACCGACGAGAGCGACTTCGCCGCCTACGCCGACAACGAGTACCTGCAGAAGGAGGCCGAATGGCGGGAGGCCGCCAAGAAGGCGTGAGCCGTCGGCGCCGAGGGCAGGACGGATTCAGCGGACCATGAACGACATCCCGGCGAGGGTCGACGCCGTCTGGCGCATCGACGGGGCGCGCGTCGTCGCGACCCTGGCGAAGGCGACCGGCGACGTCGGCCTCGCCGAGGATCTCGCCCAGGAGGCGCTGGTGGAGGCGCTTAAGCAGTGGCCGAGGGATGGCGTGCCCGCGAACCCCGGCGGCTGGCTGACCGCAGTCGCGAAGCGCCGGGCGATCGACCACTGGCGCCGCCGCGAACGGCTCGACGACCGGTACCGGGCGATGGCGTCCGCGCTGGAGGAGACCGTCGAGGATGCCTGGGAGCCGATCGACGACGACGTGCTGCGGCTGGTCTTCACGGCCTGCCATCCCGCACTCTCCCGGGAGGGGCAGGTCGCGCTGACCCTGCGAATCGTTGCGGGCCTCAGCACAGGGGAGATCGCGCGGATGTACTTCGTCCCGGTCGCGACGATGCAGCAGCGCATCGTGCGGGCCAAGAAGACCATCCAGGCGGCGCGCATCCCGTTCGCCGCCCCCGAGCCGGCCGAGTGGAAGGAGCGGCTCGCCGGGGTGCTCAGCGTCGTGTACCTGGTCTTCACCGAGGGGTACGCCGCGACGTCCGGGCGCGAGTGGATGCGCGCGGACCTCGCGAACGAAGCGCTCCGGCTCGGCCGGATGGTCGCCGCGCTGCTCCCCCGCGAGCCCGAGGCGCACGCACTGGTCGCGCTGATGGAGTTCCAGGCCGCGCGGTTCCCCGCGCGCACCCGGCCGGACGGGTCGCCGGTGCTGCTCACCGAGCAGGACCGCACGCGCTGGGACCGCTCGCAGATCCAGCGCGGACGGGCGGCGCTCGCGCAGGCGGACGCGCTCGGCCGGGGGCGCGGGCCGTACGCGCTGCAGGCGGCGATCGCGGAAGTACACGCGCTCGCGCCGAGCGCGGAGCGCACGGACTGGGACCGGATCGTGCTGCTCTACGAAGCGCTCGGACGCATCGCGCCGAGCCCGGTCGTCGACCTCAACCGCGCGGCGGCGGTCTCCATGGCGACGGGGCCCGCGAACGCCCTGCTCATCGCCGACGAGCTCGCCGCGCGCGGTGCGCTCAGCGGATCGCACCTGCTGCCGAGCGTCCGCGGTGAGCTGCTCGCCCAGCTGGGGCGCACAGAGGAGGCGGCGGCCGAGCTCACCACGGCCGCCCGGCTCGCCGGGAATGAGCGCGAACGACAGGTGCTGCTCGACAAGGCCGACCGGCTGCGCCACGGTTGACGCCGGCCGGGCTCCGCGCACGGTGCGACCCAGGATCCCGCTAGCCGGCCGCGCTAGCCGGCCCCGCTACGCGGTGGTCGCCGGCCGCTGCGGCAACCCGTAGAACGCGCGCTCGAACACCGCGCGCGCACGCCGCGTCACCGCCAGGTAGTCCTCCTCCAGGCGGCTGGCCGACCCCGGCGGGTACTCCAGCAGCCGCGCGACCCCGTCGAGGGCGACGCGGTCGGCCGGCAGCACGTCGGCGGTCTTGTTCGTCCAGAGGGTCATGGCCGAGCGGGTGCGGGAGGCGAAGACCCAGGCGTCCCGGAGCCGTGCGGCGTCCTCTTCGGAGACGAAACCGTGCGCGGTCGCCGCGGCCAGCGCATCCAGCGTCGACGGTGTCCGCAGGTCGGGGACGGCGGCGGCGTGCTGAAGCTGGATGAGCTGGACGAACCACTCCACGTCGCTCAGCGAGCCGCGGCCCAGCTTGAGGTGCCGCGACGGGTCGGCGCCCTGCGGGAGCCGCTCGTTCTCGACGCGCGCCTTGATGCGCTTCACCTCGCGCACCTCCTGCTCGCCGATGGCGGACGGATAGCGCACCTCGTCGGCGAGCTGCTCGAAGTCCGCGAGCAGCGCGGCATCCCCCGCGACGCCCCGGGCGCGCAGCAGCGCCTGCGCCTCCCAGGTCAGCGACCAGCGGCGGTAGTAGGCGCGGTACGACTCGAGCGAGCGGACGGGCGGACCGTTCTTGCCCTCCGGCCGCAGGCCGATGTCGAGGTCGAGCGGGAGGCGGTTGTCCTCCGTGAGCCGGTTCAGCTCGGAGACGATGGCGAGCGCGCTCCGGTTCGCGGCCTCCTGCTCCGCGGCGAGTGGACGGAACACGTACATGACGTCGGCGTCGGAGCCGAAGCCGAGCTCGCGTCCACCGAACCGGCCCATCCCGATGACGGCGAACTCCAGCTGGTCGGCGTCGTCGCGGGAGGCGCGGATCGCCTGGAGCACGCCGGCGATGGTGTTCTCGGTGACGTCGCTGAGGCCGTGGGCGAGCTCCTCGATAGTGGCGAAGCCGAGGATGCCGGAGACGGCCAGTCGCAGGATCTCGCGCCGGCGCATGGCGCGCAGGGCGACCGCGGCGGTGTCGACCGACTCGTGCCGCGCCAGGATCGCGGCCGTCTCCTCGCGGAGCAGCGCCGCGGGCCGTGGGCGCAGTTCGTCCTCGGACTCCAGCCAGGCGACCGACTCGGGGATGCTGCCGAGCAGCTCGCCGGCGAAGCGCGATCCGGCCAGGATGCGCGTGAGTCGCTCGGCGGCGCCCGTGGAGTCGCGCAGCATCCGGAGGTACCAGTGCGTGCTGCCGAGTTCTTCGCTGAGCCGGCGGAAGGTGAGGAGTCCGTAGTCGGGGTCCGGACCGGCGGCGAACCACTGCAGCATCACCGGGAGCAGGTGGCGCTGGATGGTCGCCCGCCGCGACACGCCGGACGTGAGCGCGGCGATGTGCGCGAGCGCGCCGCGCGGGTCGCGGAAGCCGATGGCCGCGAGCCGGGCCTCCGCCTGGGCGCTCGTGAGGCCCGCTCCCCCGGCCAGGCGGGCGTCGTCGGCCGGCGTGGCCGCGACGGCGCTGAGCAGCGGCCGGTAGAACAGCCGCTCGTGCAGTCCGCGCACGCGGTGCTTGATCGCGTTCCAGGTGACGAGCAGCTGGTCGGCGTTCGGGGCGAGGCCCGTCGCACGGGCCAGGATGCGCACGTCCGCCTCGTCGCGCGGCATGAGGTGCGTGCGGGTCAGCCTCCGCAGCTGGAGCCGGTGCTCCATCAGGCGCAGCGCGCGGTAGTCCTGCGAGAACATCGCCGACTCCTCGCGCCCGATGTAGCCCTGCGCCGCCAGCGCGGCGAGGGCGGAGAGCGTGTCGCGCTGCCGCACCTGGTCGTCGGTCTGGCCGTGGACGAGCTGCAGCAGCTGGACGGTGAACTCGACGTCGCGCAGGCCGCCCGGCCCGAGCTTCAGCTGGTAGTGCACCTCGTCGTCGGGGATGTGGTCGGTGACGCGCTCGCGCATCCGCTGCACCGACTCGACGAAGTTCTCGCGGGAGGCGCTGCTCCACACCTTCGGCGCCAGTGCTTCGACATAGCGGTCGCCCAGCGCTTGGTCGCCGGCGAGCGGCCGCGCCTTCAGCAACGCCTGGAACTCCCAGCCCTTCGCCCAGCGGTCGTAGTAGGCGATGTGGGAGTCGAGGGTGCGGACGAGCGCGCCGTCCTTGCCTTCGGGCCGCAGGTTCGGATCGACCTCCCACAGCCCCGGCTCGATGGCCGGCTCGTGGATGCCGCGCATGGTGAGCATCGCGAGCCGCGTGGCGATGTCGACGGCCCGGCCCGGCTCCAGCCCGGCGTCCTCGACACCCTCGGTCACGAAGATGACGTCGACGTCACTGAGGTAGTTGAGCTCCCGGGCGCCTGCCTTGCCCATCCCGATCACGGCCAGCGGGGTGGCGCGCACCTGGTCTTCCCGGAAGCGGCCGGGTCCGGTGCCGGAGGCCATCCGGCGGGCGACGGCGAGCGACGCCTCCAGCGCCGCGGCCGCCAGGTCGCTGAGCGCCGCGGCGACCTGGTCGAAGCCAGCCACCGGGTCGTCCTGTGCGAGATCGAAGCTCGCCAGCTGCACGAGCCGGCGGCGGTAGCGGATGCGGAGGGCCGTCCACGCGCTCTCGTCGTCGGCGGCCGCGACGCCGTCCACCGCACCGACCGCGTCGAGGAGGTCGTCGCGGACCTCGTCCGCGGTCGGAAGGGCGTCGATGGGATGCGCGAGCGCGGTCAGCTGCGCCGGCTGCCGCAGGAAGAACTCCGCGACGCCCTCCGACGCGCCGATGACCCGGAACAGCCGGCGTGCATCCACCTCCGAGCGCAGCACAGCGGCCGCCTGCTCGGGGGCCTGGCGCAGCAGCCGCAGGGCGGCGGCGAGCGCCGTATCCGGGTCGGCGGCGACCGAGATCGCCGCGAGCAGGGACTCCCCGTCGAGGCCGGTCTGCTCCGCGAGCTGGTCCAGCTCGTCGCGGACCGAACTCAACCCCACGAACCCGGCGCGCGCCAGGGAGGTGAGGGAGAGCTGCTGCTGCCGCGTCACGACGTGCGGGTCAGAGGATCTCGAGGTTGGTCCGCAGCTCGTAGGGGGTGACCTGAGCGCGGTACTCCGACCATTCGCGGCGCTTGTTGAGCAGCACGTAGTTGAACGCCTGCTCCCCCAGCGTCTCGGCGACCAGCTCGGACTCCTCCATCAGCGAGATGGCGTGGTCGAGGCTGGCCGGCAGCTGGCTGTAGCCGAGTGCGCGCCGCTCGCCGTCGGAGAGCGCCCACACGTTGTCCTCGGCCTCGGGCGGGAGGTCGTACTGGCCCTCGATGCCCTTGAGGCCCGCCGCGAGCAGCAGCGAGAACGCGAGGTACGGGTTGGCCGCGGAGTCCATGGCGCGGTACTCGACCCGCGAGCTCTGCCCCTTGTTCGGCTTGTACAGGGGGACGCGCACCAGCGCGGACCGGTTGTTGTGGCCCCAGCTGACGAAGCTGGGCGCCTCGTCGCCGCCCCACAGCCGCTTGTAGGAGTTGACGAACTGGTTCGTGACGGCGGTGATCTCCGGCGCGTGCCGCAGGAGACCCGCGATGAAGTGGCGGCCGATCTTGGAGAGCTGGTACTGCGCGCCCGGCTCGAAGAAGGCGTTGGTGTCGCCCTCGAACAGCGACATGTGGGTGTGCATGCCGGATCCCGGGTGGCCCTGCAGCGGCTTCGGCATGAAGGTCGCGTACACGCCCTGCTCGATCGCCACCTCCTTGATCACCGTGCGGAACGTCATGATGTTGTCCGCGGTGGTGAGCGCGTCGGCGTAGCGCAGGTCGATCTCGTTCTGGCCTGGTCCCGCCTCGTGGTGGCTGAACTCGACCGAGATGCCGAGGTCTTCGAGCATCCGCACCGACCGGCGGCGGAAGTCGTGCGCGGTGCCGCCCGGGACGTTGTCGAAGTAGCCGGCGGAGTCGACGGGCTCGGGGCCCTCCTCGCCGAACGCCGACGACTTGAGCAGGTAGAACTCGATCTCGGGATGCGTGTAGAAGGTGAAGCCGCGGTCGGCCGCCTTCTCGAGCGTCCGCTTGAGCACGTTGCGCGGGTCGGAGACGGCGGGCTGGCCGTCGGGCGTGGTGATGTCGCAGAACATGCGCGCGGTCGGGTCGACCTCTCCGCGCCACGGCAGGATCTGGAACGTCGTCGCATCCGGCAGGGCGAGCAGGTCGGACTCGTAGGCGCGAGTCAGGCCCTCGATGGCTGACCCGTCGAAACCGAGGCCCTCGCTGAACGCTCCCTCGACCTCGGCCGGGGCGATGGCGACGGACTTGAGGGTGCCCACGACATCGGTGAACCACAGCCTCACGAACTTGACGCCACGCTCCTCGATCGTGCGAAGAACGAAGTCGCGCTGCTTGTCCATCCTGCCCCTTTCCTCGGCCGCTCCCAGACTACTGGCTGCGGGGTGCAGGGACCGCGCAATCCAGCGGTGCAACACCGGGACGTGCGGTGGTACACTTCCCGCATGCCGACGCAGCTCGCCCGCACCCAGATCACGCACACCCCGCAGGTTCAGCGCGCCATCGACGTGGCGCGGGAGCGGTGGTCCGACGACTCGGACGGCAAGCTCCTCCTCCACCTCATCGAGGAAGGCGAGAGGAGCGTCCGCGACGACCGCAGGATGGAGACCGAGCAACGCCGCGCGGAGCTGGAGCGGATGAGCGCCAGGTACCGGGGCGTCTTCACCGAGAGCCTCGACTCGATCCGCGAGGGCTGGCCCGAGTGACCATCGCCGTGGATGCGGGAGTGCTGATCGCCCTGCTCGACCCGGACGACGCCCACCACCCTGCGGCCGTGGAGGCGTTCGCCGTCGGAACCCGGTACCTCGTCCATCCGGTCAACCTGGCGGAGGCGCTCGTCAATCCCGAGCGGGCGGGCGTCGGCGTCGAGGCGTTCGAAGACTTTCAGCGCTTCGGGGTGATACCGACGTCCCTCGGTCCGAACGGACCACTCCTGCTGGCGCGTATCAGGGCCAAGCACCGACTGCGCATGCCCGACTCCTGCGCCCTCGCCCTGGCTGTCGGCAACGACATCCGGCTCATCACCTTCGACAAGCAGCTGGCGTCCGCCGCATCCACGCGGGGTCTGTACGAGCCCGTGCCCGTCTGAGCCGGGCACCCGCCGCCGGCACCCGCGCCGTCACTAGACTGGCCGCATGAGTGAGCAGTCACCGGTGCCCTCCGTCCATCCCACGACATCGTCGATGCAGGCGCTGAAGCGGGTGCGCACCCGCCACTTCCAGGCGGCGAAGGAGGAGGGCGCGCCGTTCACCGGGCTGACCAGCTACGACATGCTGACGGCGCAGATCTTCGACGAGGCCGGGATCGACTTCCTGCTGGTCGGCGACTCGGCCGGCAACAACGTGCTCGGCTACGACACCACCCTCCCGGTGACGGTCGACGACCTGATCCCGCTCACGCGCGCGGTCGCCGGAGCGGTCAAGCGGGCCTTCGTGGTCGCGGACATGCCGTTCGGCTCGTACGAGACGGGTCCGCTGGAGGCGCTGCACACCGCGGTCCGCTTCATGAAGGAGACCGGCGCGCACGCCGTCAAGCTGGAGGGCGGCCGCCGCAGCGCGGAGCAGATCCGCCGCATCGTGGATGCGGGCATCCCGGTCATGGCGCACATCGGCTTCACCCCGCAGAGCGAGCACGGCCTCGGCGGCCACCTTGTGCAGGGGCGCGGCCAGGCCGCGGAGGACCTGCTCGCCGACGCGCACGCGGTCGAGGACGCGGGAGCGTTCGCGGTCGTGCTGGAGATGGTCCCCGCCGACGTCGCCAAGCGCGTCACCGAGGAGCTGCGCATCCCGACCGTCGGTGTCGGCGCCGGTCCCCACGTCGACGGTCAGCTGCTGGTGTGGACGGACTGGGCCGGGTTCACGACCGGTCGCGTCCCACGGTTCGTCAAGCAGTACGCCGACCTGAAGACCGTGCTCGCGGATGCGGCCCGCGCGTACAAGGCGGACGTGCAGGGCGGGGCGTTCCCCACCCAGGAACACAGCTTCTAGCGGTTGTCCGCCGCGTCCTCCTCGGCCCACTTGGCGGAGTTCTCGCGGAGCTTCTCGAGCGCGTGCTCGGCCTCTTCGCGGGTGTCGAACGGGCCCACGCGGTTCGGCGCGGGTGACAGGAAGCCCTGCTCGACCTCGCCGGTCTTCATGTTGTACCAGTACTTGTGCTCGGCGTCCTGCTTGATGCCGTACTCGTCGCTCGTCATAGAGTTGATCGTATGCCCAAGGATTCCGCCGGTCACCTCATCCCCGGCCGCGTCACCGCGATGCGCCCGGTGCCGAGCCGCATCCCGCGGCCGGAGTACGTCGGCCGTCCGGGACCGGCGCCGGCCACCCGCGGCGACGTGTACACGCCCGACGAGGTGGAGCTGATCCGCGAGTCCGGACGGATCGCCGCGCAGGCGATCGAGGCGGTCGGCGCGGCGGTGCGTCCGGGCGTGACGACCGAGGAGCTGGACGCGATCGGGCACGAGTTCCTGCTCGCCCACGACGCCTACCCCTCCACCCTCGGGTACCGCGGCTACCCCAAGTCGATCTGCAGCTCCGTCAACGAGGTCGTCTGCCACGGCATCCCCGACGACACGGTGCTGGAGGACGGCGACATCGTCAACATCGACATCACCGCCTTCAAGAACGGCTTCCACGGGGACAGCAACCAGACCTTCATCGCCGGGACCGCCTCCGAGGAGGTCGCCCAGCTCGTCGAGCGCACGCGCGAGGCGCTCAACCGCGGGATCAAGGCGGTCGCACCCGGTCGTCAGGTCAACGTGATCGGGCGCGCCATCGAGTCGTACGCGAAGCGGTTCGGCTACGGCGTGGTGCGCGACTTCACCGGCCACGGCGTGGGGGCGTCCTTCCACTCGGGCCTCATCATCCCCCACTACGACGCGGCCCCCGCCTACGACGACGTGATGGAGCCCGGGATGGTGTTCACCATCGAGCCGATGCTGACGCTGGGCACGCACGAGTGGGAGATGTGGGCCGACGACTGGACCGTCGTCACCCGCGACCGCAGCATCACCGCGCAGTTCGAGCACACACTCGTCGTCACCGAGCGCGGGGCCGAGATCCTCACCCTCGCCTGACGGGCCGCCGGGCGCGGTAGATTCGGAGCATGACTTCGCAGAAGCACGCGATCGGCATCGACATCGGCGGCACGGGGATCAAGGGGGCTCTGGTCGATCTGTCGACCGGCGAGCTCCTCAGCGACCGGGTCAAGCTGCCCACCCCGGCCGGCGGCAAGCCCGACGACATCGTGGAGACGACGAAGGAGATCGTCGCACAGCTGGCGGCCGAGGAGCCGAACGCGCCGGTCGGCGTCTGCTTCCCCGCCATCGTCAGCCACGGCGTCACCCTCTCGGCCGCCAACGTCGCCAAGGACTGGATCGGCCTCCACGCCGAGAACCTGTTCGAGAAGGCTCTCGGGCGCGACATCCACTTCGTCAACGACGCCGACGCCGCCGGGTACGCCGAGACGCGCTTCGGCGCGGCCAAGGGCAAGGACGGCCTGGTCATCATGACCACGCTCGGCACGGGAATCGGGTCCGCGCTCATCTACGACGGCATCCTCATCCCGAACGCCGAGCTCGGCCACCTGGAGATCGACGGTCACGACGCGGAGTCGCGCGCGGCCTACTCCGCCAAGGAGCGCGAGGACCTCAGCTGGGAGAAGTGGGCCAAGCGCCTGCAGAAGTACTACTCGACCGTCGAGTTCCTGTTCACGCCGGACCTCTTCATCGTCGGCGGCGGAGTGTCGAAGAACTACCAGGAGTTCCTGCCGCTGCTGAAGCTCAAGACCCCGATCGTGCCGGCCGTGCACCGCAACAACGCGGGCATCCTGGGCGCTGCGGCCCTCGCGGTCCGCGGCGAGCGCCGGGAGCGCGGCGAGCGCGGTCGCAGCGGCGAGGTGGGCACGCCCGACGACGTGCCCGCGCCCACTCCGGCCTGACGAGGATGCCTCGGGGCCGCCTGCGGGTGATGCTCGGCGCGGCGCCCGGCGTGGGCAAGACGTTCGCCATGCTCGAAGAGGGCGAGCGGCTGCGCGGGCTGGGTACCGACGTGGTGGTCGCGGTCGTGGAGACGCACGGCCGCGCGGCGACGGCGGCGCTCCTCGACGGGCAGGAGGTGGTGCCGCGACGGCTGGTGGAGCACCGCGGCGTGACCCTCAGCGAGCTGGACCTGGATGCGGTGCTCGCCCGGCATCCGCAGGTCGCGCTGGTGGACGAGCTGGCGCACACGAACGCGCCCGGCTCCGACCACGACAAGCGCTGGCAGGACGTGGAGACGCTGCTGGATGCGGGGATCGACGTCATCTCGACGGTCAACATCCAGCACATCGAGTCGCTGAACGACGTGGTCGAGCAGATCACGGGCGTGCCGCAGCGGGAGACCATCCCGGATGCGGTGCTGCGCCGGGCGGACCGGATCGAGCTGGTGGACCTGGCGCCGCAGGCGCTGCGCGACCGGCTCGCCGAGGGTGTCGTCTACCCCGCGGCCCGGGTGGATGCGGCCCTCTCGAACTACTTCCGGCTCGGCAACCTGACCGCGCTGCGCGAGCTCGCGCTGCTGTGGCTCGCCGACGAGGTGGACAGCGCCCTGCAGCAGTACCGAGCCGAGCACGGCATCGCGGGCACCTGGGAGGCCCGGGAGCGCGTCGTCGTCGCGCTGACCGGCGGACCGGAGGGCGAGACGCTGCTGCGCCGCGGCGCGCGTATCGCGGCCCGCAGCTCGGGCGGCGAGCTGCTGGCGGTGCACGTGAGCAGCCAGGACGGCCTCCGCGAGGCGGCGCCCGGGGTGCTGGCGAATCAGCGCGCGCTCGTGGAGCAGCTGGGCGGGAGCTACCACCAGGTGGTCGGCGACGACATCCCGCGCGCCCTGGTCGAGTTCGCACGCGGCGAGAGCGCCACGCAGCTGGTGATCGGCGTCTCGCGGCGGAGCCGGCTGTCGGCGCTGCTGACCGGGCCGGGGATCGGCGCGACCGTGATCCGCGAATCCGGCGACATCGACGTGCACATCGTGTCGCACGCGCGCGCCGGCGGCCGGTTCTCGCTCCCCCGGCCGCGCGGAGGGCTCACGGTGCGGCGCCGGGTCTACGGTTTCCTGCTCGCCCTCATCGGGGGCCCGCTGCTGACGCTGCTGCTGACGAGCGTCCGCTCCGGGGAGTCGATGACGGCGGACGTGCTCAGCTACCAGCTGCTCGTCGTCGTGGTCGCGCTCGTCGGCGGCATCTGGCCCGCGCTGTTCGCCGCGCTCCTGTCGGGGCTCACCCTCGACTTCTTCTTCGTCGACCCGCTCTACACGATCACCGTCGGGGAGCCCCTGCACCTGCTGGCGCTCATCCTGTTCGTCATCATCGCGGCGCTGGTCAGCCTGGTGGTCGACCAAGCCGCGCGGCGGTCGCGGGCGGCGCTGCGGGCGGCGGCCGAGGCGGAGCTGCTGGCGACCGTCGCCGGCGGGGTGATCCGCGGCGAGGATGCGGTGCAAGCGCTGGTCACCCGCACCCGCGAGGCCTTCGGGCTCGGTGGGGTGCGGCTGGTGCTGCACGGGGCGGACGGCGCGGATGAGGTGCTCGCGAGCGACGGAGACGCACCGCTGTCGGAACCGGCTCAGCGGCTGCCGGTGCGGACCGGCCAGGAGTCGCGCGCGGGCGAGGCGCGCGGCGGCCCGGAGGGCCGGGTCTTCCTCGAACTGCGCGGCCGCGACCTCGAGGCCGGGGACCGACGGCTCCTGTCGGCGATCGTCGCGCAGCTGGAGGCGGCATTGGAGCACCGCGAGCTCACCGCGGCGGCCGCGGAGCTCGCCCCGCTGGCGGAAGCCGACCGGGTCCGCACGGCCCTGCTCGCCGCTGTCGGGCACGACCTGCGGCGTCCGCTCGCCGCCGCGACCGCCGCGGTCACCACGCTCCGCCAGTCGGATCTGACGTTGAGCGACGAGGACCGGGAGGCGCTGCTCGAGACGGCGGAGGACAGCCTCCAGGGACTCGCCGGGCTCGTCACCGACCTGCTCGACGCCAGCCGGGTGCAGGCGGGCGTGCTCGCGGTGTCCCTCGCCCCGACGGAGCTCGACGACGTGATCCTGCCCGCCCTCGACGAACTGGGCGTCGGGCCGGGCGACGTGGAGCTCGACCTCTCCCCCGACGTGCCGCCACTGCTGGCGGACGGCGTGCTGCTGCAGCGGGTGCTCGTGAACCTGCTCGGCAACGCCCTCCGCTACAGCCCCGAGGGCGCCCGCCCGGTGCTCGCAGCGAGCGAGTTCGCGGGCACGGTGCAGCTGCGGGTCGTCGACCGCGGACCCGGCATCCCGGCCGAGCGCCGGGAGGCGGTGTTCGCGCCGTTCCAGCGCCTGTCGGACACGGACAACGATTCGGGCATCGGGCTCGGCCTCGCGCTGTCGAAGGGCTTCGTCGAGGGGATGGGCGGCACGCTCGACGTCGAGGACACTCCCGGCGGCGGCCTCACCATGGTCGTGTCGCTGCCGGCGGCGAAGGGGGACGAGTGAAGATCCTGATCGCGGACGACGACCCGCAGATCCTGCGCGCCCTGCGCATCCTTCTCGCCGCCCGCGGCTACGACGTGCTCACCGCGCGCACCGGCGCGGAGGCCCTGTCTGTCGCCGTGGACGAGCATCCGGACCTGGTGATGCTCGACCTGGGGATGCCGCAGCTGAACGGCATCGAGGTGATCGAGGGACTGCGCGGCTGGAGCAGCGTCCCCATCCTCGTCGTCTCGGGACGCACCGGCTCCGGCGACAAGGTGGATGCGCTCGACGCGGGAGCGGACGACTACGTCACGAAGCCCTTCGCCGCCGACGAGCTGCTGGCCCGCATCCGCGCCCTCACCCGCCGGCAGACGTCCGCCACGGACGAGCCGGTCGTCGCCTTCGGGGACGTGACGGTCGACCTGGCCGCCCGCCAGGTCACCCGCCGTGGGGACGACGGCGCGGTGCACCCGGTGCGGCTGACGCCGACCGAGTGGCAGATCCTCGAGGTGCTGCTGCGCAACCCGCGGCGGTTGGTCACGCGGCAGTCGCTGCTGACCCAGGTGTGGGGACCGCAGTACACGAAGGACACCGGCTACCTGCGGCTGTACCTCGCGCAGCTGCGGAAGAAGCTGGAGCCGGAGCCGTCACGCCCGCGCTACCTGCTGACCGAGCCCGGGATGGGCTACCGGTTCACGCCCGACGGCGACGCTGAGGCCGCCGCGCCTGCGCCGTGAGAAGGGAATGGGCCGGCTGATACGCCGGGTTCTGTCACGGTGCCGAAGCACCGCGGACGGCCATCTATCTCGGGACGACGTCACCGCCGCCCTCCAGCGGTCTACCCGGGGACGAGACGAGCAGCCTCATGGTCCCCTGTCCGACCTTGCTCCGGGCGAGGTTTACCCAGCCGGCCGGGTCACCCCGGCCGCTGGTGGTCTCTTACACCACCGTTTCACCCTTACCGGGGACTCGCGTCCCCGGCGGTCTGCTTTCTGTTGCACTTTCTCGCGGGTTGCCCCGGGTGGGTGTTACCCACCGCCCTGCTCTGCGGAGCCCGGACGTTCCTCGGCGGCCCGCTGACGCGGACCGACGCGACCGTCTTGCCGACCCATTCCGGCCTCAACCCTAGCGCAGGCGCCTCCGGAGCCGGTCGCTGGACGTCGGACGCCCTGGGCCGGTCAGAGCCCGGAGTCCTCCCCGCGCACGAGGATGGCGCCGCTGTCCGGGCAGAGCACCACGTCGTCGGCCGCCGCGCGGCGGATCTCGGAGAGGTCGGACTCGGTGAGCTTCACGTTCGACCCGAGCGAGACGCCGCGGACGAGCGCGGCCGCCCCGATGCCGTACCGCGCGCGCTGCCGCTCGTACAGTTCGATGAGGTCGGCCGGGAGCGCCTCGGCGATCGTGGCCCGGTCGGCCGCGGCCGCCTTGCGCTGCGCGTCGAGCTTGCCCGCCTCCTCGTCGCGCTGCGCCTCGAGCGCGGCGACCCGGCCGTCGAGCTCCGCGCGTTCCGCCTCGACGGCGGCGAGCGCCTCCTCCAGCGTCTCGACGCGCTCCATGACGGTGAGCTCGATCTCCTCGAGGTCGTCCTTGCGCTTGGCGAGGGAGGCCAGCTCCGCCTCGAGCGCCTGCACGTCCTTCACCGAGGAGGTCTGCTGCACGCGGTCGCTGTCGCGCTTGACGCGCGCCTCGACGATCTCGACATCCGACTCGACGCGCTTCAGCTCCGCCCGGGCGTCCTCCAGTTCGCCGGTCGCGGCGATCCACCGGGCACGCAGGGCCTCGATCTCGGGCTGCAGCTTCGTCAGCTCGACGGCCTGAGGCAGGTTCTTGGTGGCGTGTGCGAGCTGCGCCAGGCGCGTGTCCGCGGACTGCAGGCGCAGGAGCTCGTTCTGATCGGCGGGGCTGGCTTTCACGATGCGGTGCTTCTTTCGTGCGAGGTGTCGGGATGCGGGGTGACGGCGTACAGGCGTGTCGCCCGGCGCGTGATCGGGTCGATGGCGCTCATTGCAGGATCGCGAAGTCCCACGGATCGGTGCGCAGCTCGCTGACGGCGACCTCCACGCCGGGCAGCGCCTCCCGGAGCTTCTCGGCGGCCGTGTCGAGCCAGAGCCACTCGCTCGCCCAGTGCGAGACGTCGAGCAGAGCCGGGCCCCCACCGAGCACCGCCTGCTCCCGGGCTTCCGAAGCGGGATGGTGCCGCAGGTCAGCGGTGATGTAGACGTCCGCCTCGCGCACGGCGGGCGTACCGAGCAGGGAGTCGCCCGCGCCGCCGCAGACGGCGACCCTGGTCGCGGGCTGGTGGTAGTCGCCGGCGGCGCGCACTCCCCCGGCGGTCGGCGGGAGCAGGTCGGCGACGGCCCGTGCGAGCTGGCCCAGGGTGGTGGGCTGCGCCAGGTCGCCCACCCGACCGATGCCGGTGACGCCGTCGGCCGCCGGGGCGATGGGACGCGCGTCGCGCAGCCCGAGACGCGCGGCGAGCACGTCGCTCGTGCCGTCGGCGACCACGTCCGCCGTCGTGTGCGCGGCGTAGAGCGCCACGTCCTCCCGGATGAGGCGGGCCAGCAGCGCACCCTTGTAGCGGTCCTCCGCCACCGTGGTGACCCCGCGGAGCAGCAGCGGGTGGTGCGCGATCAGCAGGTCTGCACCCGTGTCCACGGCCTCGTCGACGGTCGCCGCGACGGCATCGACGGCGAGCAGGATGCGCTCGATCGTGGCCTCGGGATCTCCGGCCACCAGGCCGGACGCATCCCAGCTCTCGGCACCGGCGAGCGGCCAGAGCTGCTCGACGGTGTCGCGGACGGAGGCGAGGGTGTGAGGCACGTCGATCAGCCTACGGGATGCCGATTCGCGCCGACCCTGCCGGATCGGTTCTGTGGAGAACGCTCCGGCTGTGGAGGAATCCGCCGGCCGCCGATCAGGCGATCAGACGCCCCGCCTCTTCCGCTTGCTCCTGCTCCCGGATGGCCGGCGCCGCGGAGACGAGCGCGCCGAACAGCCCGATCGCCAGGGCGGCCACCACCCCGATGTTGCTCGTCCCGATGCCGGCGCCGGGGTCGATCCCGACCAGCCGGAACAGGTAGCCCTCCCAGGCGAGCCACGGCAGCGGCGAGCTGATCGCACCGAGCCCGACCACCGTCGCCACAACGAGCAGCGCGACATTGGTCCAGCGCCAGTCCGGGTAGACGCCGCCCCGGGCGAGCAGCGACTGCTGATGGAATCGCCGCGTCCGCAGCATCATCTCGCCCGAGAAGATGCCCACCCAGGCCGCGACCGGCACCGAGAGGGCGGTCGGCACCCCGCGCACGACCGACGCGAGGTCGGTGACCGTGGCCGCCAGCACGGCGCCGACGATCGCGATCGCCGCCCCCGCGACGACGGTGCTCCAGCGGCGGCCGAGGCGGACGCCCGCGGCGTCGAGCGTGAATCCGGCCGAGTACACGGTGAGCACCAGCGCGGAGATCAGCGACAGCCCGACGGCGAGCAGCAGCGGCACGGGGTACCAGGCGGGCAGCCCGAGCATGGTCAGCGCCGCGACCGGGTCGCTCGCGAGCGCGCCGGCCATCCCGGGCTGCGAGGCGGCGAGCAGGCCGCCGTAGGAGACGAGGATGAACGGAGGTACGCCCGCGCCGAACGTCGCCCAGAGCATCGCGGCGCCGCCCGACGAGAGCGGCCGCTGGTACCGGGCCACCTCCGCGCTGCTCATGGCCCACGCGAGCCCGACGTAGCTGAAGACCAGCACGGCCCCGGTGACGACGTGCGTCCAGAACGCGTCGGGCACCGCGAGCGCGCGCGCCACATCCACGTGCCGCCAGGTCGCCATCACCATCAGGCCGATCAGCACGGCCGACGCGATGGTGAGCACCAGCTGTACCCGCGCCACCAGGCGGTAGCCCGTGTACGCGATCAGCACGGCGAGCGCGATCGTGACGATCAGCGCGGTCACCGTCGCGCCGGCCGCATCCCCCGCCCACCCCTCGGCGGCCGTCAGCGATCCGGCGGCGGAACCCGCCAGCCACAGCAGCACCGAGCCCCAGAACAGTTTCACGAGCAGGGCGAGCACGGTCGGGATGAGGTTGCCGCGCATCCCGAACGACGCCCGCGACACCACCATCGTCGGCTGCCCGCTCCACTTGCCGGCGAGCGTGCCGAGCCCGAGCGGGAGGAAGGAGAGGGCGACGCCGACGAGCGTCGCGACGAGGAGCTGACGAAGGCTGAGGCCGAGAACGAACAGGGTCGCGCCGACGCCGACGCTGATGAGCGAGGAGGTGCCGGCGAACCAGAGCCAGAACATCCGGGATGCGCGCCCCACCCGCTGGTCGAGCGGCGTCGGTTCGAGGTCCGCCTCCTCAGGGGTGAGGAGGCTGATCCGGGTGTGGCGGCCGCGAGGGACGTCGTGCTCGTCCGGGTCTGCGACCGGATGCGCGGCGTCGTCCTCGAGTGGTGGCTCGGCATCCGGGGCGGCGGTCGCGTCGGCCGGGGCCGCTGCATCCGGGGTGTGCGCCTCATCCGGTACGACCGGTGCCATCAGCGCGACCGACGGCGCGACGGGCAGCACGGGCACCGGCTCGGAGTCGCGCGGCGCCGCCTCGGGCGGCACGAGGTCGAGCGGCTCGGCACGGGCGACGGGACGGAAGGTCGGCGGGCTGACCGCCTCCGCGAGCGTCTCGGGCTCGGCGCGCGGCACCGACGCGGCGCGTGGCTGAGGCTCGGCCGCGGGCACAGGCTCGGTCCCGGCCACGCTCTCACCCGCCGGACGCTGGATCGGGATGGCCGCCGTGGCCACCCACTCGCTGAACGTCGGCTCCGGCCCGGTCGGGGCGCGTCGCACCGGGAGGTCGTCGAAGCTGATCCGCTCGGTGGGCGGCCCGGCCCAGCCATCCGCCGCAGCCTCGTCATCGGCATCGGCATCGGCGTCGCCGTCGGCGACCGCATCCGTGTCGGCCTCCGAGTCCGCCGCAGCGTCCTCTTCCGATCCCCCGTCGCGGGCCGACTGCGTGCCGGGCGCGGCCGTCGCCCGCGGCACGACGATCGGGATGGCCGACGTGATGCGCGCGACCTCCTCCTCCAGCACACCGGCGAGCTCGTCGTCGCTGTGCCGCTCGCCGCGCGCTGTGCCGTCCATGACGCCAGACTACGACGCGGCGCGCCCCGTTCGAGAGCCCCGGCAAGTAGCATCGGAGCGTGAGCGCGATCCCCACCCCGTACGAAGACCTGCTCCGCGACGTGCTGGCGAACGGCGCGCATAAATCGGACCGCACCGGCACCGGCACGCGCAGCGTGTTCGGCCGCCAGCTGCGGTTCGACCTGGCCGAGGGCTTCCCGCTCATCACGACCAAGCGCGTCCACTTCAAGTCGATCGCGTACGAGCTGCTCTGGTTCCTGCGCGGCGACAGCAACGTCGGGTGGCTGCGCGAGAACGGCGTGACGATCTGGGACGAGTGGGCCGACGAGCGCGGCGAGCTCGGCCCGGTGTACGGCGTGCAGTGGCGGTCGTGGCCCGCGCCGGACGGACGCCACATCGACCAGATCCAGCAGGTGATCGACACCCTGCGCACGGACCCCGACTCGCGCCGCATCATCGTCTCCGCTTGGAACGTCGCGGACATCCCTGACATGGCGCTCGCCCCGTGCCACGCCTTCTTCCAGTTCTACGTCGCCGACGGCCGCCTCTCCTGCCAGCTGTACCAGCGCAGCGCCGATATGTTCCTCGGCGTCCCCTTCAACATCGCGAGCTACGCGCTCCTGACGATGATGGTCGCCCAGCAGGTCGGCCTGGAGCCCGGGGAGTTCGTCTGGACGGGCGGCGACGTCCACATCTACGACAACCACCTCGAGCAGGTGGAGGAGCAGCTCACGCGCGACCCGTATCCCGCACCGCGGCTGCGGTTCGCCCGGAAGCCGGACAGCATCTTCGACTACCGCTTCGAGGACTTCGTGGTCGAGGACTACCAGCACCACCCGGCCATCCGCGCAGCGGTCGCCGTATGACGCTCGCGCTGATCTGGGCGCAGGCCCGCGACCGCGTGATCGGCGCCGACGGCGGGATGCCGTGGCACCTCCCGGAGGATCTGAAGCGCTTTCGCGATCTGACCGGCACCGACCCGGTCGTGATGGGCCGGCGCACCTGGGAGTCGCTTCCCGAGCGCTTCCGCCCACTGCCCGGGCGCGCGAACGTCGTCGTCACCCGGCAGCCGGACTGGAACGCGGACGGCGCGCAGGTCGCGCACGCGGTCGAGCAGGGCCTCGCCGCGGCCGGTGACGCCTCCACCGTCTGGGTGATCGGCGGCGCCGAGCTCTACCGGCAGACCCTTCCGCTCGCGGATCGGCTGGAGGTCACGGAGATCGACCTCGAGGTGCCGGGCGACACCCGCGCCCCCGAGCCCGGCGAGGGATGGACGGTGCACGCGGGCGAATGGGCGACCGCCGCGAACGGCACCCGGTACCGCTTCCTCACCTACACGCGGTAGGCCTCAGCCGAGCCCGGCCACCAGATTCACGGTCGCCGCCACGATCACCGTTCCGAAGACGTACGACAGCAGGGTGTGCCGCAGGATAGCGCGGCGGATGTACGAACTGCTGATGTCCGTGTCCGACACCTGGAACGTCATCCCGAGCGTGAACGCCAGGTACGCGAAGTCGCTGTAGCGCGGCGGCTCCTTCTGGTTGAAGTCGATCCCGCCGCCCTTCCGGTAGTACATGCGGGCGTAGCGCAGCGCGTACAGGGTGTGGACGAGCGTCCACGACAGCGCGACGCTCACGACCGCGAGCAGCGCGACCCCGAGCTGCTTGCCGCCGCTCAGGTGCTTGGCGTCGACCAGGATGTACACCACCGCGAGGATGCTGGCCGCCGCCGCGAGCAGCAGCACGAAATCCGCCGTCCGGCGTCCCGGGTCCTCGAGCGTGGCGTGGCTCTTCGTCGCCGCGGAGTCCAGGCGCCACACCGCGATCCACACCCAGCTGATGTAGACGAGGCACGCGGCCGCCCACCCCGCGATGATCGCGTAGTGCCACCCGTTGACCAGGCCGACGGTGACGCCGACGACCACCCCGGCGGCGAAAGCGGTCGTCATCTTCGCCGCCGTGCGTCCACGGCCGCTGTGCAGTTCGTCGGTCACACACCGGATGCTCGCACACGTCGGCCGAGCAGACGGGCACGCACCGCCGGTACGATCGATCACGTGACCACCGCAGCTCTCTCGCCCTCTCCCCTGGCCGACCTCGACACCGCAGCGCTCCGCGAGGCGCACTCCTCCTTCGCGCGCGCCTACGACGAGCTGAAGGCCGCGGGCCTCTCGCTCGACATCACGCGCGGGAAGCCGTCCGCCGACCAGCTCGACCTGTCGAACGACCTGCTGCACCTGCCCGACGGCGCCTACCGGGATGCGGCGGGCACCGACCTCCGCAACTACGGCGGCCCGAACGGGCTCACGGAGCTGCGCGAGATCTTCTCGGGCGCGCTGCGCGTCCCCGTCGCGCAGCTGCTCGCGCTCGGCAACGCCAGCCTGACCGTGATGCACGACACGATCGCACAGGCGCTGATCCACGGCGTCCCCGGCGGCGACCTGCCGTGGGCCAACCAGTCGATCAGCTTCCTCGCGCCCGTGCCCGGGTACGACCGCCACTTCACCATCCTGGAGCGCTTCGGCATCCGGATGATCCCCGTCCCGATGAACGACGACGGCCCCGACATCGAGGCGGTCGCCTCGCTGCTCGCCGCCGACGACAGCATCAAGGGGATGTGGTGCGTGCCGGTGTACTCGAACCCGACCGGCGCCGTCTACAGCGAGAAGGTCGTCCGCGCGCTGGTGTCGCTCGACGCGGCCCCCGACTTCCGCCTGTTCTGGGACAACGCGTACGCGGTCCACCACCTCACCGACGACCGTCCGGAGCCGATCGACGTGCTCACGCTCGCCGCCGAGGCGGGAAACCCCGACCGTCCGCTCATCTTCGCCTCCACCTCCAAGGTCACCTTCCCCGGATCCGGCGTCGCCTTCTTCGGCGCGTCCCCGGCGAACATCGCCTGGTTCCAGCACAACTCGGCCGCGCAGAGCATCGGACCGGACAAGCTGAACCAGCTTCGCCACGCCCTGTTCCTGAAGGACGCGGACGGCCTGACGGCGCACATGGAGAAGCACCGCGCCATCCTGGAGCCGAAGTTCGCCGCCGTGGACGAGGTCTTCCGCGAGCGGCTGTCCCCCTGGGGCGCCGGCAGCTGGAACGCGCCGAAGGGCGGCTACTTCGTCAGCCTCGACGTCGCCGACGGCTCCGCCAAGCGGGCGGTGCAGCTGGCGAAGGAGGCCGGGATCGCGGTGACGCCCGCGGGCTCCACCTTCCCCTACGGCGAGGACCCGCGCGACGCCAACATCCGCATCGCCCCGACCTTCCCGTCGCTCGACGAGCTGACCGCCGCCCTCGGCGGCCTGTGCACGGCCATCCTGCTCGCCGAGGCCGAGACTCTCCTCGCCGACCGGGACTGACGATGACGGGCTGGGTCGTCCGCGCGAGCACCGAGGACGACTGGCAGGCGTACCGCGCCCTGCGCTTCGAGATGCTCGAGGACACGCCGATCGCGTTCCTGGAGACGCTGGAGCACGCCAGGACGCATCCCGACGAGCACTGGAGGCGCCGCGCGTCCAACACCTCGGCCACCTCGCGCCTCTTCGCGGCGGTCGCCGAGGACGGACGCTGGCTCGGCAGCATGGGCGGCTACCAGTCGGCCGCGTCGCACGACCCGTACCTGGTCGGTGTGTACGTGAGCCCGGAGTGGCGCGGCCGCGAGCACGGCATCACGGACGCCCTCCTCGACGCCGTCATCGACTGGGCGCGGGGACGCGGCGAGCGGCTGCTGCTGGAGGTGCACGAGGACAACGGGCCGGCCATCCGCTCCTACCTGCGCCGCGGCTTCGTGTTCACCGGGCGGACGCAGCCGTACCCGCTCGACCGCACGGCGAACGAGCGGGAGATGGCTCTCCCGCTCGTCTGAGCCGTTTCTACCTTCCCGGCGCCGGGCCCCGGGTCAGACCTCGCCGAAGCCGGTGTCGACCAGGTCGGCGAGCGCGTCCACCGCGGCGCGGCCGTCGGCGTCCTCCGTCGCGATGCGCGCGGTGGACCCGGCGGTCAGGCCGAGGGACATGATGCCGAGGAGGCTCTTCGCGTCCTTGCCGTTGACCGTCACCTTCACCGGGAACGTGTTCGCGAGCTTCACGAACTCCGCGGCCGGGCGGGCGTGCAGCCCCTCGGGATTACGGACGACGACCTCGCGCTCGTACGGCCCGGAGGCGGCGCTACCCTCCTCCGCCGCGGGCGCGACCTCGCCGGCAGCGCCGCCGGTCGCATCCCCGGCCCAGGCGTCCACGGCGCCCCGGGCCGCGGCCGCGACCGCGTCGAGGTCGGCGCCCGACTCCGCGGCGACCGCCGCGGCGACGCCGCCCTCCACGAACGGCACGTCGACCACCCGCACCCGGGCGCGCTGGTCGTCGTCGAGCATGTCCAGCACGGTCTCGGCCGTCAGGAGCGCGGAGCCCAGGTCGCTGACGACCACGACCCCTGCACCGCCGTCGGCCTCCGACACCCCGGACATCACCTTCGTGAAGCTGGTGCCGATCCCGCCGTCGTCCGTCCCTCCCGCGGCGACGAGGCGCACCGAGCCGGCCATCTGACCGGCCAGCTGCACCATCCCCGCCGCGATCTGCTCGCTGTGCGAGACGAAGACGATGCCGACCCGCTCGCTCATTCCGCCGCCCCGGCTGCCGCGCGCAGCAGCAGAGCGGTCGACTGGGCGCCCGGATCCCGGTGCCCGGCCGAGCGCTCGCCCAGGTAGCTGGCACGGCCCTTGCGGGCGACGAGCGGCTCGGTGGCGACCGCGCCCTCCTCCGCCGCGTCGGCCGCCTCGGTCAGGATGTCCGGAGCGGACGCCCCGGACTCCTGAGCCGCGCGCGCCGCATCCACTGCGGGCGTCCAGGCGTCGATCATCGTCTTGTCGCCGGGCTCGGCCTTGCCGCGGGACACGATCCCGTCCCGCGCCGCCGCCAGGGCGGCCACGAGGGCCGCCCCGTCGACCGTCGCCGCGTCGCCCAGCGGCTCCGCCGCCTTCAGGAACGCGGTGCCGTACAGCGGGCCGGACGCGCCGCCGACCGTCGAGATCAGGGTCATGGCCACCGAGCGCAGCGCCGCGTTCGGCGTCGCGTCGTCCGGCAGCTTCTCCAGCGCCGCCACCGACGCGCGCAGTCCACGGTCCATGTTCTCGCCGTGGTCGCCGTCGCCGATCTCGCGATCGAGCGTGTTCAGCTCCTGCTTGTGCTCGCCGATGGAGTCCGCCGCAGCGGAGATCCACGCCTTCACCCAGTTCGTGTCCAGCGTCATCGACGCCTCCTTGTCGTTGTCGTGTGCAGCTTCGCCGGTCCCTCGCGGGCGGTTACAGGCCCCAGCGCAGAGCGGCCGTGTGGACCGGCGCGTCCCACAGCTCGGTCAGCTCGTCGTCCAGCTTCAGCAGCGAGATGGATGCGCCCTGCATCTCCAGCGAGGTCACGTAGTTGCCCACGAGCGACCGGCTGAGAGTGATGCCGCGCTCGTCGAGCACCTCGGCGGCGCGCCGGAACAGGATGTAGAGCTCGGACAGCGGGGTGCCGCCCATCCCGTTCACGAACAGCAGCACCGGGGAGCCGTCGAAGGACAGGTCGGCGAGGATCGCGTCCATCATCCGGTCGACCAGGCGGTCGGCGGGCTCCAGCTTGATCCGCTCGCGGCCCGGCTCGCCGTGGATGCCCACGCCGAACTCGATCTCGTCCTCGGGGAGCACGAAGCCCGGCTCGCCGGCGTGCGGGACCGTGCCGTCGGTCAGCGCGAGGCCGATCGAGCGGACGTTCGCGTTCACGCGCTCCGCCATGGCGGTCACGGCGTCGAGGTCGTCGCCGCGGTCGGCCGAGGCCCCCGCGATCTTCTCGACGAGCACCGTGCCCGCGACGCCGCGGCGGCCCGCGGTGTAGAGGGAGTCCTGCACGGCGACGTCGTCGTTCGTGACGACGGACCGCACGGTGATGCCCTCGGCGCCGACCAGGTCGGCCGCCGTCTCGAAGTTCAGGACGTCGCCGGTGTAGTTCTTCACGATGTGGAGCACGCCCGCTCCGCCGTCCGCGGCCTTGGTGGCCTCGACGATCGGCATCGGCGTCGGCGAGGTGAAGACCTCGCCCGGCACGGCGGCATCCAGCATCCCCTTGCCGACGAAGCCGGCGTGGAGGGGCTCGTGACCGCTGCCGCCTCCGCTGACCAGACCGACCTTGCCCTGTACGGGGCCGTCGGCCCGGGAGACGAACTTCGGATCCTGCGACACCTTCACGATGTCGGCGTGAGCCCGGCCGAACCCCGCGAGGGACTCGGTCACGACGTCGGGTACGTCGTTGATGAGCTTCTTCATCGAAACCCTTCCTTCCACTGCTGTCAGTGCGTCGCCGCCACCCACTCGTCGAGCTTCGCGGCCGCAGCCCCGGAGTCGATCGCCTGAGCCGCGACCGCCATTTGCGAACGGAATCGATCCAGGATGGACACCTGGACCCTCGACGGGTCGGACGCGAGCTCGTAGGAAACGAGCCCGGCCGCCGCGTTGAGCAGGACGATGTCGCGCACGGGGCCTTCTTCACCCGCGAGCACGGCACGCACGACCGCCGCGTTGTACGCGGCGTCCTTCCCGAGCAGGTCGTCGATCCGCGCCCGGGGGATGCCCAGGTCGCGCGGATCGATGTCGTGCTCGGTGACGAGGCCCCGGGAGACCTCCCAGACGTGGCTGTGACCGGTGGTCGACAGCTCGTCGAGCCCGTCGTCGCCGCGGAAGACCAGCGCGGTCGCCCCGCGGGTCTGGAACACCCCGACGATGAGCGGGATGCGGTCGAGCGTCGCGACGCCGACCGCGGACGCCTCGGGCCGCGCCGGGTTGCACAGCGGGCCGAGGTAGTTGAAGACGGTGGGGACGCCGAGCTGCGCCCGCACCGGGCCGGCGTGGGCGAATCCGGGGTGGAAGGCGCTCGCGAAGGCGAAGGTGATCCCGGCGACGCACAGCACCTCCGCCACCCGATCGGCGGACAGCGTGAGGTCGATGCCGAGCGCGGCCAGCACATCCGACGACCCGGACGAGGAGCTCGCGGCGCGGTTGCCGTGCTTGATCACGGGGACGCCGGCGGCCGCGGCGACGATGGACGCGGTGGTCGAGACGTTCACGGTGCCGAACCGGTCGCCGCCGGTGCCCACGATGTCGAGGGCCATCGGGTCGACATCCAGCGGGACGGCGTGATCCAGGATGGCGTCGCGGAAGCCGACGATCTCGTCGACGGTCTCCCCCTTGGCCCGCAGGGCGATGAGGAACGCGGCCAGCTGGGCGTCCGTCGCCTCGCCGGTCATGACCTGGTCCATGGCCCACGCCGCGTCCGCCACGCTCAGGTGCTCCCCGGCCAGGAGAGACGTCAGCACGGACGACCAGGACTGCGTGTGGACCATGCTGCGATCCTATCGGCGGGCGACACGCCACGGCGATACCGGCCGCCGGGCGCCCACTGAGGCTGTCCTAACCGGAAATCCGGTCGATTCAAGCCCCCTGGGTGGGAAAACCATGGGTTCTTTTCAGCCATAATGGGTTACGTGACGAGCACCTCCCTTTCTCCCTCAGCGAGTGCGCCGGCGATCAACCGGCCCAATGTCGTGGCCGTCGGCACGATCGTCTGGCTCGGCTCGGAGGTGATGTTCTTCGCGGGCCTGTTCGCGATCTACTTCACCCTCAAGTCGACGTCGCCGGATCTGTGGGCCGCTGAGACGCAGCACCTCAACATCCCGTACGCGGCGACCAACACGCTGATCCTGGTGCTGAGCTCGGTCACCTGCCAGTTCGGCGTGTTCGCCGCCGAGCGCATGCAGCCGCGCCGAACGGGCGGCCTGCTGCAGTTCTGGCGCTGGGGAATGGTCGAGTGGTTCACCCTCACCTACCTCATGGGCGCCGTCTTCGTCTCCGGCCAGGTGCTCGAGTACGCCACCCTGGTCTCCGAGGGCATCTCGCTCAGCTCGAACGCCTACGGTTCGGCGTTCTACCTGACGACGGGCTTCCACGCCCTCCACGTCACGGGCGGCCTCATCGCCTTCCTGCTCGTGATCGGCCGCGCGTTCGCGGTCAAGATCTTCGGCCACAAGGAGGCGACCAGCGCCATCGTGGTCTCCTACTACTGGCACTTCGTCGACGTCGTGTGGATCGGGCTGTTCGCGGTCATCTACATCATCCGATAGGAAACAGGAGCGTTCTTCACCCCATGCGTCCGCACACCCCCAGCACCGCCAAGCCGGCCCGGAAGGCGAAGCCCGCGCGCAAGGCCGGCCGTCGTCACCCGCTGGCCACCGTCGCGCTCCTCGCCATCGGCCTGGGCCTGACCGGCGGCGCCTACGCCGCGTTCACCACCACCACGGCATCCGCCGACGAGCCGCAGGTCGCCGCCGCGAGCCAGAGCTCGGTGGACGAGGGCAAGAAGCTGTTCCAGGCCAACTGCGCCACCTGCCACGGGCTCGACGCCCAGGGCACCTCCGTCGCGCCGAGCCTCATCGGCGTCGGCGCCGCGGCCGTCGACTTCCAGGTCGGCACCGGCCGCATGCCCATGCAGATGCAGGGCCCGCAGGCGCAGGAGAAGCCGGTCCAGTTCACCGACGACCAGGTCAAGGCGCTGGCCGACTACGTCGCCTCGCTCGCGCCGGGGCCGTCCATCCCGGAGCAGAAGTACCTCGACGGCAAGGGCGACGCCGCCCACGGCGCCGAGCTGTTCCGCATCAACTGCGCGATGTGCCACAACGTCGCCGGCGCCGGCGGTGCGCTCACGGAGGGCAAGTACGCCCCGCCGCTCACCGGCGTCAGCGCCGAGCACATCTACGAGGCCATGGTGACCGGTCCGCAGAACATGCCCGTGTTCAACGACCTCAACATCACGCCGCAGGGCAAGGCCGACATCATCACGTACCTGAAGTACATCCAGAACAACCCCTCCCCGGGCGGCTTCGAGCTGGGCAACCTCGGCCCCGTCGCCGAGGGCCTGTTCCTCTGGATCTTCGGTCTGGGCGCGATCGTCGCCCTCACCGTGTGGATCACGGCCAAGAGCAACTAGCCGGCACCGCATCAGGCACGACACAGCGTAAGAAGGAGAGCAATGGCACAGGACGACAACGGCGGTCACGAGCTGACGCCCGCGCGTTCGTCTGAGGAGCGCCGGACCGGCGACCCCGGCACCGCGGTGATCATCCGCGACGCGGTCGAGAACCCGGGATTCCCGCCGCACCGACCGCGCGTCACCGACCTCGACCCGCGCAAGGAGCGGCGCGCCGAGCGCACCGTCTACACGCTCTTCTACCTGTCGATCGCGGGTTCGATCTGGGCGGTCGCCGCGTACATGGCCTTCCCGATCGTCGACGGCGACCCGGGCTCGGTGCGCCTGAACAACCTGTTCATCGGCATCGGCGGCGCACTCGCCCTCCTCGCCATCGGAATCGGCGCCGTCCACTGGGGCAAGGCGCTCATGCACGAGAAGGAGGGCGTCGACCTCCGTCACCCCGTCCGGGGCAGCGAGGCGACCACCGAGCGCGCGGCGGAGATCTTCCGCCAGGCCGACGAGGAGTCCGGCTTCAGCCGCCGCACCCTGGTGCGCAACAGCCTCATCGGTGCGCTGATCGCGTTCCCCCTCCCCGCCGTCGTCCTGTTCCGCGGCCTCGCGCCCGAGAACATCGACCCGGTCGAGGAGCTCTCCCAGACCATGTGGGCCAAGGGCGTGCGCCTCACGCGCGACCCAACCGGCACCCCGATCAAGGCCTCCGACGTCACGCTCGGCAGCGCCTTCCACGTCATCCCCGAGGGTCTGAACGAGGCCCCGGACATGCTGGAGCAGAAGGCCAAGGCCGCCGTGCTCCTGATGCGCCTCAAGCCCGAGGACCTGCACGTCTCCAAGGGCCGTGAGAACTGGAACTACGACGGCATCGTCGCCTACTCCAAGATCTGCACGCACGTCGGGTGCCCGGTGGCGCTCTACGAGCAGCAGACCCACCACCTGCTCTGCCCGTGCCACCAGTCGCAGTTCGACATCACGCACGAAGCGCAGGTCATCTTCGGACCGGCGAAGCGGCCGCTGCCGCAGCTGCCGATCACCGTCGACGCCGATGGCTACCTGGTCGCCCGTAGTGACTTCCACGAGCCCGTCGGCCCGAGCTTCTGGGAGCGCCATTGAGCACCACGACCGCCGCACCCGCGGCAACGACGACGGTCAAGAAGGGCGGGTTCACGGCAGCAGCCGCGAACTACCTCGAAGACCGCACCAGCATCTCAGGCGCCGTCAAGGAGTTCGGTCGCAAGATCTTCCCCGACCACTGGTCCTTCCTCCTCGGCGAGGTCGCGCTCTACAGCTTCATCGTGATCCTGCTGTCGGGCACCTTCCTGACGTTCTTCTTCCAGGCCTCCATGGCGGAGGTGACCTACAACGGCTCGTACGTGCCGCTGAAGGGCATCGAGATGTCCTCCGCCATGCAGTCCACGCTGAACATCTCGTTCGAGGTGCGCGGCGGCCTGCTCGTTCGTCAGATCCACCACTGGGCGGCGCTGCTGTTCGTGGCGGCCATCGGCCTGCACATGCTCCGCATCTTCTTCACGGGAGCGTTCCGCAAGCCGCGTGAGCTCAACTGGGTCATCGGCTTCGTGCTGTTCATCCTCGCGATGGCCGAGGGCTTCACCGGCTACTCGCTCCCGGACGACCTGCTCTCGGGCAACGGCCTCCGCATCATCGACGGTCTGATCAAGGGCCTCCCGGTGGTCGGCACCTGGATCTCGTTCCTCCTCTTCGGCGGCGAGTTCCCGGGAACGGCGATCGTGGGCCGTCTGTACACGCTGCACATCCTGCTGCTGCCCGCGCTCGTGGTCGCGTTCATCGCGCTGCACCTGATGTTCGTGGTCATCCACAAGCACACGCAGTACGCGGCTCCCGGTCGCACGCAGGGCAACGTCGTCGGCTACCCGGTCCTCCCGGTGTACGCCGCCAAGGCCGGCGGGTTCTTCTTCATCGTGTTCGGTGTCGTGGTGCTGCTCGCATCGCTGTTCACCATCAACCCGATCTGGACCTACGGCCCGTACGACCCGTCCCCGGTGTCGGCGGGTACCCAGCCAGACTGGTACATCGGCTTCGCGGACGGCGCGCTGCGTCTCGTCCCGCCGGGCTGGGAGTTCGTGTGGCTCGACCGCACCTGGTCGTTCAACATCATCATCCCGGTGGCGATCCTCGGTCTGTTCATCGTGACGGTCATGTTCTACCCGTTCCTCGAGGCCTGGATCACCGGCGACAAGCGCGAGCACCACATCCTGGACCGCCCGCGCAACGCGGCCGCCCGCACCGCGGTCGGCGCGGCGGGTGTCACGTTCTACGCCGTCTTCTGGGCGGCGGCGAGCTCGGACCTCATCGCGACGCACTTCAAGCTGACGATGGAGGGCGTGATCCACACCCTCCAGGCGCTGCTGTTCCTCGGCCCGCTGATCGCCTACGTGGTGACGAAGCGCGTCTGCCTGGCCCTGCAGAAGAAGGACCGCTCGATCGCCCTCCACGGGTACGAGAGCGGCCGCATCGTGAAGCTGCCCGGCGGCGAGTTCATCGAGGTGCACGAGCAGCTGAGCGACTACGAGCGCTGGCGTCTCGTCTCCTTCGAGACCTACGAGCCGCTGATGCTCCGCCCGAACCGCCGCGGCAAGATCACCGCCGCGAACCGGGTGCGCGCAGGACTGTCCCGCTGGTTCTTCGAGGACCGTCTCGTGCCGCCGACCCGCGGCGAGCTCGAGTCGAGCCACGACAGCCACTGACGGCCATCCCTCCGACGAACGCCGGCGCGAACCATCGCGCCGGCGTTCGTCGTTTCTCTCGCTCTTCCGCCCGCTGAGCTCTTCACGCTCGCGTAACTCCCGGAGAACCCTCCATGGCCCTGGACCTGCCGCGGCTCGCCGCCTGGCTCCGCTGCCCCGTGTGCGCGGCCGACCTGGTGCCCGTCGACCGGCTCACGCTCGGGTGCGCGAACGGTCACCGGCACGACGTGAACAAGCGGGGCTTCGTGTCGCTCCTCGGGCCCGGTTCGAAGCACCTCGGCGACACGGCCGAGATGCTCGACGCGCGCGACGCGGTGCTGGAGGGCGGCGCCTACTCCCCCATCGCCGACGCCGTCGCCGCAGCGACGACGGGCACGCGCATCCTGGACGCCGGCGCGGGCACCGGCTACTACCAGCGCGCGGCGCTCAGCGCCGACCCGTCACGCTCGGGCCTCGCCATGGACCTCTCCCCCCAGGCCGTCGCCCGCGCCGTGCGCGCCTCCGACCGGACGGACGGCCTGGTGGCTGACACGTGGAGCCCGCTCCCCGTGCGCTCGGCGGTCGCGGACACCGTGCTGGACGTCTTCGCCCCGCGCAACCTGCCCGAGTTCCACCGCGTGCTCGCCCCGGACGGCGTCCTGGTCGTCGTCGTGCCGCGCGCCGACCACCTCGGCTCGCTCCGCGCCGCGGGAACCATGCTCGACATCCCCGGCGACAAGGCGGACGACGTGATCCGTGCCGCAGAGCCCCTGTACGCCCTCCTGGGGCGCGAATCGGTCGCGTACGACCTCGCGCTCACGGACGCCCTCCTCCGGTCTCTCGTGGGCATGGGCCCGTCCGCCCGCCACGCCGCCAGCGCGGCTGCCGCATCCACCGAGGTGGACGCAACCCGCGTGTCCGTCGACGTCCTGCGCCTCACGCGCCGCTGACGACGCCGCCGCCTGTCGCGCCCGAACGAGGGGTCGCAACACGCCATCATCGCCGCGCCATAACGGCGTGTCGCGACCCTTCGTTACCTGCGCGCGGCGTGACGTGCCGTGACTGCTGCGTTTCGGAACGTCTGCCCCCGCGCGCGCACGCGCACACGTGACGAACAGCAGCAGTCACCGTCGTGCCGTGCGGCTCCGGCATGCCGGAGCGCCCGCTGCCAGCGGCCGCCCGCAGACGCAGCGAGGGCCGCCTCCCGGGGGAGGCGGCCCTCGTGTGCGCGGGTCGGTGGAGGTGCGGGTTACCGGGCGAAGTAGCCGCGGTAGTACTCGTAGACCCAGCCGACGATGCAGATGAGGCTGAAGGCGACGCCGATGTAGCAGATCCAGAAGCCGACGGCGAGGCCGAGGATGACCAGGCCGGCGCCGAAGGCGAGGGCGATCGGCCACCAGCTCCACGGGCTGAAGTGACCGAGCTCCGGGTCACCGTCGTCGATGTTCGCGTCGAGGCGGTCCTCCGGCAGCTCGCCGCCCTGGGAGGCGTGCGAACGGCCGACGTAGAACGCGATGAAGGCGGACAGGACGGCGGCGAGGAGCATGCCGACGGTTCCGACCCACTCCACGTTGCGGTGGAACTCGTCGAGCAGGTTCCACAGCGTGTAGACCACCGCGGACAGGACGAAGAATGCCGAGAGGATCCAGAACAGGATGGCATTGGCGCGCATTGTTACTTCACCTCGTCATTCGCGACGTCGTGCACGGGGGCGTCGGGGGCGTCCTTCGCGGGACCGACACCGATCGGGATGCCCGCCTCGGGGTGGTTCAGGTCGAACGCCGGCGACTCCGAACGGATGCGCGGGATCGACGTGAAGTTGTGCCGCGGCGGCGGGCAGCTGGTCGCCCACTCGAGCGAGCGGCCGTAGCCCCACGGGTCGTTCACGGTGACCTTCGGGGCGTTGCGCGCCGTCAGGTACACGTTCACGAAGAACGGGATCATCGAGATCGCGAGGATGCCCGCGCCGATCGACGAGACCTGGTTCATCCAGGTGAAACCGTCGGACGGCAGGTAGGTCGCGTAGCGTCGCGGCATGCCGACCACGCCCAGCCAGTGCTGGATGAGGAACGTCGTGTGGAAGCCGATGAACAGCAGCCAGAAGTGCCACTTGCCCAGCCGGTCGTTGAGCATCTTGCCCGTCCACTTCGGCCACCAGAAGTAGAAGCCGGCGAACATCGCGAAGACGACCGTTCCGAAGACGACGTAGTGGAAGTGCGCGACCACGAAGTAGGTGTCCGACACGTGGAAGTCGAGCGGCGGGGACGCCAGGATGACACCGGTCAGACCACCGAACGTGAAGGTGATCAGGAAGCCGATCGACCACAGCATCGGCGACTCGAACGTCAGCGAGCCGCGCCACATCGTGCCGACCCAGTTGAAGATCTTCACGCCGGTCGGGACCGCGATGAGCATCGTCATCAGCGAGAACCACGGCAGCAGCACCGAGCCGGTGACGTACATGTGGTGCGCCCACACGGTGACCGACAGGGCGGCGATCGAGATCGTCGCGTAGATCAGCGTCTTGTATCCGAAGATCGGCTTGCGGCTGAACACCGGGAAGATCTCGGACACGATGCCGAAGAACGGCAGCGCGATGATGTAGACCTCGGGGTGGCCGAAGAACCAGAACAGGTGCTGCCACAGCAGGGCACCGCCGTTGGCGGCGTCGTAGATGTGAGCGTCGAAGACGCGGTCGGCGGCGAGGGCGAAGAGGGCCGCGGCCAGCACCGGGAAGGCCATCAGCACGAGGATCGACGTGACGAGGGTGTTCCAGGTGAAGATCGGCATCCGGAACATGGTCATGCCCGGCGCGCGCATCGTGATGATCGTGGTGATGAAGTTCACCGCACCGAGGATGGTGCCGAAGCCCGAGAGGCCGAGGCCCAGTACCCAGAGGTTTCCGCCGAGCCCTGGTGAGAACGTCGTGCTCGACAGCGGCGCGTAGGCGAACCATCCGAACGAGGCGGCACCCTGCGGGGTGAGGAAGCCGGCGACCGCGATCAGCGAGCCGAACGAGTAGAACCAGTAGGCCAGCGCGTTGAGTCGCGGGAAGGCGACGTCGGGGGCGCCGATCTGCAGCGGCATGAGCACGTTGGCGAAGCCCGCGAACAGCGGCGTCGCGAACATGAGGAGCATGATCGTGCCGTGCATGGTGAAGAGCTGGTTGTACTGCTCCTTGGTCTGCACGACCTGCAGGCCCGGCTCGAACAGCTGGGCGCGGATGATGAGCGCCATCACGCCGCCGATGAGGAAGTACACGAACGACGAGATCAGGTACATGTACCCGATCGTCTTGTGGTCCGTCGACGTGATGTAGTTCACGAGGATGTTGCCCTTGCGCTCCACACCGTTCGCGGTGAGGAACGTAGGCGCGGGCCGCGGGGCGGTGGTGGCTCCCGGTGCCGGTGCTGTCGTCGTCATCAGTGCGTCCTACTCGTTGCCGCCCTGGGGGCCCGACGGGGCTCCCCTTCCCGGCAGGTTCTGGTTGCGGTCGTACTCGGAGCCCAGCTGACCGGTGTAGCCCTGGTCCTTCAGGCTCTGGATGTGCGCATCGTACTGCGCCTGGGACACGATCTTCACGTTGAAGAGCATCGCGGAGTGGTACTCGCCGCAGAGCTCGGCGCACTTGCCCACGAAGGTGCCGGTGCGGCCGGTCGTCTCGAAGTACATGTAGTTGGTCTTGCCCGGGATGACGTCCTTCTTGTAGAGCATCGCGGGGACCCAGAAGGAGTGGATCACGTCGCGCGAGTCGAGCTGGATCGTGATCTTCTTGTTCTCGGGCAGGTACAGGGTCGGGACCTCGCCCTCCTGGACGGAGCCGGGGGTCGCGCTGTTGTCGTCCGGCTGCACCTGGATGCCCGGGTCGTAGACGTTGTCGGTCACGTAGTTGAAGTCCCACGCCCACTGCTTGGCATAGACCTGGATCTTGAGGTCCGGGTCCGCGTAGGGCTTCTCGATCGCCGCCTGGTCACGGGCGGTGAAGGCGAAGAAGCCGAGCACCAGGATGAGCGGCACGATCGTGTAGAAGATCTCGATCGGCATGTTGTAGCGCAACTGCACCGGGAGGCCGGTCTGGCCCTTGCGGCGGCGGTAGACGATGACCGCCCAGAGGATGAGCCCCCAGACGACGATGCCGACGATCAGGAGGACGATCCAGCTCGTCACCCACAGGCCGCTGATGCGCTCGGTGTGGTTCGTGACGGGCGGCTCGCCCGCGACGAAGCCCGGGAGGAATCCGTGCAGCTGGGCCTGAGTGCAGCCCGCGAGCGCCACGACGAGCGTCGCGGCGATCGGGATGGCAGCCCATCGGAGACGGCGATTGTGACGCACCGGTGACCTTTCGAGTGACTACTGGGACAGTTCACATGCAACTGTATGTGGCTGTGTCTACCCTACTCCGACTGACACCCTGATCCGAACAAAAGGGCCGCCCCGAGAGGGGCGGCCCGATGTGGATTCCTGTGTTATATGACGGCCTCGAAGGGCCCTCCGCGGAGGCTCAGTGGAACGAGTCGCCGCAGGCGCAGGAGCCGGTCGCGTTGGGGTTGTCGATGGTGAAACCCTGCTTCTGGATCGTGTCCTCGAAGTCGATCGTGGCCCCGTCGAGGTACGGAACGCTCATCTTGTCGACGATGACCTCCACCCCGTCGAAGTCGACGGTCGCGTCCCCGTCGAGCATGCGCTCGTCGAAGTACAGCTGGTAGATCAGACCCGAGCATCCACCGGGCTGGACGGCGACACGCAGACGCAGGTCGTCGCGGCCCTCCTGCTCGAGCAGGCTCTTGACCTTGGATGCCGCGGTGTCGGTCAGGCCGACTCCGTGGGCCTTGGTCGCGGTCAGCGTTGTGTCGGTCATGGGGCTCCTCACAAAGGATGGTTCGGACTCCGGAAAGAAATCTGCGTCGATTGTACGTCGCCCAGCCGGAAATCCGCTCAGGATCCGCTGCGGCCGTTCAACCGGGCCAGCAGCAGCGCCTCGGTGAGGATCGCCCGCTTGAACACGCCGAGGTGCAGCGACTCGTTCGGGCTGTGCGCCCGCGTGTCCGGGTCCTCCACACCCGTGACGAGGATCTGCGCCTCGGGGAAGTCGCTCACCAGGTCCGCGATGAACGGGATGGAGCCGCCGATCCCGGTCTCGACCGCCTCCGCGCCCCACGCGTCGGTCATCGCCCGCTTGGCCTCGGTCGCCGCCCATCCGGCCGTGTCGACGAGGAACGGGTCGCCCAGGTCGACGTCGTCGATCGCGATGTGGGCGCCGAACGGCGCGTGCGCCCGCAGGTGGCGCTCGAGCGCCTCGTACGCCTCACGGGCGGGCTGGCCGGGCGCGACGCGCGAGCTGATCCGCACGGCGACGCTCGGCAGGAGGGTGTTGGAAGCGTTCGCCACGCTCGGTGCGTCGATCCCGGTGACGGTGATGGTCGGCTGCGACCACATCCGCGAGAGCACCGGCCCCGTGCCGATGCTGGTGACGCCGTCGAGGAACGCGGCGTCCTCGGCCAGCTGCTCCTCGCTGAACGCGGGCGGCTCGGCGGCGTCCGTGTACGAGGTCATGCCCTCGACGGCGACCGCCCCCTTCTCGTCGTGCAGGGTGGCGAGCAGCTTGACCATCGCGAGCATCGCATCCGGCGCCGCCCCGCCGTACATGCCGGAGTGCGACGCGTGCTCGAGCGTCGACACCGTCAGGCGGAACGTGACGTTTCCGCGGAGGGACACGGTGAGCGCCGGGGTGTCGACGTCGACGTTGTCCGAGTCGGCGACCACGATCGCGTCGGCGCGCAGGGCGTCCTGGTTCTCCGCGAGGAACGAGGAGAACGAGCGGGAGCCGAACTCCTCCTCCCCCTCGATGAAGACGGCGAGCCCGACCTCGAGGTCGTCGCCGAAGGTCTCCTTCAGCGCCCGGACGGAGGCGACGTGCGTCATCACGCCGGCCTTGTCGTCGGCGGCGCCGCGGCCGTAGAGGCGGTCGCCGCGCACGGTCGGCTCGAACGGCGGAGTGTCCCAGTTCGCCTCGTCGCCCTCGGGCTGCACGTCGTGGTGCGCGTAGAGGAGGACGGTGGGCCGGCCGTTCCGGGCGGCGCGGGTGGCGAGCACGGCGGGCTGGCCGAGCGTGCCGCTGTCCCCGATCGGCGCCTGCTTGACCTCGACGCGGTCGAAGACCCCGGTCTCCGTCAGCAGCGCGGCGACGGCGTCGGCGCTGCGGCGGACGTTCTCCGGGTCGAAGGCGGACCACGACACCGAGGGGATACGGACGAGCTGGGAGAGGTCGGCGACGGCCGAGGGGATGCCCGCTTCGACCGCAGCGCGGACCGCCTGCTCGTCGGCCGCGGAGGTCACGGTCGCCGCAGGGCCCTCGGTCGGCGCGTCGGTGGGCGGAACTGGGGTCTGCTGGCTGTCTGTCATGCGGGTAATCTTAAGCGGACCCCACAAGCGAAGGCTCGAAGTTGGCAAAGCGACAGAACCCGGCCGAGGCGGAGACGCCCGTCGCCGAGACCCCCGAAGAGACGGCCGCCCGTCTGAAGCAGGGCAAGGGCGCTCCGACGCCCTCGCGCCGTGAGCAGGAGGCCGCGCGCAAGCGCCCGCTCGTGCCCACGGACCGCAAGGAGGCCGCCCGCGTCGCCCGCCAGAAGCAGGCGGAGGCGCGCGAGAAGGCACGGCTCGGGATGGCCGCCGGCGACGACCGCTATCTGACCGCCCGCGACCGCGGCCCGCAGCGTCGCTACGTGCGCGACTACGTCGACGCCCGGTTCTCGATCGGCGAGTTCCTCATCCCCGTGATGCTGATCGTCATCGTGCTGACCTTCCTCCCGTGGCCGGCCATGCAGGTCTACGGGCTGTTCGCCCTCTGGGGGTTCTTCGCGGTCGCGGTGATCGACTGCGTGGTGCTCGGCTTCCTGATCCGGCGCCGCGTCGGCGAGAAGTTCGGCGCGACGAAGGTCGAGCGCGGCCTGCGCTGGTACGGCGCGATGCGCGCCCTGCAGCTGCGGGTGATGCGCCTGCCGAAGCCGCAGGTCAAGCGCGGCCAGTTCCCGAGCTGACGTGACGATCGTCGCGGCGGCGGACGGCTCCGCCCTGGGCAACCCGGGCCCGGCCGGCTGGGCCTGGTACGTGGACGACGACCACTGGTCGGCGGGTGGATGGCCGCACGGCACGAACAATCAGGGCGAGCTGATGGCCGTCATCGACCTCCTGGAGGCGACGGCGCACCTCGGCGAGGACCTGCACATCTTCTGCGACAGCCAGTACGTCATCAACGCGGTGACCAAGTGGATGCCGGGCTGGAAGCGGAAGGGCTGGCGCAAGGCCGACGGCGCTCCCGTCCTCAACCGCGAGCTGCTCGAGCGGCTCGATCGCGGCCTGCAGGGGCGCACGTACCGCTTCGAATGGGTGAAGGGCCACGCCGGCCACGAACTCAACGAGGCGGCCGACGACCGTGCGCGCGCCGTGGCGGTGGCCTACCAGAAGGGCGACCCGATCCCGATCGGCCCGGGCTGGCCCGACCCGGGCGCGAAGCAGGCGACCAGCGTCGAGCAGGCGACCGGCGTCCCGAGCGGCGAGCCGTCGTTCACCGCATCCTCGGCGCCCGTGGCGACCGCACCCGCGGCACTGGCCGACGAGGCCCTCGAACTCGACCTCTTCGACACCCTCACGGCGGAGGAGACCGACGAGGAGATCGTCGCCCGCCTGGAGCGCGAACTCGTCGAGCCGTCCGTCCGCTCAGACGCCTCGCGGCTGGCCGAACTGCTGCACCCCTCCTTCGAGGAGATCGGACGCTCCGGCCGGCTCTGGGCGCGTGACGCGATCATCTCCGAGCTGGCGGTCGACGACGCGCCGGCCGCGGGCATCGAGGTGCTCGGTGTGGACCGCGTGGCTCAGGATGCGCTGCTGCTCACCGCCCGGACGACGGATGCGCGCGGCGCGACCCTGCGCAGCTCCCTCTGGGTGCGCTCCTCGGGCCGCTGGCGCCTACGCTTCCACCAGGGGACGCCGGAGGCGTAGCAGGCCGCGGTTGATCTCGCGGGCCCACAGCGGTCCGCGGTACAGGAACGCGGTGTAGCCCTGCACCAGGGTCGCTCCGGCATCCAGCCGCTCCTGCACATGCTCGGCGGTCTCGACGCCGCCCACGGAGATGACGCACAGCTCCGGCGGCACCACGGCGCGGATGAGGCGCAGCACCTCGAGCGAGCGCGCCGCCAGCGGGGCGCCGCTGAGTCCCCCGGCGCCCGCGGCCTCCACGACGGCGGGGTCGGTCAGGAGTCCCTCGCGGGAGATCGTCGTGTTCGTCGCGATGATGCCGGCGAGCCCGAGCTCGACCGTCAGCCGCGCGATCCGCTCCACCTGCTCGTCGGTGAGGTCGGGGGCGATCTTGACCAGCAGCGGGGTCTCCCCCGCGACCTCGGCGACCGCCCGGAGCAGCGGCGCGAGGAGGTCGAGCTCTTGCAGCCCGCGCAGCCCGGGGGTGTTCGGGGAGCTGACGTTGACGACGAGGTAGTCGGCGACCGGCGCGAGGGCGCGGGCGCTGGTCAGGTAGTCGGCCGTGGCGTCCTCGACGGCGACCACGCGCGACTTGCCGATGTTGACGCCGAGCACGGGACGTTGCCGGGCGCGGCGGACGTGCAGCAGCCGGTTCGCGGCCGCGCCGGCGCCGTGGTTGTTGAAGCCCATCCGGTTGATGACCGCGCGGTCCGGGATCAGGCGGAACAGCCGCGGCTTGTCGTTGCCCGGCTGCGGCCGGGCGGTGATGGTGCCCACCTCGACGTGGCCGAAGCCGAGGGCGCCGAGGCCGAGAACCCCCTCACCGTCCTTGTCGAAGCCCGCGGCGACGCCGAACGGCGAGTCGAACCGCAGGCCGAGCGCCTCCACGGCGAGCGACGGGTCGGGCGCGGTGAACCGGCGAGCGAGCCCGCCGAGACCCAGCGCCGGGAGGGCGCGGATCACCACGAAGGCGAGGTGATGGGCCCGCTCGGGGTCGAGCCGGGACAGGACGAGGTCGAAGAGTGCGCGATACATGCCGGTCTGAGAATACAGGCCGACCGGTTACGGCGCGTCCACCGGTTCCGGCTGGTGCGCCAGCCGCAGCGAGCGGATGGCCTCCTCGAAGTCGTCGAGGGAGTCGAAGCCCTGGTAGACGCTCGCGAAGCGGAGGTACGCCACCTCGTCGAGCTCGCGGAGCTCGGGCAGGATGGCGAGCCCGATGTCGTTCGCCTCGATCTGCGACGCGCCCGTCGAGCGGATGGTCTCCTCGACCTTCTGCGCCAGCACGGCGAGGTCGGAGTCGGTGACCGGGCGGCCCTGGCACGCCTTGCGCACACCCAGCACGATCTTCTCGCGGCTGAACGGCTCCGCGACCCCGCTGCGCTTGATCACGCTGAGGCTGGCCGTCTCGGTGGTGGAGAAGCGGCGTCCGCACTCCGGGCACTGCCGGCGGCGACGGATCGAGAGCCCGTCGTCGCTCGTCCGCGAGTCGATCACGCGCGAATCGGGGTGGCGGCAGAAGGGGCAGAACATGGAGGGATTCTATCGCTCAGCGGGTGAGGAACCGCTGGGTGACCGCTTCCCCGTGGGCGGGGAGGTCCTCGGCCGTGGAGAGGGCGACGATCCGGTCGGCCACCTCGCTGAGCGCTTCGCGGTCGTAGCGGACGACCTGTTGCGGCCGCAGGAACGAGTAGGCGCCGAGTCCCGGCGAGAAGCGGGCCTGCCCGCCGGTCGGCAGCACGTGGTTCGAACCGGCGAGGTAGTCCCCCAGACTGACCGGCGAGGTCGGCCCGAGGAAGATCGCGCCGGCGTTGTGGATGTCGGCGAGCAGCGCATCCGGGTCCGCCGTCTGCAGCTCGAGGTGCTCGGGACCGTAGGCGTTGCTGAACGCGGCGGCGGCGGCGAGGTCGTCGACCAGCACGACGGCCGACTGGGGGCCGCCGAGGGCGGTCCGCACGCGCTCGGCGTGCTTGGTGGCGCCGGCGAGCCGGTCGAGTTCGGCGACGACGCGGTCCGCGAAGGCCGGGCTGTCGGTGACCAGCAGGGAGGCGGCGGCCTCGTCGTGCTCGGCCTGGCTCACCAGGTCTGCCGCGACGTATCCGGCGTCGGCCGTGTCGTCCGCGATGACCAGGATCTCGGTGGTCCCCGCTTCGGAGTCGATGCCCGCCTGTCCCCGGACGACGCGCTTGGCGGCGGCGACGTAGATGTTGCCGGGACCGGTGATGACCTGCACCGGGTCGAGAGCCAGCTCCTCGACGCCGAAGGCCAGGGCGCCGATCGCGCCCGCGCCGCCCATGGCGTACACCTCGTCGATGCCGAGCAGACCCGCGGCGCCCAGGATGACCGGGTGGACCGCTCCCCCGAACTCGCGCTGCGGCGGGCTCACCAGGGCGACGGATCGCACACCCGCGACCTGCGCGGGCACGGCGTTCATGACGACGCTCGACGGGTAGACGGCCTTGCCGCCCGGCACGTACAGGCCGGCCCGCTCGACCGGCTCCCAGCGCTGCACGATGGTCGCGCCCGGGCGGATGACCGTCTCGGCGGGCGGCGGGACCTGCGCGGCCGTGGCCTCGCGGACGCGCGCGATGGCCTCCTCCAGCGCCGCTCGCACCGTCCCCGGCAGGGCGGCGACCGCTGCGTCGATCTCCTCCTGCGGCACGCGCAGCGACGTGGGGGCGCCGCCGTCGAACCGCTCGGCCTGGTCACGGAGTGCGGTCACGCCGCGCTCCCGGACGTCGGCGATCAGGTCGGACGCGACGGCGACGGCCGCCTGCACGTCCACGACGGGACGGGGCACCAGGCGCTGGAAGGCGGCACGGGTAGGCTGGACGCCGCGGAGGTCGATGGTCTGGATCATGGCCACACCAGCCTACCGATACGGAATCTTCCAGCCCGACTGGAGCTTGTAACACACAGTATGAACAGCGCATCCCCCGACCCCACCGACGGCACGGTCACCGACGCGACCCCCGATCTCGCGGCCTTCCGGCAGACGTTCCGCCGCCACGCGGCCGGGGTGGCGATCGTCACCGCGCAGACGCCGGACGGCACTCCGGTCGGCTTCACCGCGACCTCGCTGGCGTCGCTCGCGGCGGTCCCCCCGCTGGCGACCTTCAACATGGCGCTGTCGGCGTCGAGCTGGCCCGCGATCGCCGAGACGGACCGCGTCGTCATCCACACCCTGGGCGTGCGGAACCGCGGGGTGGCGCAGATCCTCTCCGGCGACAACCAGCAGCGCTTCCTCGGCGACCACTGGTTCCGCGGACCGCACGGGCTGCCGGTGATCAAGGACACCACCGCGTGGATGGTCGGCCGCATCCTCGAGCGGGTCCAGGTGCACAACAGCGCCGTCGTCATCGTGCAGATCGAGCAGGGCGAGCTCGGTGAGGACGACGCGCCGCTCGTCTACCACGAGCGCACGTACTGGCGCCCCGGCACGGCGGTCTGACGACCACCCGTCGCTGACCACCCGGCGCTGACCCATCCGACGCTGACCCACCCGTCGCTGACCCATCCGACGCCGACGCCGGATCAGACCAGGCAGTTCGGCCCGAGCAGTCCCTTCAGCTCTCCGTAGAGGTCGGCGCTCACCGTGACCGGCTTCGGCACCTCGAACACGCGCGCGACCTGGCCCTTGACCAGGCGCAGGCGCACCTCGCTTTCACCCGGGTGCCGCGACAGCACCTCGCTCAGCGACATCACCGTGTCGGTGGTGGCGCGCTGGTCGGGCATCGTGATCGTCAACGGACCGGTGTCGTTCGCCTGGCCGAGGTCGGGCGTCATGAGCGAGAAGGCGTGCAGGTTCATGCCGTCGTCGCGCAGGCTCACCCGGCCGCGCACCACGACGATCGCGTCGCCCTGCAGGGCGTGCGAGTACTCCTGGTACGCCTTGCCCATGAACATGACCGTGAGCTCGCCGCCGAAGTCCTCGACCTGGATCATCCCGTACTGGTTGCCCGAGGCCTTGGCGACGCGATGCTGCACACTCGTCACGAGGCCGGCGATGGTGACCGTCTCGCCGTCCTGGATGTTCTCCGACGCGACCAGCTCGGCGATGCCCGTGCTCGCCAGCTTCGCCAGCTGCAGCTCGAGCCCGGCGAGGGGATGGTCGGACACGTAGAGGCCGAGCATCTCGCGCTCGAAGGCCAGCTTGTCGCGCTTGGCCCACTCCGGGCGCTGCGGGATGTGGTGCTGCGTCTGCGACACTTCGTCTTCGCCCCACAGGCTGTCGAAGTCGAAGCCGACGTCGCCGTTGGCCTCGTTGCGCTTGATCTTGACCGCGGACTCCACCGCATCCTCGTGCACCTCGACGAGCGCCCGCCGGGTGTGGCCGAGCGAGTCGAACGCGCCCGCCTTGATCAGCGACTCCACCGTGCGCTTGTTGGCCGCGTGGATGGGGACCTTGTTCAGGAAGTCGTGGAACGACTCGAAGCGCCCCTTGCTCTCGCGCGCCTCCCGCACGCCCTCGACCACGTTCGCGCCGACGTTGCGGACGGCGCCCATGCCGAAGCGGATGTCCTCGCCGACGGCGGCGAAGTAGAGGTTGGACTCGTTGACGTCCGGCGGCAGTACCTTGATGCCCATCCGGCGGCACTCGTTGAGGTAGAGCGCCATCTTGTCCTTGGAGTCGCCCACGCTGGTGAGCAGCGCGGCCATGTACTCCGCGGGATAGTGCGCCTTGAGGTACGCGGTCCAGTACGAGATGACGCCGTACGCGGCCGAGTGCGCTTTGTTGAACGCGTAGTCGGAGAACGGGAGCAGGATCTCCCACAGCTTGTTGACCGCATCCATCGAGTAGCCGTTGGCCTGCATGCCCTGCGAGAAGCCCTCGAACTGCTTGTCCAGCTCCGACTTCTTCTTCTTGCCCATCGCGCGGCGCAGGATGTCTGCTTGACCGAGCGAGAAGCCGGCGACCTTCTGCGCGATCGCCATCACCTGCTCCTGGTAGATGATGAGGCCGTAGCTGGTGGAGAGGATGTCGGCGAGCGGTTCGGCGAGCTCCGGGTGGATGGGCGTGATCGCCTGCTGCCCGTTCTTGCGCAGCGCGTAGTTGGTGTGGGAGTTCGCGCCCATCGGGCCCGGGCGGTACAGCGCGATGAGCGCCGAGATGTCCTCGAAGTTGTCCGGCTTCATCAGGCGTAGGAGGGACCGCATCGGCCCGCCGTCGAGCTGGAACACGCCCAGCGTGTCGCCGCGTGACAGGAGCTCGTACGCGGGTCGGTCGTCGAGCTCCAGGTCTTCGAGCACGAGCTCTTCTCCGCGGTTGTCGCGGATGTTGTCCAGGGCGTCGTTGATGATCGTGAGGTTGCGGAGCCCCAGGAAGTCCATCTTGATGAGGCCGAGCGACTCGCAGGCCGGATAGTCGAACTGGGTGACGATCTGGCCGTCCTGCTCCCGCTTCATGATCGGGATGATGTCGATCAGCGGGTCGGACGACATGATGACGCCCGCGGCGTGCACGCCCCACTGGCGCTTCAGGTTCTCGAGGCCGAGCGCGGTGTCGAAGACGGTCTTCGCCTCGGGGTCGGTCTCGACGACCGCCCGGATGTCGACGGCCTCCTTGTAGCGCGGGTGGTCCTTGTCGAAGATGCCCGTCAACGGGATGTCCTTGCCCATCACGGGCGGCGGCATCGCCTTGGTGAGCTTCTCGCCCATCGAGAACGGGAAGCCGAGGACGCGGCCCGAGTCTTTGAGGGCCTGCTTCGCCTTGATCGTGCCGTAGGTGACGATCTGGGCGACGCGCTCCGAGCCGTACTTCTCGGTCACGTACTTGATGACCTCGCCACGGCGGCGGTCGTCGAAGTCGACGTCGAAGTCGGGCATGGAGACGCGGTCCGGGTTGAGGAAGCGCTCGAAGATGAGCCCGTGCTGAAGCGGGTCGAGGTCGGTGATCCGCATCGCGTACGCGGCCATCGAGCCGGCGCCGGAGCCGCGGCCCGGGCCGACGCGGATGCCGTTGCGCTTCGACCAGTTGATGAAGTCGGCGACGACGAGGAAGTAGCCCGGGAAGCCCATCTGCGAGATCACGCCGATCTCGTAGTCGGCCTGCTTGCGCACCTCGGGCGTGATGCCGTTCGGGTAGCGCTGTTCCAGGCCCTTCTCGACCTCCTTGACGAACCAGGTCTGCTCGGTCTCGCCCTCGGGCACCGGGAAGCGCGGCATGTAGTTCGCCGCGGTGTCGAAGCGCACGTCGCAGCGCTCGGCGATCGCGAGCGTGTTGTCGCACGCCTCGGGGTAGTCGCGGAAGAGCTGGCGCATCTGCTCCGGCGTCTTCAGGTAGAACTCGTCGGCGTCGAACTTGAAGCGGTTGGGGTCGTCGAGCGTCGAGCCGGACTGCACGCACAGCAGGGCCGCGTGGCTCTTCGCGTCGGCGGCGTGCGTGTAGTGGAGGTCGTTGGTCGCGACGAGCGGCAGGCCCAGGTCTTTCGCCAGACGGATCAGATCGGACATGATGCGGCGCTCGATGCCGAGGCCGTGGTCCATGATCTCGGCGAAGAAGTTCTCACGGCCGAAGATGTCGCGGAACTCGGCGGCCGCGTCGCGCGCCGCCTCGTACTGACCGAGCCGCAGCCGGGTCTGCACCTCGCCGGACGGGCAGCCGGTGGTGGCGATGATGCCCTTCGAGTACCGGCTGAGCAGCTCCCGGTCCATGCGCGGCTTGAAGTAGTAGCCCTCCATCGACGCGTACGACGACAGCCGGAACAGGTTGTGCATGCCCTCGGTGGTGGCCGCGAGCATCGTCATGTGCGTGTACGCGCCGGAGCCCGACACGTCGTCGCCGCCGCCGTCGCCCCACCGGATGCGGGTCTTGTCGGTGCGGTGCGTGCCCGGGGTGAGGTACGCCTCCGTGCCGATGATGGGCTTGATCCCCGCGTCGGTGGCCGTGCGCCAGAAGTCGAACGCGCCGAACATGTTGCCGTGGTCGGTGACCGCGACGCCCGGCATACCCTGCGCGGCCGCAGCCTCGATGAGGGGTTTGACGCGCGCCGCGCCGTCGAGCATCGAGTACTCGCTATGGACGTGGAGGTGGACGAAGGAGTCGCTCATGAGTGACACCAGCCTACGTCGGACCTACGACTCTCGGAGCACGTCCAGCGCGTGTTGCAGGTCGGCCGGATAGGTCGTCGTGAACGTGACCCACTCCCCCGACGCCGGGTGGTCGAACGCGAGCTGGACGGCGTGCAGCCACTGCCGCGTGAGACCGAGCTTCGCGCTCAGGACGGGGTCGGCGCCGTACATCGCGTCGCCCGCGCAGGGGTGCCGCTGCGCCGCCATGTGCACCCGGATCTGGTGCGTGCGCCCGGTCTCCAGGTGGATCTCGAGCAGGCTGGCGGACGGGAACGCCTCGATGGTCTCGTAGTGCGTCACCGAGGGCTTGCCGCCGGCGACGACGGCGAACTTCCAGTCGGACCGGGGGTGCCGGCCGATCGGCGCGTCGATCGTCCCGGTGAGCGGGTCGGGGTGGCCCTGGACCACGGCGTGGTAGATCTTCTCGACCGTGCGGTCGTGGAAGGCGCGCTTGAGCGCGGTGTACGCGCGCTCCGACTTGGCGACCACCATCAGACCGCTGGTGCCCGCATCCAGACGGTGCACGATGCCCGCGCGCTCGGCGGCGCCGGACGTCGAGATACGGAAGCCGGCCGCGGCCAGCGCGCCGAGGACGGTGGGTCCCTCCCAGCCGACCGAGGGATGCGCGGCCACGCCGACCGGCTTGTCGATGACCACGATGTCGTCGTCGTCGTGCACGATCGTGAGTTCCGGCACGGCGATCGGCACGATCTCGACGTCGGACTTCGGCTGCCAGGTGACCTCGAGCCACGAGCCGGCGCTCAGCCGGTCGGACTTGCCGGCCTCGCGGCCGTCGACGGTCACCCCGCCCGCCTCGGCGATCTCGGCGGCGAAGCTGCGCGAGAAGCCGAGCAGTTTCGCGAGGCCGGCGTCGACGCGCGAGCCCTCGAGCCCGTCCGGGATGGGGAAGCTGCGCGACTCCACTAGCTCTGCGGCTTGTCGTCGCGCGGGTCGGCGGCCGGAGCGGCGGGGGCGGCCGGTGCCGCCGGGGCCGCCGCGTCGGCGTCGGCGGCTTCCGCCTCGGCGTCCGCGTCCGTCGCGTCGTCGTCCTGGCCCTCGTCGTCCGTGCGCTTGCCGTCCAGCCCCACACCGCGCAGGGTGAGGATGAGGAACAGCACCATGCTCGACACGATCGCCACGTCGGCCAGGTTGAAGATGGCCGGGAGCAGCGGGATCTGCAGGAAGTCGACGACATGGCCGACCCCGAAACCGGGCTCGCGGAACAGGCGGTCCGTCAGGTTGCCGAGCAGTCCGCCGAGCAGCAGACCGAACAGCACCGCCCAGGCGGTCGACCGGATGCGCGGCGCGTACCAGATGACGAAGCCGAGAACCCCGATCCCGACGATGGAGAAGATCCAGGTGGAGCCGCTGCCGATCGAGAAGGCGGCGCCGGCGTTCTTGACGAAGTGGAACTGGAGCAGCTGGCCCAGGACCTCGAGCTGCTGGCCCTCATAGAGGTTCGACACGACCAGGACCTTGGCGATCTGATCGATGAGGTACACGCACAGCGCGACCACTGCCAGGACCGCCAAGGCCCTGATGCTGACCTTGGGCCGGGAGGGTTCAGCCTCCAAAGCCGGGGAAGACCGGGGGCTGGCCCTGGTTGCTCGAGTCGTCGGATCCGCCGGCGGGGACCGGGGCCGGGACGGCGTTTCCAGCGCTCACGGGAGCGGCCGAGCGCGCGCCCGCGTTCTGGCCGCCGCCCTGCACGGGCGCGTCGAGGTCGCGGAGCTGGCCCTCGATGTAGCTCTTGAGGCCCTTGCGGTAGTCGCGCTCGAACGTGCGCAGCTCGTCGATGCGACGCTCCAGGCCGGTGCGCTCCTGATCGAGCGCGCTGATCTGCGCACGCTGCTTCGACTCCGCCTCGGCCACGATGCGCGCGGCGGTGGCGTGACCCTCGGCGATGAGCTGGTCGCGCTTCTCGACGCCCTCGCGCACGTGCTCCTCGTGGAGACGGCGCGCGAGCTGGAGCAGGTTGTTGGTGGCGTTCGGGTCGTTCGCGTCGTCGGCCGGGGCCTGGTACGCGGGCGCGGCCTGCGCCTGCTGCTTGGCCTGAGCGGCCTCCTGCTGCGCCTGGGCGAGGCGCTGCTTGAGCTCCTCGTTCTCGCGCTGCAGGCGCTCGGTCTCGGCGTTGTCCGCCTGCGCCGCGGGAGCGGCCGCTGCGGCCGGGGCACCCTGTCCGCCACTGCGCTGCAGCTCTGCGATGCGCGAGTCGGCGGCGACGAGGCGCTGCTTGAGCTCGTCGTTCTCCTGGTTCAGGCGACGCAGCTCGACGACGACCTCGTCGAGGAAGTCGTCGACCTCGTCCTGGTCGTAGCCCTCGCGGAACTTCGTCGGCTGGAACCGCTTGTTGACTACATCTTCCGGAGTCAGCGCCATGGCAAGCCACCCTTAGATCGTGAAATTGGAACTGGAACGCGTGCAGCCAACGCTAGCAAAGCGGACGGCGGTCGCGCACTCCGCCGCACGGTCGCGCCGGCTCGTCAACGATACAACGGGCGCCGCGGCCGGACCCGGAGCGACGCTCAGCGGAAATTCAGGGTGACGTACAAGCCGATGATCACGACCAGCATCGTCAGGCTCCAGCCGAAGTCGATCGCGACCGGCCCCATCGAGAGCCGCGGGATGATCCGGCGGAAGAAGCGGATGGGCGGGTCCGTAACGACGTAGGTCGACTCGGCGAGCACCAGCCCGAAGCCGCGGGGGCGCCACTGACGCGCGAAGACCCGCACCAGGTCGAGCACGAAGCGCGCCCAGAGGACGAAGAAGTAGATGAGCAGCGCGTAATAGAGGACAGTCGCGACAAGGGAGACGACGAACACCTACCCAGTATGGACGAAAGCGCACCGGCTCCCCTGTGAGGGTGCCGATGCGCTTCGAGCGTCGGATGCTGGGGTCAGGCCTGCGCGAAGAAGGACGCGTCGACCTCGGCGTCCTGTCCGCCGTGCTCGCCGGAGACGACGACGTGGCTCGGGGAGAGCAGGAACACCTTGGGGGTGACCCGCTCGATCTTGCCGTAGAGGCCCTGTGAGAGGCCGCTCGCGAAGTCGATGAGCCGGCGCGCGTCGCCCTCGCTCATCTGCGAGAGGTTGATGATCACCGGGATCCCCTCGCGGAAGGACTCGGCGATCGCCTGCGCGTCGCGGTACTGGCGGGGGTGGACCGTGAGGATCTCGTTCATTTCCTGTACCGATGCATTCCGTGCGGTGGACGACTTGCGCAGCGGCGTGACCGGAGCGCGGCCGGCCGCGGGGGCGACCGGAGCGGGATGGGGGACGGCCTGGACCGGCGACGCGGCCGGGGTGTGCACCGGGGTCTCGCGGCGGGGCTGGCTGTGCGCCTGCTCCTGCGGCTGCTCCTCGTACTCCAGCTCCTCGTCGGCGAGGCCCAGGTAGACCATCGTCTTTTTCAGCGGGTTGGCCATCGCTTCCTCCGTACAGACCTGCGCGCCGACGCCTCGCCACGCGTTTCGAACTCTTGCTTCGAGATTAACGAAGCTCCGGCCGATTCCCGGTAATGGCGGTCCCGATGCGAAGGTGTGTCGCGCCCGCCGCGATCGCCTCGCGGTAGTCCTGCGACATCCCGGCCGAGATCGCCGTCGCGCCGGGCGCGAGCGCACGGACGCGGTCGGACGCCGCGCGCACGCGCTCGAAGGCGCGCGCGGGCTCCTCGCCCAGCGGAGCGACGGCCATGACGCCGAGGAGGCGGAGGCCGGGCGTCTCCAGGACGTGCTCGACCAGTGCTTCGAGGTCGCGGTCGGCGACTCCCCCGCGCCCGGGGTCGTCGGTGAGGTTGAGCTGGACGAACGCGTCGACGTCGGACTCGTCGGAGGCCAGCGCATCCACCAGCGACGTGCGGTCGACGGAGTGGATGACGGAGGCGTACCGGCGCGCCTGCCGGGCCTTCTTGCTCTGCAGCTGGCCGACGAAGTGCCAGGTCAGGTCGAGGTCGGCCAGCTCGGCCGCCTTCTCCTGCGCCTCCTGGTGGCGGTTCTCCCCCACGTCGCGGACGCCGAGCGAGGCCAGCTCGCGTACCAGCGACGCCGGGTGGAACTTCGTCACGACGATGGTGGTGAGCTCCTCCGGGCGACGGCCCGCGGCCCGGGAGGCGTCGGCGACGCCCTCCCGGACCGCGGCGAGCCGCTCGGCCAGACCGTTACTTGAGGAAGTCGGGGATGTCGAGGTCGTCATTCTCGTCGTCGAACGCCGGGTCCTTCTGCGGTGCGGTCTCGGCGACCGGGTTCTCGCCGGTCTGCCAGGTCTCCGTCGCCGGGGCCGGGATCTCGCCCGCCTCGACCTCGGCGGAGGACTGCACCTGGGACTGCTCGGAGCCGGCCTCCACGAAGCTCGCCCGGCGCGCGTCGACCGCCGCCGGCCGCGAGTTCGGCTCGCCGCCGTCGAACCCGGCCGCGATGACCGTCACGCGCACCTCGTCGCCGAGGGTGTCGTCGATGACGGCGCCGAAGATGATGTTCGCCTCCGGGTGCACCGCCTCCTGCACCAGCCGGGCGGCGTCGTTGATCTCGAAGATGCCGAGGTTCGATCCACCCTGGATGGACAGCAGCACGCCGTGCGCGCCGTCGATCGAGGCCTCGAGCAGCGGGGACGCGACGGCCAGCTCGGCCGCCTTGATGGCGCGGTCGGCGCCGCGCGACGAGCCGATGCCCATGAGCGCGGAGCCCGCGCCCTGCATGACCGACTTGACGTCGGCGAAGTCGAGGTTGATCAGGCCCGGCGTGGTGATCAGGTCCGTGATGCCCTGGACACCGGCGAGGAGCACCTGGTCGGCGGTGGAGAACGCCTCCAGCATGCTGATGCCGCGGTCGCTGATCTCCAGCAGCCGGTCGTTCGGCACCACGATGAGGGTGTCGACCTCTTCCTTCAGGCGCTGGACGCCCGCCTCGGCCTGCTGCTGCCGGCGCTTGCCCTCGAAGGAGAACGGCTTGGTGACGACACCGATGGTCAGCGCGCCGATCGACTTGGCGATGCGCGCCACCACGGGCGCGCCGCCGGTGCCGGTGCCGCCGCCCTCGCCCGCCGTGACGAAGACCATGTCGGCGCCCGCGAGCGCCTCCTCGATCTCCTCGGCGTGGTCCTCGGCCGCGCGGCGTCCGACCTCCGGGTCGGCGCCTGCGCCGAGACCGCGGGTGATCTCACGGCCGACGTCGAGCTTGACGTCGGCGTCGCTCATGAGCAGCGCCTGCGCGTCCGTGTTGATGGCGATGAACTCGACGCCGCGGAGGCCGAGCTCGATCATGCGGTTGACGGCGTTGACGCCGCCTCCGCCGATGCCGACGACCTTGATCACGGCGAGGTAGTTCTGTTGTGCTGTCACGTCCGGCCTCCACGGGAACCCTCAACCTCAAGTTGAGGCTTAAAGTCTTGCTGAGTATGCAATTCTCGATCCGACGTTAGGTGCGCGCACGCCCCGCCCGGGGAACCCGGGCCGCGTGTCGGAAAAGTCCGGCCCAAACGCGCCTATCCCGTCGTCACGCTGTGCGGCGAGGAGACGTCGTAACGGGACGATCCCTTCGCGCTCTTCAGCAGCGCCTCGAGGTCCGCGGCCTTGAGGCCCGAGTCCTCGGCGCTGCCCCAGACCACTGTCGCACCGCTCCCCCGCAGGGTGAAGCTCACGTCGTCCTTCGTCTTCGCCGAGATCGTGTCCACCTGCGCGAGCACCGCAGGAGGCAGGGCGCTGAGCACCCCGGCGGCCGCGGCGAAGCCGGAGTCCGCATCCACGTCGGCCGCGCCGCCTCCGGCCGCGATGAGCGGGAACCCGTCCGGTCGCTTCTCGCTGCTCGAGATCGGCACCTTGGCCGCATCCACCAGGGTGAAGGCTCCGCCGCGCTGGATGACGCCGACCGGCTGCCGCTCGACCACGCGCACGACGATCGAGTCCGGCGGGTGGCTCTCGACCGTGTAGCTGCGGATGAGCGGGAACGCGGCCAGGTCGCTGGAGATGCCCGCCTGGTCGAGCAGCGGGAGCGGGGTGCCCAGCTGGTCGGAGAGCTTCTTCTCCACCGTGGTCGCATCCAGCCGGGACGTGCCGACGACCTGGATGTGCCGGAGCGCCAGGAGCGGCGAGTACGCCACGAGCACGACCGCCAGCACGAGCGCGGCGACAACGCCCGCCGCGGCCAGCCAGGCGAGCCTGCGGCGACGCGAACGCTTCGTGAACCGACGCACCTCGCCGCGCTCCACGCGCTTGCGCTCCCGCCGGGCGGCACGGAGGGCCTTGTCGATCTCGCGGTTGCTGGGCAGGCGCGAGTACGGGGATGTGTCGGGGCGACCGGTGGACTCGGGCCGACCGGCCGTGTCCGGCCGCGGGCCGCTGTCGCTGCGCGCGCTGGTGTGCCCGGCTCCCGTCGGCGGCGCGAGCACCGGGATGGGCTCGGTCACCGTCCCGACCGGCCGTCGGGACGCGCGCTCAGGCCGCGCGGACCCATCGCCGGACTCGCGCCGCGCAGCGGGCGCGGCCGGCGCGGCCGGAACGGCCGTCCGGTCGTGACCCTGGGGACGCTTCACCGATGGGTCCCCGTCACTCCGCGCGGGCGGCCGACGCGGCGGCGTTCTCCGGGTGCTCGCGCCGCAGGGCGTCGAGCAGCTGAGGCACGATGCGGTACACGTCGCCGCAGCCGAGGGTGATGACGTAGTCGCCCTCGCGCGCGATCTGAGCCGTGTGGTCCGCCGCCTGCTGCCAGTCGGCGATGAACGCGACGTGCTCGGGATGCTCGAAGCGGTCGGCGACCAGTGCGCCGGTCACGCCGGGCTCCGGGTCCTCGCGCGCGCCGTACACATCGAGCACGACGGTCTCGTCGGCGTAGCGCTCCAGCGTCTCGGCGAACTCCTTCGCGAAGAGGCGCGTGCGGCTGTACAGGTGGGGCTGGTGCACCGCGATGATCCGCCCGTCGCCGACGACCGTGCGAGCGGCGGACAGGGCGGCGGCGACCTCGGTCGGGTGGTGCGCGTAGTCGTCGTAGACGCTCACACCGCCGACCGTTCCGTGCAGCTCGAAGCGACGCTCGGTGCCGCCGAACTCGGCGATCGCCGCGAGGGCCGCGGCGGGCTCGAAGCCCAGACCCGTCAGCACGGCGAAGGCGCCGCCCGCGTTGATGGCGTTGTGCCGGCCGGGCACCCGCAGCCGGGCGGAGTAGTCCGCGCCCTGGTAGCGGAGCGTGAAGGCGACAGGGCCGTCGGTGACGATCGAGTGGACGCGGACCTCCGCATCCTCCGCCTCGCCGAACGTGACGATGCGCTTCTCCGGCGCCTGCTCCCGCAACCGGTTGGTGACGTGGACGGCGCCGGGGTCGTCGGACGACACCACGACGAACTCGTCGGCCTCGCGCGCGAAAGTGACGAACGCGTCCTCGAAGGCCTCGAGCGAGCCGTAGTGGTCGAGGTGGTCGGGGTCCACGTTGGTGATCAGCGCGACCGCGGTGTCGTAGAGCAGGAACGAGCCGTCCGACTCGTCGGCCTCCACGACGAACAGCTCGCCGGTGCCGGTCTGCGAGCTCTTCCCGAGGGAGGCGATGACGCCGCCGTTCACGAAGCTCGGGTCCTCGCCGAGGCCGAGCAGCCCGGTGATGATCATGCCGGTGGAGGTGGTCTTGCCGTGCGCGCCGGCGACGGCGACCAACCGCGAGCGGTTGATCAGCCAGGCGAGCGCCTGCGACCGGTGCAGCACCGGGAGGCCCTTCGCCAGGGCCAGCTGGTACTCGGGGTTGTCCTGCCACAGGGCGCCGGTGACGACGAGCGTGTCGGCGTCACCGACATTGGCCGCGTCGTGGCCGATCGCGACGGTGGCGCCGAGCCCGCGCAGCATGTCGATGTTGGCGGAGTGGCGCACGTCCGAGCCGGTCACCGTGTATCCGGACTCGAGGAACAGCCGGGCGATGCCGCTCATCCCGGAGCCGCCGATTCCGACGAAGTGGAGCTTTCCGAGCTCCTCCGGGAGGGCGAGGGTGAGGTCGGGTTTGATCGTCACGGGTGCAGCTTTCGGTTACGCGAGAAGGACTCCATCAAGTATGAGGCTACGCGGTCGAGGCGCGGATCAGCCGAGGGCGCTCCGGACGAGCGCGACCATGCGGTCCGACCCGTCCCGGACCCCGGCGGATGCCGCACGGCGGCCCATGTCGGCCACACGCTCACGATCGGCGAGCAGCGGGAGCAGTTCCGCATCCACCCACGGGGGCTGGAAGTCGGCGTCGTCCACGAGCATCCCGCCGCCCGCGGCGATGACGCCGGCGGCGTTGTAGCGCTGCTCGCCGTTGCCGATGGGGAACGGCACGTACACGGCGGGGACGCCGAGCGCGGCGAACTCGGACACAGTGGCGGCGCCCGCGCGCGCCACGGCCAGGTCGGCGATGGCGAGCGCCAGATCCATCCGGTCGCAGTACTCGAGCAGGCGGTAGCCGGCGATGCCGGGGTCGGCGATCTCGCCGCGGCCGCCCTGGATGTGCAGCACCTGCCATCCCGCGGCGGTCAGCTCGGCAGCGCGCGCGGCGATGGTCTGGTTGATGCGACGGGCGCCGAGCGAGCCGCCGGTCACGAGCAGGGTCGGCCGGTCGGCGGAGAGCCCGAACTCGGCGGCCGCCGCGGGACGCGCCGCGGCTCGGTCGAGCTGCTCGATCTCGACCCGCAGCGGCATCCCGACGAAGCGGGCGTGCGGAAGCGGCGTGCCTCCGAACGCGACGCCCACCCACGGCGTGTAGCGCGCGCCGAGGCGGTTGGCCAGGCCGGGCCGCGCGTTCGCCTCGTGCAGGACGAGCGGGACGCCCTCCTTGCGCGCGGCGGAGTAGGCGGGAGCAGCGGCGTACCCGCCGAAGCCCACGACGGCGTCGATCGAGCGATCGCGGATCAGGTCGCGCACGGTACCGATGGCGCGCCGGTACTCACCGGGGAAGCGCAGTGCGGCGGCGTTCGGGCGGCGCGGGAACGGCAGCTTCGGGATGGTCGCGAGCTCGTAGCCGCGCTGGGGCACCAGCCGCGCCTCCAGACCCTCCTTCGTGCCGAGCACGAGCACCTCGGCGTCGGGGTCATCGCGGCGGAGCCGGTCGGCGACCGCGAGCAGCGGATTGACGTGGCCCGCGGTCCCACCGCCGGCCAGCAGGTAGCGCGTCACCGGCGGGCACCCGCCCGGTCGGCATCCTGGGTGGCGAGCGAGTCGCGGTGCGACTGGCGCGCGAACGACAGCACGATTCCGATGGCGATCATGGAACTGATCATCGCAGTCCCACCCGCAGAGATCAGTGGGAGCGGTACGCCGAGCACGGGGATCACGCCCAGCACCACCGCGATGTTGACGAACGCCTGGCCGATCAGCCACACCATGATCGCCGCCGTCGTGACCCGCGCGAACGGGTCGGTGGACGCGTGGATGATCCGCAGGAACACGACCGCGAGCAGCACGAACAGCAGCAGCACGACGACCGCGCCGATCAGCCCCAGCTCCTCGCCGATGATGGCGAAGATGAAGTCGGTATCGGCCGCCGGCAGCCACGACCACTTCGAGTGCGAGTTGCCGAGGCCCACCCCGAACACGCCGCCGGAGGCGAGCGCGTAGAAGCCGTTGTCGATCTGCCAGTTGACGTCCGGGTTGGCCGCGCTGGAGCCGCCGAAGAGCGCGGCGATGCGCCCGAGCCGGCTGGCGCTCGACATGGCGACGATGACGGCCGCGATGGCGACGAACACGACGCCGGTCGCCAGGTAGCGCAGCCGCACCCCGGCGAAGAAGAGGGCGCCCAGGATGAGGGCCGCCATGATCATGGTCGTGCCGAGGTCGCCGCCGAGGGTCACCAGGGCGACTGCTCCACCGGCCACCGGGACCACGGGGATGGCGACGTGCTTCCACTGGTCGAGCACGTCCCGCTTGCGGGCCAGCACGACGCCCAGCCAGACGACGAGCGCCAGCTTGATCGCCTCCGACGGCTGCACCGTGAGGGAGCCGATCTTGAGCCAGTTGCGGTTGCCGCCGATCTCCATGCCGAGCGGCGTGAGCAGCACCAGCACCTGAAGGAAGCAGGCCGCCGCGAGGAAGAACCAGATCGACTTCTTCCAGAACGTGCGTGGGATGCGGGACACCACGAACATCAGCGGCAGGCCGACCAGCGCGTAGGCGCCCTGCGACCAGAAGCGCGAGAAGAAGTTGTCGCTGTCGTTGTGCGACTCCACGGCCGACGACGACAGGACCATGACGAGACCGAAGACCACCATGAAGAGGGTGACGCCCAGCAGCAGGAAGTAGTTCGCCGACTCCGACGTCATCGACCGGCCGAGCTGGATGCGCGTGGTGAGCGCGCCCAGGCGGGTCGGGGTCTCGGGACGCGCGGTGCTGTGAGGCCGGCCGGTGCTGGGGGTCCGGTCAGTCCTGCCCGGAGCGCGAGGCGGGCTCGTCGTCATCCGCCTCACCTCCCAAGTACTCGTGGACGGCCGTCTGGAACAGGCGGCCGCGTTCTGCGTAGTCCGCGAACTGGTCCATCGACGCCGCCGCCGGAGCCAGCAGCACGGTGTCGCCCTCGCGGGCGAGACCGCCGGCCAGCCGCACCGCCGTCGGCATGACTTGATCAGTCTCGTCGGCCTCCACCTCCAGCACGGGAAGGTCCGGCGCGTGTCGCCGGAATGCCGCGCGCAGCGGCTCCCGGTCGACGCCGATCAGCACCGCGCCACGCAGGCGGCCGACGTGCTTGCCGACGAGGTCGTCGACGTCCACGCCCTTGAGCAGACCGCCCACCAGCCAGACGACCGACGGGTACGCCCGGAGGGACGCATCCGCCGCGTGCGGGTTGGTGGCCTTGGAGTCGTCGACCCAGTTCACTCCCGCCTGCGCCCGCACCAGCTCGATGCGGTGCGCATCCAGCCGGAACGCCGTCAGGACGTCGCGGATGGTCTGCGGTTCCACGCCCCACGAGCGGGCCAGCGCACTGGCGGCCAGGATGTTGGCCACGACGTGCGGCGCGGCGAGCCCCGCCTCGTTCAGCTCGTCGAGCGTGGTCAGCTCGATCGCGGTGTTGCGGCGCTCCTCCAGGAACGCGCGGTCGCACAGGATGCCGTCGACGATCCCGAAGTCGCTGGGGCCGGGCACGCCGAGGCCGAAGCCGATCGCACGCGCGCCCTCGATGACCTCGGCCTCCTCGACCATCCGCAGGGTGGTGGCGTCGGCCTTGTTGTAGACGCAGGCGACCTGCGTGTTGTCGTACACCTTTGCCTTCGCCGCGATGTACGCCTCGAGGGAACCGTGCCAGTCGAGGTGGTCGTCGGCGATGTTGAGGCAGGCGGCCGAGAAGGGGGACAGCTCTCCCCCGGCGTTTCGGTTCACCCAGTGCAGCTGGTAGCTGGACAGCTCCACGACCAGCACGTCGAACCCTTCCGGGTCGCGGATGGCGTCGAGCACGGGGACGCCGATGTTGCCGCACGGCGCAACGCGGTTGCCGCCCGCCAGGATCATCGTGGCGGTCAGCTGCACCGTCGTGGTCTTGCCGTTCGTGCCGGTGACGCAGATCCAGTCCGCCGGGCCCTCGGCGCCGTCGGGGCGCGCGACCTTGTCGCGCAGCCGCCACGCCAGCTCGATGTCGCCCCAGACGGCGGTGCCGCGCTGCTGCGCCCAGAGGAGGAGCGGGTGGTCCCAGTGGAAGCCGGGCGAGGCGATGACGAGCTCCGGGTCGAACTCCGCGAGCCGTGCGGGCGGAGCGCTCAGGTCGGCCTGCTCGACCAGTTCGGCGCCGATGACCTCCAGCAGCATCCGCGGCTCCTCGTCGGCCGAGGACGCCACGACGAGCACCTCCGCGCCGAGCTCGGCGAGGGTGTCCGCCACCGAGAACCCGGTGACGCCGAGGCCGTACACGGCGACCCGGAGGCCGGTCCAGTCGGAGTACCAGCTGGTGAGTCCCGTCAGCCGCTGCTGCAGCGCGTCGTTGCCGGTGTCGCTCATGTGGCCAGCCACTCCAGGTAGAAGGAGCCCACACCGGCGGCGACGAGCAGGCCGCCGATGATCCAGAACCGGACGACGACCGTCACCTCGGCCCACCCCTTCAGCTCGAAGTGGTGGTGGATGGGGCTCATCAGGAAGATGCGGCGGCCGTGCGTCAGCTTGAAGTACGCCCGCTGGACGATCACCGACCCGGCCTCGATGACGAAGATGCCGCCGATGAGCACCAGCAGGAGCTCGGTGCGGCTCAGGATGGCGAGGGCGGCGACCGCGCCGCCGAGCGCCAGGGAGCCGGTGTCCCCGAGGAAGATCTGCGCCGGCGAGGTGTTCCACCACAGGAAGCCGACCACGGCGCCGACGATGGCGGTCGCCACGATGGCGAGGTCGAAGGGGTCGCGCACGTCGTAGCACTTGGCGACGTTCTCGACGCTCAGCTTGACGTTCGCGCACGACTGGATCGACTGCCAGAAGCCGATGATGATGTAGGCGCCGATGGCGAGGATCGAGGCGCCCGACGCGAGCCCGTCGAGGCCGTCCGTGACGTTCACGCCGTTCGAGGTCGCCGCGACCAGGAAGTTGATCCAGATCAGGTAGAGCCCGTAGCCGACGAGCACGCCGATGACGCCGAACTTGGTGATCGAGCCGAAGTCGATCGCGGGCAGGTCGCGGATGAACGACACCGTCATCGTCGCCGGCGTGTAGCCGTTGCCGTTCGGGAAGCGGATCGCGAGGAACGCCCACACGGTCGCGACGATGACCTGGCCGGCCACCTTCGCCCAGCCGGTGAGCCCCAAGCTCCGCTCGCGACGGGTCTTGAGGAAGTCGTCGATGAAGCCGACCACGCCGAGGCCCACCATGAGGAACAGCACCAGCAACGAGGACACACTGGTCCCGTCGCCGGTGAGCAGGAGCGCGGTGAAGTAGCCGAACAGCGTGCCCAGGATGACGACGATGCCGCCCATCGTGGCGGTGCCGCGCTTCGCGTGGTGGCTCTGCGGGCCGTCGTCGCGGATGAACTGGCCCCACTGCAGGCGGCGGAACAGCCGGATGAACAGCGGCGTCAGGAACAGCGTGAACGCCATGGACAGCGCACCGGAGGTCAGCAGGGCTTTCACGAGAAGGATTCTCCCAGTCGGTCGCCGAGGAAGCGGAGCCCGGCCGAGTTGGACGACTTCACCAGCACGGTGTCGCCCGGACGGAGCGCACCGGACAGGTGCTCGAAGGCGTCGTCCTGGGTCTCGAAGTACAGCGATTCGCCGTCCCACGAGCCCTCGTTGATCGCGGTGATGTGCATGCGGCGGGCCTCGGGGCCGACGATGACGAGCTGGTTGATGCCCAGCCGGACCGCGAGCAGGCCGATGCGGTCGTGCTCCTCGCCCGAGAACTCGCCCAGCTCGCTCATCTCGCCGAGGACGGCGATCGTCCGGCCGGACGGCTCGGCGATCTGCGCCAGCGTCTTGAGCGCGGCGGCCATCGAGTCGGGGCTGGCGTTGTAGGCGTCGTTGATGACCGTCACGTCGCTGTTGCCCAGCACCTCCATCCGCCACCGCTCCGCCGTCTTCACGGTCTGGAGCGCGGCGACGATCGTGTCGATGTCGACGTCGAGCACGTGCGCCGAGGCCGCTGCGGCGAGGGCGTTCATGACGTGGTGCTCGCCGAGCACCTGGAAGCGCACCGGGCGCGAGGCGCCCTCTCCCCCGTCGCGCGGCGGGAGGTGCAGCGTGAAGGAGGTGCCCCGGCGATCGGACACGATGTCGGTGGCGCGCACGTCGGCGCGCTCGTCCAGTCCGAACCACAGCACCCGCGCGACGGTCTTGCCGGCCATCGTGGCGACGCGGGGGTCGTCGATGTTCAGCACCGCGACGTCGGAGTCGAGCAGGTCCATGACCATCTCGGTCTTCGCCTGGAGCGTCTTCTCGATGCCGCCGAACTCGCCGGCGTGGGCGAGGCCCACCTTGAGCACGACGCCGACGTCCGGGCGGGCCATGCGCACCAGGCGCGCGATCTCGCCGATGCCGCTGGCGCCCATCTCGGCGACCAGGAACTGGGTCTCCTCGGTCACCTGGATCATCGTCACCGGGGCGCCGACCTCGTTGTTGAACGAGGCGCGGGGCGCGATGGTCGGTCCGACCTGCTCCAGCACGGCGCGCAGCAGGTTCTTGGTCGTGGTCTTGCCGTTGGAGCCGGTGATGCCCACGATCTTCAGGAGTCCGAGCGCGCGGACGCGGGCGATGACCTCGGTCGCGAGGTCGCCGAGCGCGACCACCGTGTCCTCCACGAGCAGCTGCGGCACCGGGAGGTCGAGAGCGTGGTCGACGACGACCAGCGCCGCGCCGGCCTCCACGGCCTGCGGGGCGAAGAGGTGGCCGTCGGTCACCTCTCCGGGCTTGGCGAAGAACACCGTGCCGGGCACGACCTCGCGGGAGTCGGTGGTGGAGAGCCCGGTGATGACGGTCTCCGGGGTCGCGGGGGTGCCATCGGGCAGCACGACGCCGTCGAGCAGCAGCGTGCCGCGCGTGGCCGCGGCGATCTCGGCCAGAGTCAGGGCGATCATCTACAGCCACCCGGCCTCTCGCAGGGCGAGACGCACATCCTCGCGGGCGGAGTACGGCAGCCGCTGACCGGCGACCTCCTGATAGTCCTCGTGGCCGGGGCCGGCGTACAGCACGACGTCGCCCTCGCCGGCGAGCGAGAGCGCGGTGCGGAAGGCGGCACGCGGGTCCGGCACCTCGTAGAGCTCCAGGTCGGGCACGGCGGTGCGGGCGCCGTCGAGCAGCGCGGCGCGGATCGTGGCCGGATCCTCCCAGCGCGGGTGGAAGTCCGTGATCACCACGGCGTCCGAACCGCGCGCGGCGATCGCGCCCATGTCGGTGCGCTTGGTGGTGTCGCGGTCGCCGTCGGCGCCGAAGACCATGACGATCCGGCCGTCGGTCACCTTGCGCAGCGCGCTGAGCATCGAGAGGAAGGCGTCGGGGCTGTGGCCGTAGTCGATGAAGACGACCGGTCCGCGGTCACCGGAGAGGCGCTCCGCGCGACCCGGGATGTACGCGTCGATCCCGCCGTCGCGCTCCAGCGCGGCACCGATCGCGTCGAGGTCGTAGCCCGACTCGACGAGCATGACGATGGCGAGCGCGGCGTTGGACGCGTTGTAGGCGCCGAGCAGCGGGATGCTCGTCTCGAGGCGGCGGCCGTCCGGGCCTTCGAGCGCGAAGGCGGTGCGGGTGAGCGTCTCCTCCGTGACGGTCAGCATCCACTCGGCGTCGGAGCCTGGGGAGCTGGACAGCGTGGCGACGGGGATGCGCGAGCGCTCCACCAGCTGACGGCCCCAGTCGGAGTCGACGGTGACGACGCCGCGGCGGGCGCGGTCCGGCTGGAAGAGCTCGAGCTTCGCGGCGAAGTAGTCGTCCATCGCGGCGTAGTCGTCGAGGTGGTCGTGGCTCAGGTTGGTGAAGCCGACGACGTCGAAGACGATGCCGTCGACGCGGTGACGGCTCAGCGCCTGCGCCGACACCTCGATCGCGGCGGCGCGGACGCCCTCTTCGCGCATGCGGGCCAGCAGGGCGTGCAGCTCGCTGGCCTCCGGCGTCGTGAGCTTGCTCGTGATGACGGTGTCGCCGATGCGTCGCTCGGCCGTCGAGCTGAGGCCGGATACGACCCCGAGCTGCCCGAGGATGGCGTTCAGCAGGTACACCACGCTGGTCTTGCCGTTGGTGCCGGTGACGCCGAAGAGGGTCGCCGAGTTCTCATCGGTGCGGTAGATCCACGCCGAGACGGCGCCGAGCGCCGCACGCGGGTCGGGCGTGACGATGACGGGCAGGCCGGAGTCGGCCGCGAGCGCCGCGCCCTCCTCGTCGGTGAGCACGGCCACCGCTCCCGCTTCGGCCGCGGCCGCCGCGTAGGTGGCGCCGTGCGCGTTGCGTCCGGGCACGCCGACGTAGAGGTCGCCGGGCTCGACGGCGGAGCTCGCCAGCGCAGCACCGGTCACCTCGACGCCGTCGAGGTCGCCGCGGCAATCCAGCCCGAACTCCGCTACCAGCTGGGCGAGCGGGCGGGCGACGGGATGCTCGGGGCGCAGAGAAGAGGGCGCCGGTCCTGTCACGAGGCTCACTTTCAGTAGGGGTGTTTCTAGTAGTAGGGCGGATAGCCCGCCGGGCTCGTCGTCGACGGCTTCACCCGGTAGGTCTTCAGCACCTGACTCATGATCGTGTGGAACAGCGGAGCGGCGGCTGCCGACGAAGTAATGGTAGTCGGGAACCCGAGGTTGACCGAAACGACGTACTGCGGATCGTCCACCGGAGCGACGCCCATCACCGAGACGTAGTACGAGGGCAGGTACCCGCCTTTGCCGTCCGGCTGCTGGGCCGTTCCGGTCTTGGCGGCGATGCGGTAGCCCGGGATCTGCAGCTGCTTCTTGAGCTCGCCGTCGGTGACGACCGACTCCATCATCCCGAGCGTCGTGGCGGCCGCCTGGGCCGAGACGACCGGCGTGGGCTTGGTGTTCGGCACGTCCGTGACGGACCCGTCCGGGTGCTGGCAGCCCTCCACCAGCGACAGCGGGATGCGCGTGCCGCCGTTGGCGAGCGCCTGGTAGGCGTCGACCATCTGCAGCTGGGTCGCCGAGACGCCCTGGCCGAACATGGTCGCGTACTTGGTCTGGTCGTCCCAGTCCTTCACCGGGTGGAGCTCGCCGGAGGACTCGTTCGGGTACGGGAGGCCGGTGGGATCGCCGATCCCGAACTTCTTGAGGTAGTCGTAGCGCGTCTGGTCGCTGAGCGCCCGCCCGAGCTGCGACATGCCCGTGTTGGACGACATCATCAGCACGCCCGTCAGCGTGAGGCGCAGCGGGTCGTGGTACCCGGAGTCGTGCAGGTCGGCCCCGTTGCCCGACTTCCAGGAGTAGGGGGCGAGCACCTGAGATGTGGGCGTCGCCTTGCCCTGGTCGATCAGCATGGCCGCCGTCAGCGCCTTGAACGTCGAGCCCGGCTCGCGCGGGTCGGTCAGCGACTGCAGGCGCCAGTACGACGGGTCCGTCGCGTCGATGTTGTTCGGGTCGAGCGCCGGCCACTGCGCGATCGCCTTGATCTTGCCGGTCTTCGCCTCGGCGACGGTCACGAAGCCGAACTTCGAGCCCGTGGCGCCGACCTGCTGGGCCAGCGTCTGCTCGGCGAACCACTGCAGGTCGCCGTCGATGGTGAGCTTGAGCGTCCCGCCGTCCTTGGCCTGCTTCTGCACGACCGTGCTGCCCGGGATCGCGACGCCGTCGGCTCCCCGCTGGTACGTCTCCTCGCCGTCCTGTCCCGCGAGGCACCCGTTCTCGCTCTCTTCGAGACCCGAGTCGCCGCCCTGGGAGAGGAAGCCGATCAGGTTGCCCGCGACGGCGCCGTTGGGGTAGCTGCGCGCCTGCTTCTTCGTGAAGGTGAGCCACGGGTACGGGAGCTTGTCGAGCTTGTCGAAGGTGGCGACGTCCATCCCCGACTTGATCAGCACGTACTGCGACTTCGGGTTCTCCTTCAGCGCCGCGTCGATCAGCGCGACGACCGCGTCGCCGCCCTGCCCGGTGAGGGCGCCGATCTTCGCCGCCGCCTCGACCATCTTCTCCCGGCCGCCGGCAATGGCGTCCTTCGGCGATGCCGCCGCGGTGTACGTGTAGATGGTCGTGGCGAGCACGGTGCCGTCGCTGTCGACGATGTCGCCGCGGTTGCCGAGCAGCGGGGTCGACACCTCTTTGGCGTTGACCGACTGCCGCTGCAGCTCGTCCGCCCGGACGACCTGGATGTCGACGAGCTTGGCTCCGAGGATGCCGACGGAGGCCGCGACGGCGAGCACCGTCACGGCGGTCCTCCGCCGCAGCATCTTCTTGCTGACCATGCGCGCCCGTCCCGTCGTCAGTGCGTCACCGGGGTCGGCAACGCTCCCTGCAACGGTACGGTCGGGGCCGTCGTGGGCGCGGTAGCGGCACCCGGAGTCGTGGAATTCGCAGCCTGTCCGGCGGTTGTGGAGGAATTCGCCTGCTGCTGCGCCTGGGTCACCAGGGGCACCCCGGCGAGCAGCGAGTTCGGCACCAGGTTGCCCTGCGTGCCGGTCACCGTTCCGGCCGCGCCGTTCGCGGGCAGCGGGGCGCCGAGCACCGCGCCGTCGGAGAGGCGGAGGTAGGCAGGGTTGCTGTTGGACACCATCCCGAGCGCGTTCGCGTTCGCCGCCAGGTTCTGCGGCGACGAGACCCGGTTGAGGTCCTCCGAGACCGCCTGGTAGGAGCGCTGCAGCTGGTTCTGTTGGGCCTGCAGTGCGTTCAGCTGGTAGGCGCCCTGCGAGATGCCGATGCTGAGCAGGAGCTGCGCCACGACGATCACGAGCAGCGTGCCGACCGCGATCGCCGCGTAGAGCGCCCGCGGGCGGGCCCGGCGCTGCGACCGGGTCGGGACCACCTCGAGGTGGGTGCGCGCCGGCTCCTCGACCGGAGCCGGGAGCGCGCCGCCGTGCCACAGTGCGGCGGGCCGCTTGCGGGCGGGCGCCGGAACGGCCTCTGCCAGGGTGGTGCTCACGGGCGCCTCCTCGTCTGATCGGTGCTGGTGTTCGCGGGGCGGACCCGCTCGGCGGCGCGCAGCCGCACGGGGGTGGCCCGGGGGTTGGCGGCCTTCTCGTCGTCGTCCGCGAGCTCGGCCCCGCGGATCAGGAGCTTCAGCTCGGGCCGGTGCTCGGGCAGCTCGACCGGCAGGCCCGCGGGGGCGCTGGAGGTCGAGCGGGCCTGGAACTCGCGCTTCACGATGCGGTCCTCGAGCGACTGGTACGCCTCCACGACGATCCGTCCGCCGACCGCGAGGGCGTCGATGGCCGCCGGGATGGCCCGCTGCAGCACCGCGAGCTCCTGGTTGACCTCGATGCGCAGCGCCTGGAAGACGCGCTTGGCCGGGTGCCCCTGACGCTGGAGAGCGACCGGGGTCGCCTTCACGATGAGATCCACGAGCTGGCCGGAACGCTCCAGCGGCTCGCGCTCGCGCGCCTCCACGATGCGGGCGGCGTAGCGTCCGGCGAGCTTCTCCTCGCCGTAGTCGCGGAAGATGCGGCGCAGGTCGGCCTCGGAGTACTCGGCCAGGACCGTCTCCGCGGTCAGCTCGCTCGTGCCGTCCATCCGCATGTCGAGGGGTGCGTCCTTCGAGTACGAGAAGCCGCGCTCCACCCGGTCGAGCTGCAGCGACGACACGCCGAGGTCGAAGAGCACGCCGTCGATGGCCTCGAATCCGAGTCCCTCCACGGCCTCGCGGATGCCGTCGTACACGGTGTGGACGAGGTGGACGCGCGGACCGAAGCGCTCCAGCCGCTCCCCCGCGATGGCCAGGGCCTCGGGGTCGCGGTCGAGGCCGACCAGGGTGGCCTCCGGGAAGCGCTCGAGGATGCCGGCGGAGTGGCCGCCCATCCCGAGCGTCGCGTCGACGAAGACGGCTCCGGGCTTGGTGAGGGCCGGTGCGAGCAGCTCGATGCAGCGCTCGAGGAGGACCGGGGTGTGGATGCGCTCGTTGTCGTTCATGACGTTTCGGGAGCCGGGGCCCCGCTCCTGGTTCCGGATCCCCATCCATCCCGACCTGACACCGGGGAAGTGGTGTCAGGGCGTATGGCTGGGAGTCCGGCGTCAGGGACGCGGGCCTCAGAAGAGTCCCGGGATCACCTCCTCCTCCGTGCTCGCGAACGCCGCTTCCTGCTCGGCCAGGTAGGTCTCCCAGGCGGTGGCGTCCCAGATCTCCGCGCGGCTGCCCGCGCCGATCACGACCAGGTCGCGATCCAGTCCCGCATACGAGCGGAGCGCGGCCGGGATGGTCACGCGGTTCTGCTTGTCGGGGACCTCGGCGCTCGCCCCCGAGAGGAAGACGCGCAGATAGTCCCTGGCCTGCTTGCTCGTCACCGGCGCCTGACGGATCTTCTCGTGGAGCGATTCGAACTCGCGCTGCGAGAAGACGTAGACGCAGTGCTCCTGGCCACGGGTGAGGACGAGGCCGGACGCGAGCTCATCCCGGAATTTCGCCGGGAGGATGATGCGCCCCTTCTCGTCGAGTTTGGGGGCATGCGTACCGAGGAACATCGGCTGCCACCCCCACTCTCCCGGCCCAGGTTGCGGTGTGCCTCCACTTTACTCCACTCTCATCCACAAAACACTGCTTTGCGGCCAGATTGCCCCGAACTGGGCACGTGGAGCCCCGAAATCACGCGGGAAGACTGGGTGGAGGGAAATGGAGCGACAGGGATCAGCAGCGGGCATGAAAAAAGGGCCGATCCGGAGATCGGCCCTTCGTCAGGAAGTCTGTGGAGCGAAGTGGAGGGTCAGCCCTCTCCGCCGTCGTTGCGCTTGTCCCAGCGGTCGTTCATGCGGTCCATGAAGCCCGGCTGGCCGCCGCGCGCCTTCGCGCCCTTCGGCTCGGGAGCGCCCGGCTCGACCGCGATGCGCTTGCCCGGGGCGATGGCCACCAGGACGCCGGCGAACATGACGATGAAGCCGAGAATGCCGACGAGCGGCTGCCGGAACCACACGCCGACGACGAGGACGACGACGCCCACGACGGCGAGCAGGATGCCGAGCACGATGGACCGGTAGGCGGGGCGAGCCCTCTTGCCTCCGACCTTCGCTACGAAGTCTGCGTCGTTCTGATAGAGACTGCGTTCCATCTCTTCGAGGAGGCGCTGCTCATGTTCCGAAAGCGGCATCCGATTCCCCCTCTTTCTGGCGGGTTCGAGGCTAAGTGAGCCTGATTCTAGCCTCGCCGGTCTGGCTAGGCTAGGCGTGTGTCTGAAAGCATCCGATTCGTCGACCTCATCCAGTCCAGAATCGATGGATTCTTCGATGCGCGCGCCTCTATTCTCGTCTCGATCGCCGATGAGCTCTCTCCCGTCGCGGCGTTCTCAAGGGATTTTCTCAGCGGCGGCAAGCGCTTCAGGGCCCTGTTCTGCTTCTGGGGATGGCAGTCGGTGCGCACCGCGGGCGACGAGCCGGCAGACGGCTCCGACGCGAACGCGGTGACCGCGGGCGGCGCGCTCGACGCCGTCGTCTCGGTCGCCAGCTCCCTGGAGCTGTTCCACGCAGCGGCGCTCGTGCACGACGACCTCATCGACAACTCCGACACCCGCCGCGGCGCGCCCGCCGCGCACAAGCGGTTCGAGGCGCTGCACGACCGCGAGGGGTGGGAAGGATCCGGTCCCGCCTTCGGCACCGGCGCGGCCACCCTCCTCGGCGATCTGCTGCTCATCCTGAGCGACGAGCTGTTCGACGAGGGCCTCACGCAGCTCGTCAGCGCACCGGCCCGGCGCGCTGCCCGCGCCGAGTTCAACCGGATGCGGCTGGATGTGACCGCCGGGCAGTACCTCGACATCTTCGAGGAGATCGGGTGGGCCGGCCGCCCCGACTCCGACCAGCTGGCGCGCGCCGAGCGCGTCATCGTCTACAAGTCGGCCAAGTACTCCATCGAGTCGCCGCTGCTCATCGGTGCGAGCCTCGCCGGGGCGACGATCGGCCAGCTGGACGCGCTGCGCCGCTTCGGGCTCCCCCTCGGCATCGCCTACCAGCTGCGGGACGACCTGCTCGGTGTGTTCGGGGACGCCGACGTCACCGGCAAGCCGAGCGGCGACGACCTGCGCGAGGGCAAGCGGACCGTGCTGATCGCGCTCACGCGCCAGGCCATCCCCTCCGGCGCCCGCGCGACGCTGGACGAACTGCTCGGCGACCCGGACCTGACGCCGGAGCAGATCCGGACGATGCAGCTGACGATCCGGGAGTCCGGCGCCGTCGACATCGTGGAGCGGATGATCGCCCAGAACGTCGACCGGGCGATCGAGGCGCTCGAGTCGGCGCCGCTCGGCGCATCGGCGAAGGCGCAGCTGCGCGACCTCGCCGTGACCGTCACGCGCCGCAGCGCCTGAGGCGGACGAACGCGATCAGGCGAGCGCCTGGGCCACGCGGCGGACCTCCGCCTTGCGGCCGGCCCGCAGCGCCTCGATCGGCGAGGTGCCCAGGCTCTCCTCCGGCTCGAGCAGCCAGTCGACCGCCTCGTCGTCGCTGAAGCCGTCGTCGGCCAGCACGATCAGCGTGCCGTGCAGCTCGCTCAGCGGCTGGCCGTCCTTGAGGAACAGCGCGGGGACCTTGAGGACCCCGTCGATGCGCTTGGCGCCGAGGTGGCGGTCCTCGATGAGACGACGGACCCGGCTCACGCTCAGGCCCAACTGCTCGACGAGGTCGGGGACGGTCAACCATTCCGTGGTCTGGACGTGCTCGCTCACCCCTCCAGCGTGCCATGACTCGTGCCGGCGCGCACGCCGTCCCGATTGTTACGATCATGTGAACTCGTGTCACATCCGTCACTTCTGTTGACTCCTTAACCGTTCCGTGACACCGTGGGTTGTCGTCGTGTCACTCGAACAGGGGGATCCCATGGCTCTGACAGACACCGGCAGGATCCGCGGGATGCTGGGCACCGTGCCGATCGCCGTCGCCAGCTCGCTCGCGGTCACCCTGAACCTCGTCACCCCGGCCCAGGCCGCCGCACCGGAGCAGCGCGCCACCGACCATGCCGACGACACCGGCGAGGTCACGGCGCTGCAGCGCTCCACCGTCGTGAGCACGATCGCCCACGACTCCGCGGCCTCCCCCGCGCGCACCTCCGTCGCCGCCGCGCCCGCCGCGTACCGGGTGCAGTCCGGCGACACCGTCTCCGGCATCGCCGCCCGCTTCGGACTGTCCACGGCGGCCGTCCTGGCGATGAACGGTCTCAGCTGGAAGAGCCTCATCTTCCCCGGCCAGGTGCTCGCGCTGGCGGGACCGGCGCACGCGGCTCCGGCTCCGGCGCCGGCAGCCCCCGCGGCTCCGGCCCCCGCTCCCGCCGCCCCGCAGGCGGCCACCACCACGTACACGGTCGCGCGCGGCGACACCGTCAGCGGCATCGCCGGGCGCTTCGGCGTCACGACCCGGGCCGTGCTCGCCGCCAACGGCCTCAGCGCATCCAGCCTGATCTTCCCCGGTCAGAAGATCCGCATCCCGGGCATGACGACGGCGGCGCTGAACACCCCGTCCGCTCCCGCGCCCGTCGCTGCGGCGCCGGTGGTCGCGCCCGCGCCGCTGCCCCAGGCGGCAGCCGGAAAAGTCGTGGCGCTCAGCGACGAGATGCGCGCGAACGCGCAGCTGATCATCCGGATCGGGCGGCAGCAGGGCGTCCCGGACCAGGGCATCGTCATCGCCCTCGCCGCCGCCGCGCAGGAGTCCGGCCTGCGCAATGTCCGCTATGGCGACCGCGATTCGCTCGGCCTGTTCCAGCAGCGGCCGAGCACCGGCTGGGGCACGCCCGACCAGGTGCTCGACCCGACCCGCGCGACGCTCGCCTTCTACGGCGGCCGCGGGAACCCCAACCCCGGGCGCACGCGCGGGCTCCTCGACATCCCGGGCTGGTCCGGCATGACCGTCACGCAGGCCGCACAGGCCGTGCAGCTCTCCGCCTTCCCCGACGCCTACGCGAAATGGGAGACGTCCGCGCGGGCCTGGCTCGCCCAGCTCGGCTGAGCGCGAATGTCACAGCCGGGTCACAGCCGTCGCGTCCTCCGGTGTTTTGCCGGGTTCCACCTCGGCTCTTTCCCTAGACTCGATTCGTGACCACGAGCCAGACCGACCCGATGATCGGCCGTCTCATCGACGGCCGGTATCAGGTGCGCTCGCGGATCGCCCGCGGTGGCATGGCCACCGTCTACCTGGCCACCGACCTCCGCCTGGAGCGGCGCGTCGCCATCAAGATCATGCACGGCCACCTGGCCGACGACTCCACCTTCAAGAGCCGCTTCGTGCAGGAGGCGCGCTCGGCGGCGCGGCTCGCGCATCCCAATGTCGTCAACGTCTTCGACCAGGGCCAGGACTCCGACATGGCGTACCTGGTCATGGAGTACCTGCCCGGCATCACGCTGCGCGACCTGCTCAAGGACTACGGCAAGCTCACGCCCGAGCAGACCATCGACATCATGGAGGCGGTGCTCTCCGGTCTCGCGGCCGCGCACAAGGCCGGGATCGTCCACCGCGACCTGAAGCCCGAGAACGTGCTGCTCGCCGACGACGGCCGCATCAAGATCGGCGACTTCGGCCTCGCCCGGGCCGCGAGCGCGAACACCGCGACCGGACAGGCGCTCCTCGGCACGATCGCCTACCTCTCCCCCGAGCTCGTCACGCGCGGCGTCGCCGACGCCCGCAGCGACATCTACGCGCTCGGCATCATGATGTACGAGATGCTGACCGGCCAGCAGCCCTTCCAGGGCGAGCAGCCGATGCAGATCGCGTACCAGCACGCCAACGACGCGGTCCCGGCGCCGAGCGCGAAGAACCCGGCCGTCCCCGCCGAGCTCGACGAGCTCGTGCTGTGGGCGACCGAGAAGGACCCGGAGCGCCGGCCGCGCGACGCCCGCGAGATGCTCGACCGCCTGCTCGAGGCGGAGAAGTCGCTGCGCGGCGTGGCGGTGCTGCAGCCGACCATGGTGCTGCCGCCCGCCCTCGATCTCGACGACGGCGACACGCAGATCATCAACCCCGCCATCCGCCAGCAGGTCGCCTCGAGCACGCCCGCGGCCACGGCCACGCTCAGCGCCGCCGCCACCAAGCGCCGCTCGAAGGGCTGGTGGCTGTTCGCGCTCGTCATCCTGCTCGCCGGGGTCGCCGCCGGCACCGGCTGGTACTTCGGCTCCGGCCCCGGCTCGCTCGTCGCGGTCCCGAACGTCGTCAACGCCACGCCCGACGCCGCCACCGCCGAACTGCAGAAGCTGGGCTTCACCGCTGCGCAGGCGCCCGAGTACAGCGTCACCGTCGCCAAGGGGATGGTGTCGAGCACCGACCCGGCGGCCGGCATCCCCGCCGCGCGCGGCAGCAAGGTGACGCTCCGCATCTCGCAGGGTCCCAAGCCGATCACCATCCCCGCTCTCGCCGGTCAGAGCACGGATGCGGCCAAGAGCGCCATCACGGGCGCCGGCGCCAAGGTGGGCGACATCGCGAAGCAGTTCGACGCGAAGGTTCCGGCCGACACCGTCATCTCAGCGACCCGGGCCGACACCGGTGCGGACATCTCCGGCGGCGGGCAGTACTTCGAGGCGGCCGCGGTCAACCTCGTCGTCTCGGCGGGCCCCATCCCGGACGTGGCGGGGAAGTCCGTCTCCGACGCCTCCGCCATCCTCGGCAAGGTCGGGCTGCTGACCTCCGCCGGCCCGCAGAGCTACAGCGACACGGTCGCCGAGGGCGACGTCATCTCGGCGCAGCCGCAGCACGACCCGGTGCGTCCGGGCGACACGCTGCTGCTGGAGACGTCGAAGGGCCCCGAGCCGGTCACCGTCCCCGACGTCGTCGGGAAGAGCTGGGCCGACGCCAAGAAGGCGCTGACGGACGCGGGCTTCAAGCTCAAGTACAGCGCGATCGCGGACGTCGCACCGCCGG